>CAZYPO010000195.1:0-1560 GCA_964649225.1 uncultured Gemmatimonas sp. | reverse complement strand
GCTGACCATCGTCTCCCGTCCCTCTCTTGATGACGTCACGATTCAAAGGTTCGCCCTCAGAACGCCGGAAGAGTAGGAGTCGGGGATCCAAGCCGAAATCAGCAAACCGCCGATAGATGCGAAGGGAGTTGGGCAAGGGCAGCGTAAGACGCGGGACTACGAGACTCCTTTCATGTAGGACGCCGGCTGACGGCCGCTGCGCCGAAGATCTGACGCCAACAGCGCCCGCTGCCCGACTGCCCCACCAAGTCCGCATTGGTATACTGCCGCATGCGATTCAATCTTCGGCGGGTTACGATCGGGCTCACAGTGGTAATCGCGGCCGGCTGCGCCTACGACTCCGGCTACACCACGCCGAACCCTCCGCCTCCTCCGATGCCCGGAGGCCTCTGGACCGCCAGCGCGAGTCCGTCAGCGATCCTCCGCCTGGCTCCGAGCCAGCTGGGCAGCACCGGGGCTCTCACCCCGGCCACCACGATCACCACGCCGAGCGCGGAGCTCGCTACGCTGGTTGGTATTGCGTTCGACGCCGCCGGCGACCTGTGGGTCGCCAGCCAGGACGATTCCCACCTGATCGGCTTCGCGCCCGCCGGCCTCACCAGCTCGGGGTCCGCCGCAGCCATGGCGGTGATCGCGCCGAACGCGGGGTCGCTCAGCGGTCCTACCAGTCTGGCGTTCGACCCTGAGCACCGCCTCTGGCTCGCCAATCGCGCCAACGGCACCCTGGTCCGCTTCGATCCCGCCCAGCTCGCCGCGGGCGGTGCCCCGGTGCCGGCGGTGATTCTGTCCGGACTCGACCTCCCCACGAGCATTGCCTTCGATGCCGCCGGTTCGCTCTGGGTTTCCGACAGCCGGGCTAACACGCTCGCCAAGTACTCCGCCGCGCAGCTGGCGGCCTCCGGGTCGCCGGCCCCGGTGGTTCTCCTGAGCGCCGCCCCCAACTCGCTGGTGAAACCCAGCGGCTTGGCGTTCGACGCCTCCGGCAACCTCTGGGTGGCCAACACCAACGGTGCGAGCCTCGCCGCGTTCAGTCCGGACCAGCTCGCCGCCACCGGGTCCCCCGAGCCCCGCGTTGTGCTTTCCTCGAACGACGGCTCCCTGACCCTTCCGGTGGGCCTGGCGTTCGATGCTGCCGGAAACCTGTGGGTGGTGGGTGGCGGCGGGGCCCTCACGGAATTCGCTCGGGCGAGCCTCGGCGCGACCGGGGCGCCGGCGCCGAGCGCCCGGTTCCAGTTCACCGGCTACTCGCTGTTCTGGAACGTGGCCTTCTGGCCCAGACCCGCCGGGCTCCCGCTGTTCTGACCGGGCCAACGCATTCACTCACTGACGGAGAGTTTGGCATGTCATCCGAGAGCATTGTCCGCGCCGGCAGTCCCGGCGCCGCCGGCGAGGTCCCCGTCTGGTCCGAAGACCCGCTCACCGCCCGGGCCAGATCGGTCTGGACCGCAGGCGATTTTCTCCCGATCGCGCGCAGCTTCGCGTCCGGCGCCGAGGAATTCATCGCGCGGCTGGCGCTTTGTCCGGGGGAGTCGGTGCTCGACGTCGCGTGCGGCACCGGCA
>CAZYPO010000194.1:0-1639 GCA_964649225.1 uncultured Gemmatimonas sp. | reverse complement strand
CGGTCAGCGGCGGGCCGCCGGCGGCCTGGCGGTGGATCGGTACCGGCATCACGGTCGTCGATCCATCGGAGAGCCAGACATCGGTACCGGCGAAGGCCACCTGCATGAAGTGCTTGGCGAAATCACAGGCCGGATGGCGCATTCGCTGATAGGCGGCGGTGATGTTTACTCCCGCGGTGTAATCGTAGGTACCGAAGTGCGCCCCGCTCAGCCGCCCATCGGCAACGTCGCGCAGGCGCGGCAGCAGCGATCGCCCGCTGGAATCGAGAATCAGCTGCGGCGTCTCGACCATCACCTCGAAGCGCAGGCTGCCCGCGGCCAAGCCGAGCTTGCCCTCGAGCTGTCGCAGCACCGCCACGGTGTATTCGACCTGCTCGATGACGGTGAGCTTGGGAATCGTCACGATCCACCGCTCCGGGAGGCCGGAAGCCCGGACCAGCGCGGTGAGCACCAGATCGAGCGTGCGGATGCTACGGACCCGCAGCTCCTCGTTCAGCGGCTTGACGCGGATGCCGATGAACGGGGAAAGCGTCCCCTCCCGCATCCCCTGTGTCACCGCGCTGGCGACCGCGCAGGCGTGAGCGTCCTCCTCGGCGTCGGGGCGATTGCCGTAGCCGTCCTCGAAGTCGATCCGGAAATCTTCAATCGGCTCCCGGGCCAGCTTGCTGCGCAGCCGCAGGTCGATTGTGGCAAGCGCCGGATGGCTCGCGATGCCGAGCGCGGTGCCGAGCGCGGCAGGATCCGGGGCGTACTGGTCCAGGGCCCCAAGCGCGAGGGCACCGAGCTTGGGGACGGAGTCGGAGGCGAAGAGCTGCGCGCCGCCGTACACCGTGTGAACCGGCTGCCGGCCCGGGCTCTCTCCCGGATGGGCTTTCGCAAATTCGAGGTTGGCTTCGCGGAGCGCCGCCAACGCCTCGGACAACTGCCCCGGGTCGAGGCTCGCGGTCATCCGTTGTAGATCTCCCCGCCCCTGGCGCGATAGAGTTGGAGCACGGCCCGGGCTTCCTCTCGGAGGACGTGTCGCACGATCGAAATCCCCCGGTCCTCGAGGTATTGGTACGACTGAGGGAAGACCGGTCCCTCCTCGAACTTGAGTAGCGAGGCGTCCTCCCGTGCCGCGCCGTACACGACCCGCCGAACGCCGCTCCAGAGGGTGGCGCCGAGGCACATGGCGCAGGGTTCACACGAGGTGAACAAGTCGTGCGGCGGAAGGTTCGGCGCGTTGAGCGTGAAGGAGCCCACCCGCTGCTGGGCCATCATGAACGCCACCATCTCGGCGTGCAGGGTGCAGTTGCTCAGCCGGACGACGCTGTTCATGCCGATCGCAACCAGCCGGCCGGTGGGCGCCTCGAAGATCGCGGCGCCAAACGGCCCGCCGGTGCCCTGCTCGACGTTGGCCCGCGAGAGGGCAATCGCGAGCCGCATCCGTTCCTCGTCGGAGTCGTAGCTCCTGTCCCAGTCCACCACGGAGTTGGTCCAGCTGGGGTACTCGACGTGGACCACGGGGTGCCTGGGGTCGGGGGTCATCGGGGGGAAGATTGGCTCCGGGGGACGTGGGGTCAACTCCGCTATGGCTCAACGGAGGCCATTCCCGTTGTCCATGTCGGCGACGATGCGCCAGGTTTTTCCCGGCTCGCGC
>CAZYPO010000193.1:0-1659 GCA_964649225.1 uncultured Gemmatimonas sp. | reverse complement strand
TCGCGGGAATCGCCATCGGCACCATGTTTCTGGTGCGCCGGATCGTGACCCAGATTGCGATGGAGATCATGCGGAAGCCATCAGGAGGTACGCCATGAGAAACTTTGAGGCCCGTTGCACCGGCCTTCTGCTGCTCGGCCTCGGCTCGGGTGCTGCCGCGCTCCCTGCACAGACCGCGCTCCTCCTGTTTAGAGATGGGCGGGTCCTGGTCTCCACCACTGTTCTGCTCCGCATTCCGGCCGGCCGGTCGGTGCAGCGATTCTCCCTTGATGAACACGACCCCAGCTCGCTCAATGCGCTCGACCCGGGCGTGGTGCTCAGCGAGGTGCACTATCCCTCGGTGACGGAAGACGCGAAGCTCTACCGCCGCACGGTCGGGCGGCGGCTGGTCTTCCGCGATGCGGCGGGAGACACCGTCAGCGCAGTCGTGCTCGACGGGACGCCTTTCCGTTTCGAGATGACTGCCGGTGTCAGCCTGAGCCCACCCGGCGAGCCTCTCTTCCCACCGGAGCTTCTGGAGTCAGGCCGGACGGTCGAGGTGACGGTCGAAACCCAGCGACCGTTGGAGCGCTTGCGGCTGAGCTATGTCACCACCGGGGCAGCCTGGTCGGCCGGATACTCCCTGCTGATTCGCAACGGGACCGCGGCGATCAACGGCGCGGCCTCGCTGCGCTCCGATGCGGTCCTGACCGATAGCGCGGAGGTCACTTTGCTCGATGGAATGGTCAATCGCGTGTCCTCGTTTACCCGCCAACCGCGCCGTACCTTGACGCTGAATCGACTCGAGGAAATCGTGGTCGGCGGCGTAGCCGAAGCCCAGGAGCCGACCATGCTTGAGGTCGGCGGTATCCACCTCTACAGCCTGAGCGGCCGGTACGGTCTGATTCCCGGAATGGTCACCGTCGCGCAGCTCTTCCGGCCGGTGACAGCGCCGGTCGAGCGCATCCACTCCATTCCGGGAGTTCTCCCCCTGACGGGCAATCCGATGGGTATCGGACGCCAGACACCGCAGGTGGGGCTGCACTATCGCGTCCAGCGGGGTCGGGGAACTCCCTTCGGGGACCTCCCCTTGCCCGGCGGAGTAGCGCGACTCTACTCCGATTCACCCGAGGGGAAGCGCCTCCTCATCGGAGAGGCCGTGGTGCTCCACACCCCCGCCGGTGAGAACCTCGACTTGCTGGCGGGGAGCTCGCTCGACCTCACGGCGGTCCGAGAGGAAGGCGAAGGGCAGATGGCCCAGGACTCCGTCCAGCGGGCCGATGGCGGGATAAACATCAGGACGGTCGCGGCGCTCCGGACCTACAAGGTGACCTTTACCAACCGATCGGATAGTGCCGAGGTCGTCGAGGTCGTCGAGCGGCGGACGGGCGCATGGAGTGTCATCACGAGTTCGGTCCCGGCCGAGCGAATTCCCCCCGACGCGGTACGCTTCCGCGTCACGGTGCCTCCCCGCGGCGACGCTGTGCTCACCTATCGGTTGCGCATCCCGATCAACTAAGTCCCCCAAGCCGCACGTGGAGAGAAATATGTGGTCCCAACGGTTCGTTATCCTTGCTTCCCTGGGGGTGCTTTTACCGGCGGCTGCGGGTGTCCCCAGCCTCAGGGCCCAAACCGGCCTCACGATTTACAACGACGGGCGCGTGCTGGTACGCCGCACGC
>CAZYPO010000192.1:0-1670 GCA_964649225.1 uncultured Gemmatimonas sp. | reverse complement strand
GAGGAGGCGGCCCCGGTCACCAAGCTTCGCAAATCGGTGCCGGCGAACGTGGCGGCGGCCGTGGCAAAGGCAGTCGAGCGCCTGCCAGCCGATCGCTTCGAGACCGCCGCAGCCTTCGCACAAGCGCTGGGCGACCCGACATTCCACACGGTCGAAGGAGCTGCGGCTGGAGCGTGGGTCGGTCAGCAGGGAGTCTCCCGGCGCGCGTTCACAGCCGTTGTCGGAGCCTCGCTGCTCTTGCTGGCGGCCTTGGCGTGGAGCTGGCTACTCCCGAGGCCGGCGCCGCCGGTCATCCGCTACGGTCTGGCGCTGCCTGCCGCGCAGGCCCCGGTGCTGGGGGCGGCCGCTCCCATTCCGGCCCCCGATGGCTCGTTCCTAGTCTATCTCGGCCCGGGCGAGGGCGGCAGCCAGCTCTGGATCAAGCGGCGGGACAGCTACAATGCGACCCCCATTCCCGGCACGACCGGAACCGGGAGTTTCACGCTTTCTCCCGATGGCGAATGGATCGCGCTGATCACCGCTGGGCGACTCAGCAAGCTCCCGCTGCGGGGTGGCAGCGCGGTGCCCCTGGTGGGCGACAGCGTCGCAACGGTCTATGGCGTTGCCTGGCTCGATGACGGAACCATCGTCTACCCGGTCCGGGGCGCGGCTGCCTTGATGCGCGTGTCCGCCAACGGCGGCGCTCCCTCCCTTGCCTGGCGGTCGGATTCGCTGGTGTCCTTGGCTCCCACCGCGCTTCCCGGCGGGCGCGGCGTGACCTTCTTGGCGTGTTCGCTCGGCTGCCCCGATAGCCAGCTCTGGGTGCTCGACCTGAAGACCAGCCGCGCCCGCATGTTATTGCGCAAAGCGTCTACGGGAGTGTTCGTCGCGGCGGGAGGGGGACATCTGGTGTACAACAGCGAAAACGGCGGACTCTTCGCCGTCCCCTTCGATCTCGACCACCTGGAGCTCACCGGAACCCCCATCCCGCTCGGTTCGCAGATTGCCGTCGGCACCGATCTCTCGACTTCGCTGGACCTGTTCCACATTTCGGCGGGCGGCACCTTCGTGATGGCCGTGGGGGGACGCACGGTGACCGGGCGCAGCTTCGAGATGGTCTGGGTGGACCGGAGCGGGCGGCAGACGCCGGTGGACACCAGCTGGAAGTTCCAGCTCACCGCGCTCGCGAACAATCACGGCTGGGCGCTCTCGCCCGACGGTTCCCGCCTGGCGATCGGCCTCTCCACCGCCGCCGGCGATGACATCTGGGTCAAGCCGCTCCCCAAAGGCGCACCGTATCGGGTGACCTTCGATCCCCGGCCGGACAACCGGCCGCGCTGGACTTCCGATTCCCGCTTCATCAGCTTCGTGACGGTGCGTCAGCCGGGCGGACTCTATCTCCACCGCGCCGATGGCGCCGGCTCCGATTCCCTGCTCTTCGAGGGCGTCGTCGATGAAGGGATGGTCACGCCCGACGGCCGCGGGCTGATCCTCCGTCAGGGCTCGCTGGGCTCCGTCGCGGGAGGGCGCAACATCACCGGGCTCCGCCTGGGCACGGACAAGGCGCCCAAACCGGTGCTGGCGACGGAATTCGACGAGGAAGCGATTGCGCTCTCGCCCGACGGCAAGTGGCTGTCGTATCAGTCCGATGAAACCGGCCGCACCGAGGTGTTCGTGCGGCCGTTCCCGAA
>CAZYPO010000191.1:0-1674 GCA_964649225.1 uncultured Gemmatimonas sp. | reverse complement strand
GCTGCCGGCTCTTGTCCGCGATCTCCCGGAACAGCCGGGCGTTCTGGATGGCCAACGCCGATTGCGTGGCGAACGTCTTCAGGACTTCGATCACCTCGGGTGAAAACTCGCCGGGCGTTTTCCGGGTCAAGGACAGGCTGCCGATGATCTGTTCTTCGCGGAGCAGGGGCACGGAGAGGAGCGCCCGGTAGCCAAACCGGATAAGTGTATTCCGGAGGCTGCTCTGGTAAGCCCCGGGCTGGCTGATGTCGGAGATCTGGATGGGTTCGCGCATCTCAGTGGCTCGCCCCATGAGCCCTTCGCCCTTCCGGAGGGGCGCCGCCCGGATGGCCTCGACGAACTCCGCGTCGTAGTTATGGGTCGCGCGGAGTTCGAACTGCTCGGCTGCCTCGTCGTACTCGTAGATCGAGCAGCCGGCCGCGCCGGCCAGCTGGCTGGCGTGGGAGACGATCGTGTTGAGCACTGTCTCGACGTCCAGCGTCGAGCTGAGGGCGTGACTGACCTCGCCCAGCGCCGTGAGCTTCTCGACCGATTGGGTCAGCTCGCCGGTCCGCGCCTGCAGCTCCTTGAACAGGCGGACGTTCTCGACGGCGATGACCGCCTGGTCGGCGAAGGTCTTCAGCAGCTCGATCTCGTTGTCGGAGAACGGCCCGGGCTCGGCGCGCGCCACCACGATGACGCCGATGGGGGCGCCGTCCCGTAACATCGGGACGTAGAGGCTACTGCGATGGCCGACCGCGCGCGATAAGCGTTGAAGCCCGTACTCGGGATCGAGCTCAATGTCGGGGATTTGGACGACGGCGCCCTCGAGAATCGCCCGGCCAGCACCGCTGGCCCGGCTCGCGCGCGTCGGCCAGACACGACGCACTTCGTCCAGCGCTTCGGGAGTGAAGTTGTGCTGGGCGACGAAGTGGAGCAGCTCGCCGTCGAACCGAACGAGCGCGCTGAAGAGCCCGTCGCACAACCTCACGGCGCTTCTGACGATCGTGTCGAAAACCGGCTGGACGTCGGTCTGCGACCGGCTGATCACGCGAAGGATCTCGCTCGTCGCCGTCTGCTGCTCGAGGGCGACAGTGAGATCCCGGTTGCGTGCCTCCAGCTCCTTGAACAGGCGCACGTTCTCGACGGCGATGACGGCCTGGTCGGCGAAGGTTTTCAGCAGCTCGATCTCGTTGTCGGAGAACGGCCCGGGCTCGGCGCGCGCCACCACGATGACGCCGATAGGAGCGCCTTCCCGCAGCATTGGGACGTAGAGGCCGCTCCGAAAGCCGATCGCGCGGGTCAGCCCTTGATGCTGGAACTCCGGATCGACCTCGACATCGGGCATGTGGACAACCGCGCGCTCGAGGATCGCCCGCCCTGACCCGAGGGCCCGGCTGGGGCGTGCCGGGAATACGCGGTGCATCTCCTCGAGGGCTTCGGGGGTGTAGTTGTGCTGGGCGACATGATGGATCAGCTCGCCGTCGAACTGAAAGAGCGTGCTGAAGAGTCCGTCGCACAACCTCACGGCGCTTCTCACGATCGTGTCGAAGACCGGCTGCACGTCGGTCTGCGACTGGCTGATCACCCGCAGGATCTCGCTCGTCGCCGTCTGCTGCTCGAGGGCGACGGTGAGATCCCGGTTGCGCGCCTCCAGCTCCTTGAACAGGCGCACGTTCTCGATGGCGATGACGG
>CAZYPO010000190.1:0-1699 GCA_964649225.1 uncultured Gemmatimonas sp. | reverse complement strand
ATCGCTGGTACGAACAGGCTCGTCGTGAGCAGGAGCCCAAGGCAGCGTCGCTGGAGCGACATATTCATCTCCGTCATCGCAGCGTCCCCTCCGCAAAATTGTTCCCCGGCCGCGGATCGGGTGTATCGCTCATGGCGAAGGCTCCGAAGGCCTTGGGAATCCCCGAAGGCGGAATGGTGGTCATCACGAAGACCTCCCGGATGCCCCGAACCGGCAGCGTACCCAGCTCACAGGTTACCCGCGCCCGCAGCACGCTCACCCCGGGCGGACCTGCGCTCGCCGTGCACCCCACGGCCATGCGCACGATCCCTACGCCGACCGGGACCAGGATCTCTACTCGCGCCGCCCGGGCCTCGTCATCGTTGTCGCTATACACCACGATCCGCGCCAGAAGATTCGCATCGAGCCGAGTCACCCGGAGCGATTGGACCTGGATATCGGCTCGCCAGAGTTGCTCCTCCGCGCTCGCCGGCCATCCGGCCGTGAGCGCAGCGGCGAACCCAACCGCTGCCGCCCATCGCTGAATTCGCATTTATGGCTGCTTCTCGAACTTGATGATCTCGATCTTCACGTCGCCGGGTTTGGGAAGCTTCCGGCCCGCGCTCAGCGAAGCAGGAAGCTCACTCACCGCGATAACCTTCTGGTCGGAGACGCCGTTGGCCGCCATGAGAGCCCAGACCTTCGCCACCCGTTTCCGCGACAGCACGGTGTCGGGGGCCGCTCCCTTCTCTCGCGGAGCCTCGGCCGAGACGTGCATGTAGTAGGTGCCTTCGACTAGAGCGATGGCCTCCGCGAATGTCACGAAGCTGGCCTCGAACCCGGGCTCGAACTCCAGAGTGCCCTCGATGAACTTCGCGTACTTGAGCTCGAGCTTTCCCTTGCCGAGCTCGCGCAGCATCGCGGTCTTGTCCTGCGGCTTGGCGCCGAACACCCCCTTGAGACCCTTGATCGCCCCGGGCGCGGCACCGACCGCCAAGCCCACGGGCGTCATGCTCGCCACCGCACCCATCCCACCCATGCCACCGAGGGGGGAAGCCGCAGGCGCCGCTCCACCTAGCGCCCCACCAAGCGCGGCGCCGGCCATCGCCGCGCCGGCACCCGCCGCGTTCGGCATGCCCGGGATGCCTGCCGGCATCCCGGGAATCGCCGCCGCTTGGCCACAGGGGGCTGCCGAAGCAGCCTGCGCCGTGTCTGCGGCCTTCTTGACGATGCCCTTCGCGGCGCCCACGATCGCCGAGCCAGCCGTTACTCCGTAGCCGGTTCCGCACGGAGCCACCCCCCCTAGCGCGTTGGCCACCCCTCCCGCCTTGTTGCCGAGCACCGATTGCACCCCTGCCCCTGCGGCGGCGGTCGCGGCCGGGTCCACCAACCCCTTGGCGATCTTACCGAGCTTGCTGGGTTTCTTGACCTTCGTGGCGCTGTCTCGTTTGCTGGTGTCCGGTGGCGACTGGGCCGCCCCCATCGCCAAAGGGGCCGACGACATCCCGAGGGCCAGAATCAGACTGAGGGTGATCAGTCGCATGGAGTAACCTTCTTCCGCCGAGGGGGTCCGGGCCGACTGCTTGGCGCTTTGGCTCCGGAAGGGGTAGATATCGGCGGCAAGCTACGCGCGATGCGTCAGCGCGCGTTCACCCTCCAATCAGCGCGGAATCATCACGGCTAACGTGTTACGCCTGCGGACGTTCGGCGGGCTCTGGAT
>CAZYPO010000189.1:0-1726 GCA_964649225.1 uncultured Gemmatimonas sp. | reverse complement strand
TGAGCTGGCCCGGGTTTGACGGACACCTCAAATGGGGGCACGATAGCCCCCGAGGAGGTACACCATGGGCCAGCGCCGACGTTTCACCCCCGAGTTTAAACGGCAAGCCGTCCACCTGCTCAATGCCGGGCAACGCCCCGCCGCGGAGATTGCCCGCGAGTTGGGTGTCCCTCGCAATCGTCTGTACAAATGGCAGAAAGACGTCGCCGCGCATGGGGGAGCCTTCCCCGGGTCCGGCCGATGCGCGGAGCCGGCCGCCGAACTGGTCCGGCTCAAACGGGAATTGGCTCGGGTCACCGAGGAGCGCGATATTTTAAAAAAAGCCGCCGTGTACTTTGCGAGGGAGTCCGGATGAGATACGCGTTTATCCAGCACCATGAGCGGGACCATCGGGTGACCCGCCTCTGCGCCGCCCTCGCGGTGAGTCGCAGCGGCTACTATGCCTGGCGGCACCGGCCGGTGAGTGCCCGCGCCGATGCCGATCAGCGGTTGCTCCCGGTGTTGTGCCGCCTGCATCGGCAGATGCGGGAAGAGTACGGGGCGATCAAGTTGTGGCGGGCCTTGCAGGACGTCGGCATCCGGTGTGGACGGCATCGCGTCGCCCGGTTGCGGAAACTCGCCGGGCTGGACGCGCGGCGGACCCGCCGCTTCCGCGTCATCGTGGAGCACCATCAGCTCCCCCCGCCCGCGCCGAATCTGTTGCAGCAGCGCTTCGTCACCACCACCCTCAATCGCGTGTGGGTCGGGGATGTCACCGCCGTGCCCACCCGGGCTGGCTGGCTCTATGTGGCGGTGCTCCTGGATCTGTACTCCCGCCGGGTGATCGGCTGGGCGATGAGTGCCAAGCCGGATCAACACCTCGCGCTCGACGCCCTCACCATGGCGGTCACCCAGCGACCTGTGCGCCCAGGCCTCATTCATCACTCGGATCAGGGCGCCCAATACAGCAGCCTCGCCTATCGTCAGCGCCTCGCCACATTCGGCCTGACGCCGAGTATGAGTCGCAAAGGCAATTGCTATGACAATGCCGTGGCGGAAAGCTTCTTCAGTACCTTGAAGAATGAACTGATTCACCACCGGACCTATCACACGCGGGACGAGGCCAGTCAGGACATCTTCGCGTTCATCGAAGGATTCTACAATCGCCAGCGGCTGCATCAGAGCCTCGGCTATCTGAGTCCGCTGGAGTTCGAACGACGGAGCAGTGACCCTTAACCCGGTGTCCGTCAAACCCGGGCCAGCTCACATCAACTCCACCGCCACGGAGTCGGCGAAGCGACGCCCCAGATCGGTCAGCCTGATCCACCCGATGCGTTCTTCCAACAGCCCTTGGTCCCGCAGGCGATGGAGCGCACGCTGCCATTCGTCCTCTACTTCCCCATCCCTTGTCCCGGATCGGAGGGCTGCGATGTTGATCCCTTCGATGAGGCGCAAGCCGAACACGACCGCCTCCCGCCGGCGTTGCTTCGGGCTGAGATGCGCGTTCTCTGCAACCGGCGTCCGTCCGGCTTCAAGCGCCCGGTGGTACGCCTCGAGGTCTTCCACGTTTCCGAAGCGGCACCCGTTCAGATAGGACTGGGCGCTGGGTCCCAATCCCAGGAAGGCCTCGCCCCGCCAGTAGAGCAGGTTGTGCCGGCAGGCAAATCCGGCTCGACTGAAATTGGAAATCTCGTAGCGCTCGAACCCTGCCCTGGCCAGGCGGCATACCGCGTCGTCCTCCATCGCG
>CAZYPO010000188.1:0-1814 GCA_964649225.1 uncultured Gemmatimonas sp. | reverse complement strand
GTCCCCAGACCGGCTCGCTGCCGCCGTCCAGGGAGACCTGCACCTGGCTTCCCGTGCTGGTGAGGGGCCGTACGTAGATTTCGGGGCGCCCCGACTGGTCCGACGCAAACGCGAGCAGCCTGCCGTCGGGGGAAACCGCCGGCCATCCTTCGGTAAATGGAGACGCCACGATCGGCTGGAGCGGGTCGGGCTTCCCGGGCCGGAGCAACGCCACGTCGCCTCCGCTCCCCGGCTGCAGGTCAGTGGCCGTGGTGACCATGGTTTGCCCATCAGGGAGCCAGACCCCGGTCCAGCCGATCTTGTTCAAGGCGAAGATCGAATCGCTGCCATTCACGCCGGGCCGCGCCCGGTAGACCCCCGGCTCTCCGCCCTTGGAGGAGGTGTAGTCGATCGCTTTGCCGTCCGGCTCCCACTGGGGATCGTGCCCATCCTTTTCGAAGGTTGCGCGGGTGAGGGTCCCCTGGTCTCGGTCGAGGACCCAGACATCGCGCCCATCTTGCGTGGGGAAGTCCACCGCGATGCGCCGCCCGTCCGGCGAAAAGCGCGGACTGTGGAAGTTGTGCTGCTCGTCGGTGAGCGGCTTCACCGAGCCGTTGCGATCCACCAGCACCAGCGCGCGGGCCTGCGCCGGGATATAGACCACGGTTCCGTTGGCCGCCATATCGAACTGCGCGATGCCGGTGCCCGAGAGGGAGACATCGGCCGCCAGCCGTACCGGCTCGCCGCTCACCCGATGCGTTTTGGGATCGTATCCCACCGCCAGCATCGAATTGTCCGGCAGGACGTACACCAGGTAGCCCGGCGCGTACCGGATCTCCACGATCCGCTGCTCCAGCAGCGCAACGGTCTTCCCCGTGACCACGTCCAGCACCAGGGCCTCTCCGGAATTCCCGGAGGCCGGGTATCGGACCACCAGCGCCTCGCGTTCGCCGGGTAGGAACTGCTGGATGAAGAGCATCCGGCCGAGCGAATCACGGGGAAACCGGTTTTGGGGTTTGCCCCCTCCGGCCGGAACGCTCAAAAGCTCGTTGCTCGTTCCGTTGATCCACATCGTCCCGTCGGACTGCCAGGCGAGGAACGGGCTTCCGGCCACGCCCGGCATCGGCGTGCGCGCCCCGCCGGCCAGCGGCATGCGCTCCACGGTGCCCGAAGCACCGTCCAGGTAGAGTGCGCGGCCGTCGGACGAAAAGTGGAGGTTGAAGACGAAGTTGGCGCCCTGGACTCTCACCGGGGCGGACACATCGAGCCGGCGGAGCAGGACCTGTCCCCCGCCCGTGGTCCCGCTCCCGAAGTACGCCACCGTTTCTCCATCGGGAGAAATGTTCAGCTGCCGCGAGAGCCCCGCCATACCGATCCCGGTCCCCGGGGTCACGATGGCGAGCTGGGAAGGCAATGCGCGCGGCGCTCGCGCGGCACCGGAACGCCCAAGCCAGAGGCCCGCGACAAGTCCGACGATACCCACGGCGGCTGCGAGGATCAGGGTTACTCGGGGGAACCGAGTGGACCCGGGAGCGGCGCGCGCCGAAGCGGCGGTCAACCGGCTGCTCGAGCCCCCGGTCCCGCCGCCCGCGAGCGCCTCCGCGAATTGCGCCGCGCTCGCGAACCGGTCCGCGGGCAGCTTCTCGAGCGCCCGGTGTACGGCGGCTTCCACTTGCGGCGGCACCGACCTCCGCAGCACCGAAAGCGGTCGCGGCTCCTCGGTCATGAGTTTGGCGATAATCGCCTGGGTGGTGTTGCCGGTGAACGGCGGCTCGCCCGTCAGCATCTCGTAGGTCACCGCGCCGAGGGCGTACACGTCGCTGCGGACATCGAGC
>CAZYPO010000187.1:0-1837 GCA_964649225.1 uncultured Gemmatimonas sp. | reverse complement strand
GCGCTGCCCCCGACGACGCCCACGGGCACGATCACCCCCATCGCACCTCCGCCCCCGGCCCCGCTGCCGACTCCGGGCGCGCGGCCCGCCGGTACCCCGACCGTCCTTAACCCGAAAGATCCGACCGACTTCACCGCCAAGCAGACCGGCCCGGGGATGGTCGAATTGTCGTGGACCCTACCCAGCGGCGCGACGCAAGCGGTGCTCAGCGGACCCGGAGTGGGGAACGGTGTCGTGGTACAAGGCGGCCTCCAGACCGTGACCGGACTTCCGGTCGCATCGCACACTTGGACGGTGGCGACGAACTACACGCCAGGTGGCGTGCTGACCGCCGCCGCCGCGTGGCCGACAGCGACGGCGAAGGTGGGGCTCAGCTGGGGCGATCCGGCGCAATACCGCCTAACGCTGCTTGGATTCGACGCCGAGGTGGTGGGACCGGATGCGCTCACCGACGGCAAGGGCGACGAGGTGTACTTCGCGGCGCTTGTGAACGCGACGACGTTCTCGGCGACGGGTCAGGGAGTGGGTCCGGCCGCCATTGCCGAATTTCACACTCCCACCTACGGGGACGTAGGCATTTTCAACCCGGGCACCCGTGTGCAGGCCGGAACCATGAGCCCGATGGGCGGCATCAAAGCGGCCGATCGCGTCCCCGCCGTGTTCGACGCGCGGGCGGCCCTCCCCGCGCTCCAGTCCGATCGGCTTCCTCTCGTGATATGGGAGGGCGTGCTGGATGCGAATTCTCTCGTGGTCATTCACCCCACGCTATGGGAATCCGACGGCGATCCGGCGCCCTACGAAGCCTGGAGAACGGCCGTCAACGAGGACGCACAGGCTGGTTATACGCGCGCGGGTCGCATCCCCAACAGCGCCGATCTGATCATCACCCAGGCGACGACACTGGAGGCTATCTACAATCAACTCACAGGAACGGTGCTCCTGCAGTGCGAGAACAGTGTGAACCGCTTTTACTCCGCGTGCACGACCACATCGGACCGGCCGTTTGGTCTCAAGAGTATGGGGCTAGCCGCCACGCTGTCCGATCACGTGATCGTCCTCACTCGCGCGATCGCGGGACTCGAGGAGACTCGCACCGCGAGCATCAGGAACCGGGCCGGCGTGTGGCTGTCCGGGAAGGGGCTTCACGCCTTCGATCTCGTCGGGAGTGACCTTGGAGTCCAAACCAAGTACACCCTCTACTTCGTCGTCGAGCGAGTCCCGTGAGGCGCCTAACGCTCGTTGGTTTGCTCGCGCTTGCGCAGGGAACCGCCTACGCACAGGGGACGCGACTCACCACGCCCCCACCCCCGCGTTCCTCGATCACCGTGCTGACGGCCGGTCCGGTACCCCAGAACGTCTCTGTTGCCGGAACCCCGGCGTTCACGAATATCGGTTGGAGCGCCCCGCTCCAGCTGCGCCCCGGGACCGTCTACGCGGTGCAGCGCTGGATGGAATCCGATCTGGCGTGCTGCACTGCCCAAGTGAGCGGCCTCACGGCAAACCGCTGGACCGATGAAGGGGTCCAGTGGCCCGGCGCGTACGTGTACCGGATCACCGCGTTCTATCCCAACGGCAGCGTCGGGTCGGTGGACACTCGCTGGGTGCGGCCCGATCCGGTCAACCCCGCAAACTTTCGCGGGACGCTCAGCACCGGCACGGTCACGCTGCAGTGGGATCCGGTAGCAAACGTGAGCTGGTACATGCTGATCGGTCCGGGACTGTTCTCCTCCGCGAACCAAATGTTCTCTCCTTCCATCCAGGTCACCGCCACATCCTACGTCACGCGCGGCTATCCACCCGGCACCTATTCCTGGCGCGTCGGGAGCTACTACTCCTC
>CAZYPO010000186.1:0-1941 GCA_964649225.1 uncultured Gemmatimonas sp. | reverse complement strand
ACGCGACGGGCAGGCGCTCCTGCTCCCATTGGGGGGCATGGGCGGCCCGGATTGCCCTACCTCACTCCCGCCACTTTCCGGCTCGGCTCCTGGGTCCGTATGAAAAAAAGGGCATCCAGAATCTCGCTCCACGGCGCCTGTTCGGTGGTGTGGAAAATCGGACGGGCCAGGAACGACCCGCCGAGCCACTCGCCGGTGCGGCGAGTTCGGCGGAGGTTCACCCAGGCGAACTGATAGCCCGCCGCCTCCATCAGCTCCTCGAATTCGAACGCTGGATGCTGGTCCGGCGCGATGCTCTGCTGTTGCTCCTCCGGCCGGTGCGCGTAGTGGGCCGTCCCCGTGTAGGACGTGAACCCAACGACAAAGCTTTGTTCGCCGAGGGCTTCCCATATGCCCTGTCCCATGCTGAATCCTCCGTAGCTCCTGCCGGAGAGTGTGTGCTGTGGGTTGCGCATCTCGTGGAGGGTGTGCGCCCACACGATGATTTTGCGACCCCTGTAGTACCGGTTCACGAGCCACATCAGGTTCTCGGCCATCTGGTGGTCCCGGATTCCATCACCGGGCTTCGACATGCTGCGGAGTAGTTGCGCCCAGAAGAGGCCCTCGCGTCCGGAGTCTCGTCGCTCCACCTGCGCCGCCGTCTCGACCAGGCTGGCAATGAGCTTGTCCCATTCGGCCGGTTCCGGCTCGCGTCCGTCGTAGAATGCGGCGAGGGCACGGCTCGGTGGCGTTTCCGGATCGGCGAGCGCACTGGGAAGACCCGTTCGCGCGAGGAACTGCCGAAGGCTGGGGAGCAGCGACTCCGGCTCGGCGGTTCCGGTGCGGTAGTTGTTGTCGAAGCCGGTCAGCTCCAACGGGCGCCGGGTTCGCGCCGATGCCGCGACATAGCGAATCAGGGGTTGAACCTGCTCGGACCAGGCCCAGATGCGGAATGCGCCTTTGCGGAAAGCCGCTACAGGTTCGCTGTCCGTTTGCAGCGCTTGCCATGCAGCCGACATCCCGAAGAGCCCCGACTCGAAGGCCAGCACATCGAAGCCCATCTCCCGGTGCAGGAACTTGATCAGCCTCGTCTTGGCACTGAAATCGGACCCATCGCCGTGATCGGCTTCGCCGAGCAGCACGACCCGAACGCCGCGCAATTGCTCGCGCAAGAACGCCAGATCGGTGAAGTTCTCGTCGTTCGCGCTGATCGAGCGGATTGCGACCGCCTTGCCGCGCAGCCAGGCGGTTCGAGGATCGTCGCGCAACGCCTCGCGGTGAGCCGCCTGCGTTGTGGCGGATCGATACTCTTCCACTCGAACAGTGAAGGTGCGTGCGTTCGTGCCAAACTCCTGGGGGGCAGCGAGCTCCAGCACATGACGGCCAGACGAGGACGCCTGGAAGGCAAGGAGGGGTGGATAGTAATACCGGCCTGCCTCTTTGCCGATCTGCGATGTCTGGAGCGGCCGGTCCGAGCGTGGGTCGAACGCTCGCGCCACGACACCGTCGGCCTCGACGGAGATGCGGATGAATTCCCCCTCCTGGAGCGGCAGCGCGAAGCACCTTACTTCGCCGGTGGCGAGGCGTCCGGTTTGCGCCGCCAGCGGCGTCAACTGGGGAAGCTGTTCCGCCGCCACACCACACGCGGGCCCTCCTCGAGCAACCTGCGCTTGGATGTACGCCACCAGCCCGATCGAGACTGTGAGCGCGACGCCGGTGCAGGCGATGACGGCGCCCATGCGGTGTGTCAGGATATTAGGACACGCCGGCGCGAGAGGGAATCGCTGAGAGAAGAATCGACCTTCCTCGTTGGACCATCGCACAGCTGGCTCCCGAGGTCTGGCTAACGGCCTGCGCTTCTGCTGCCGGGGCGTGCGGAGGCCGCCGCCGTCCTGGCTAGCAAAGATATGCGGTAGCGGCCGAGGCGGTTAGGGCCTGGGCAGCAGCAAGCGCGGGTTATGC
>CAZYPO010000185.1:0-2083 GCA_964649225.1 uncultured Gemmatimonas sp. | reverse complement strand
TCCGGCGTGGGATGGATCCGAACGCGGCGCGCCGGCAGGCGCTGCTGGCGTCGGGAGGCATCACTGCGGGCGTCGAGGCGGTCCACGATCAGCGCGGACTGCCGTGGCTCGAAAGCATTGCGGCCGACATCCGCTACGCCCTGCGCGCCCTGCGGCACAGCCCCGCCTTCACCACGGTGGTGGTGCTGACCCTGGCGCTCGGCATCGGGGCCAACACGGCGATTTTCAGCGTGGTCCGGGGCGTGCTGCTCAAGCCGCTGCCCCACAAAGAGGGCAACCGGCTGGTCTACCTGCGGCAATCGCACGACGGGCCGGGCGGCGCCAACCTTGCGTTCTCCGTGCCAGAAGTGGGGGATTTCCGGAGCGGCGCCAAGTCGCTGGGCGGCATCGCCGAATACTCGCTCTTCTTCGCCACGCTGGAGGGCAGTGACGGCGCCATTCGCATCGACATCGGCCTCGTCACCGGAAATTATTTCGAGGTCATGGGTCTCTCCCCCAGCCTCGGCCGGCTCACTCTGCCGAGCGACGACGGGACCGGCGTCCCACCCGTCATGGTGCTCAGCCACGAATTCTGGATGAAACGCTTCGGCGGAGATTCCGCTATCGTCGGCAAACAGGTCAGGCTGAACGGCGGCTCCGCCACCGTAATCGGGGTGCTCCAGCGCGCGCCGTTCTTCCCCAACCGGGTGGATGCCTTCACCAACATGGTGGTGAGCCCGCACCACCTCAGCGCCTTGATGGTGACGGGCCGCACCCATCGCATGACCGAGGTGGTGGCGCGGCTCGTCCCGGGCGCCAGCGTAGCGCAGGCGCGGGCCGAGGTCGCGGCGGTCTACGCCCGCATGCTGGGCGAATACAAGGAGGCCTACGATCCCGGCTCTCACTACCGCGTCGCCGTCATCCCCTTCAAGGAAGTCCTGGGCGAGCGCGCGCGGCTGACGCTCTGGCTGCTGATGGGCGCGGCCGCCTTCGTCCTGATCATCTCCGCCGCCAACGTCGTCAACCTGACGCTGATGCGCGGGGTGCGCCGTACCCATGAGTTGGTGGTGCGCGCGGCGCTCGGCGCCGGGGTGGCGCGGCTCCGGCGCCTGCTGCTGGTCGAGAACCTCCTGCTGACGGTCCTGGCGGCCGGCCTCGGCGTGCTCATTGCGCTGGGCGGGGTCGGGCTGCTCACCTCGTTCGCCGAGCGGTACTCGCCCCGCGCCGGCGAGATCCGGCTCGACGGCGCGGTCTTCGGCTTCGCCTTCGCCCTCTCCATCGGGATCGCGCTGTTGCTGTCCTTCGTGGCTTCGCTGCCCAAGGAAGGCAGCTTCGCCGCCTGGATTGCGGCGGGCGCGCGGCGGATGACCGGAGGAGTGCGAAAACACCGCCTACAGCGCGGGCTGGTCGTCGCGCAGGTCGCGGTGTCCGTGGTGCTGCTCGCGGGCGCGGGGTTGCTCACCCGCACCATGCTGCGGCTCTCCCAGGTGGACACCGGTCTCAAGAGCGAGGAAGTGCTCACCATGCAGGTGGCGCTGCTCAATCCGGCGCGGATGTCCCCAGCGGCCGACGCCGAGTCGAAGCTGCTGCTCAAGCGCATGGGCGAGGAGATCGCCGCGCTGCCAGGGGTCACCGGGGTGGGACTGGGCTCCCACATCCCGCTGCGGAGCTCGCAGATCTCCTTCGACCTCAAGGCGGAGGGCAAGGCGCTCGCCGTGGGCGAGGCGATTCCCCGCGCCGACTTCCGGTCCGCGAATCCGGACTACTTCCGGGCCGCCGGAATTCCGCTGCTCAAGGGACGCGAGTTCGCCGGCACCGACCGACCGGGCACCGAGCGGGTCGTGATCGTCAACCAGACCCTCGACGACAAGTTCTTCCCCGGGGAGGATCCGCTCGGCAAGCGGATCGCGTGGACCGGCGAAGTGCTCAAGTTCACGCCCGTGAGCGGCGACTGGCGTACCATCGTCGGCGTGGTCGGCAACACCCAGGACGGCGGGCTGGACGCTCCGCCCCGGCTCGCGGTGTACCAGCCCTTCGAGCAGGAGTTCCTGATGTTCGGCGGACTGGTGATCCGCACGGAAAGCAACGCCGGGGCCCTGGCGGC
>CAZYPO010000184.1:0-2143 GCA_964649225.1 uncultured Gemmatimonas sp. | reverse complement strand
GGCTCGTTGACTCCTCTCCGCGCCGCCGCCTAGCTTTGGCGCGCATATGCCTCTCTCCCTCTACAACACCCTGACCCGGCGGGTCGAGCCGTTCGAGCCCGTCGCCCCGCCGAGAGTCACGCTGTATTCCTGCGGGCCGACCGTGTGGAACTATGCCCACATCGGGAATTTCCGCACCTTCCTCTTCACGGACCTGCTGCGACGCTGGCTGGAAGCGAGCGGTTTCTCGGTCTACCACATCATGAACCTCACCGATGTGGACGATCGCATCATCAAGGAAGCCGGCAAGCAGAGCCTCACCATCGATCAGCTCGTCACCCCGTTCATCCAGGCGTTCTTCGAGGACCGGGACTATCTGCGCATCAGGCCGGCCACCGAGTATCCCCGGGCCACGGAATTCATTGGCGCGATGATCAAGCTGGTGGAAGGCCTGCTGGCGAACGGGACGGCCTATCGGGGTGAGGACGGATCGGTCTACTACTCCATCGCGAAGTTTCCGGCCTATGGCCGGCTCTCCCAGCTCGAGCGGCGCCAGCTCAAGGCCGGAGCGAGCGGCAGAATCTCCAGCGACGAGTATGACAAGGACAACGCCCGGGACTTCGTGTTGTGGAAGGCCGCGCGACCGGAGGACGAGGCCGCGCAGGCCGCCTGGGACTCCCCCTTCGGTCGGGGCCGTCCCGGCTGGCACCTCGAGTGTTCGGCGATGGCCCTGGAGCTGATCGGGCAGCGCTTCGGCGCTCAGGTGCTCGACCTCCACACCGGCGCGGTGGACCTGATCTTCCCACATCACGAAGATGAGATTGCCCAGTCCTGCGCCTATACGGGTCAGGCGGAGTTCGCCCGGGTATGGATGCACGGCGAGTTTCTGAGCGTCAAGGGCACCAAGATGTCCAAGCGCTTCGGGAACTACACAACGGCGCGCGACCTCAAGCAGGATGGGGTGGACGCGGGGGCGATTCGGCTGCTGGTCTTTCAGACGCACTATCGCCAGAAGCTCGACTTGACCGACGAGGCCCTGACGGCTGCTCGGGAGGGGGCGCGGCGGCTGGGTGACTTTGGTCACCGGCTTACCACGGCGGCGACGACGGCGGACTCCGCGGAATTCAGCCAGGCCGCCGAGCGGCTCGAACGCAATTTCCTCGCGGCTCTCAATGACGATCTCAACGCGCCGCGCGGCGTCGCTGCGCTCTTCGATTTCGTCTCCGATGGCAATCGCCTGCTGGACGCCGGGAGCATGCCGGGCCCTCGGGCGCTCGAGGCCTGGCGTCGGGCGGACACGGTGCTGGAGGCGACCACCCGATCCCAAATCCAGACAATCTCCGCGACCGACTCTCGCCAGGCGTCGGGCGATCACTTGTCGGAGCAGCCTCCGGCCGATCCCGACGCGCACGGCGAATGGGCCCGCGGTTGGGCCTCCAGGCGACTCGCCGCCAAGGCCCGCCGCGATTTCGCCGAGGCAGATCGGATTCGCGCCGTGCTGCAAACCCATGGTTGGGAGGTGCGCGACCGGAAGGACGGTACGATCGAAGTCTCCCGCCGACTATGAACAGTCGCCGCTGTCGTTCTGGCCGGTAGATGCCCATCTGACTGTAAACGATACAGCCGGAGCCCTCATCCATCTCCGCCACTTCCAGATGGTTACGTGGCTAAAACCCTCAATGCTCGACCAAATCTCGAACGAGTTCACTCTTGCCGGGGTCCTGCGACGGCGCACTGTCCTGTGGCTCGGCGATCTGGAGGCCGCGAGCGGGAATCGGCAAGCGGCGGTGTATCGGGATTTCTTCGGACCCAGAAAAGGCGCCAGGTTTTGACGTCATCGGGCGCTTGTAGCCGGGATTCTGACGGCTGCTCCGGAGGCTCCGCGATGCTCCGGTTGACTGAGGAGGAAAAGCTAGCTAAGATGTGGGTCTGTCATAATCTGCGTGCTTTTGGCTGACGTAGCTCAACGGGCAGAGCAGCGGTTTTGTAAACCGCAGGTTGAGGGTTCGACTCCCTCCGTCAGCTCCAACGTCGCAGGATGGCGCATTCGGGTTTTCGGAACCCCGCTCTTCGCAGCGGGGTTCCGTGTCCACGGCTGCGCGTGACGAACGCGGTGGGGTGGCCGAGTGGCTAATGGCAGCAGACTGTAAATCTGCCGGGCTTC
>CAZYPO010000183.1:0-2185 GCA_964649225.1 uncultured Gemmatimonas sp. | reverse complement strand
CCCGCCGAGGCGACGGTCTGGACGATGTTGTTCTCCCGGATGTTGCCGGTGCGGAGCGCCCGCAGCACGCCCATGGAGATGACCGCGGCGGGGATCGACGACGCGATGGTGATGCCGACCCGCAGGCCGAGGTAGATGTTGGCCGCGGTGAAGACCGCGGCGATGACGGCGCCCAGGATCAGGCCGCGGACGGTCAGCTCCGTGTCGGCTTTCATTGGCTTAACCCTACCTTATCCTTACCCCGATGTAGAAATCCGCCCCGCGGCTCCGACTTAAGCTACGAACGAGGGCCCACCCCCGGGCTCCCCAGACATAAGGAGGACGCTATGAAATACATGTTGATCATGAACACCCCCCGCGACGGCTACACCCAGTACATGAGCTGGCCCAAGAAGATCCTCGAGGCGAACATCGCGTTCATGCAGTCGTTCAGTAAGAAGCTCCGCGATGCCGGCGAGCTGGTCGGCGCGGAAGGACTGGCAGCGCCGCCGGAGGCCAGGCTGGTCCGCGCCGGCAAGGACGGCAAGCCGATCACCGATGGCGTCTTCCCGGAGTCCAAGGAGTTCCTCGCGGGGTACTGGATAATCGACGTCGACAGCCCCGAGCGCGCCTACCAGATCGCCGCGGAAGCGTCCACCGCGCCCGGCGCCCCGGTCAAGGCTGCCGATGGCACGCTGATCGAACATCTGTGGATCGAGGTGCGGCAAATCATGAGCGGACCGCCCAAAGAGGTAGGGTGACGCCGCCCCCGCTGGACCCCCGTGTCGAGCACCTGTTGCGTGAGCTGGCGCCCCAGGTGCTTGGCGCCGTCGTCCGGCGCTCCCAGGATTTCGCGGCGTCTGAGGATGCGGTGCAGGAAGCCCTAATCGCCGCGGCGGACCAGTGGCCGCGGGAAGGCGTTCCGGAGCATCCGCGCGGCTGGCTGATCCGGGTGGCGCTGCGCCGGATGACCGACGCCTTGCGGAGCGAGATCTCCCGCCGGAACCGTGAGGCGGCCGTCGCCGGCGACACCCCCGCCGTCTTGGACCCGGTGCTGCACGAAGAGCCGGCAGACCCCAACGACACGCTCGTCCTGCTGTTTATGTGCTGTCACCCGGCGCTGACGCCGTCGTCCGCGATCGCGCTGACGCTGCGCGCGGTGGGCGGTCTTACGACGGCCGAGATCGCGAAGGCGTTTCTGGTGCCCGAAGCGACCATCGGCCAGCGCATCAGCCGGGCGAAGCAGAGCATCAAGGCGTCGGGCGTACCGTTTCGCCTGCCGGAGGCTGCTGAATATGCCGAGCGGCTGGGTTCGGTGCTGCACGTGTTGTATCTCATTTTCAACGAAGGCTACACGGCCACCGCTGGCGCTACGCTGCTGCGCACCGACTTGTCGAACCAGGCGATCCGGCTGACCCGGGAGGTCCACCAGCTGCTCCCCAATCACGGCGACGTCGCCGGATTACTCGCGCTGCTGCTCCTGACCGATGCCCGCCGGGCGGCGCGCACCGGGCCTCAGGGCGAATTGATTCCGCTCGACGAGCAAGATCGAACCCTCTGGGACGGCCCGACCATCGCGGAAGGCGTGGCCCTCGTCAGCGCGGCGCTGTCAATGGGGTCGGTCGGCGAGTATCAGCTGCTGGCGGCGATCGCGGCCGTTCATGATGAAGCGGCGTGCGCCAGCGACACCGACTGGCCGCAGATTCTCGCGTTGTATGGGCTGCTCAAGCGCATGAGCGCCAATCCCGTGGTCGCGCTGAATCATGCGATCGCCACCGCGATGGTCGACGGCCCGATGGCGGGACTCGCCTTGCTCGCGCCGCTCCAGGGCGACGACCGGCTGCGTGGAAGCCATCGGCTCGACGCCGTGCGCGCCCACCTGCTGGAGCGGGCCGGCGAGCCCGCTGCGGCCGTACAGCTTTACCGGGAGGCGGCGGCGAAGACGACGAGCCTGCCGGAGCGAAACTACCTCCTGAGCAAGGCGGCGCGGGTGGAGGGGCCATGACCACCTGGCGGGCACTCCGTCTTGGGCTCTGGGGCTTGGGCCTAGCCTGCTCCAGCAGTACATCGGGTCCGGCTCCTCCGGTGCCCCCACCCCCGCCTCCGCCCCCGGCTGCGGTCGCCTCGGTCACCGTTACGCTTGCGCTGGCCGACTTAGGGCTGGGCCAGACGACCCAGGCCACCGCCACGCTCCGAAGCGCCACCA
>CAZYPO010000182.1:0-2205 GCA_964649225.1 uncultured Gemmatimonas sp. | reverse complement strand
GGTAGCCACCGGGGGCGCGGTCGATGCGTTGAACGGCCGCCGCCAGGCGCAAGTCGGCACCGCTCAAGCGCGTCACCAGCGCCTCGACGATTTCACCCAGCCCTCCTGTCGGCGCGAGGAAGATCGAGCGGTGCGGTCCCGAATGCTTCGGACCCCGACTCGGCGGAGCGCTGTGCACCGCTCCGCGCGCCAGGCTCCCATGACGGCGTTCCCAGTCCCGGAGATGCGGAAAAGTTGACAGTAGGCTCAGACAATCCCCGTCGCCGGCATAGATGCCGCTCATCAGGGGTTCGATCAAGCGTTCGTAGGCCTGCCTCCCCAGGCGTCGGGAAATGAAACCCCCCAGCGATTCGTCGCCATCCTCCCGCCGGGGCGGCAGAAACCAGTCCAGAGCCAAGCGAAGTTTTCCTAGGGGAGAGAGCACCGGCGTCCGAATCATCGGCGCGACGCGAGACGGAACCATCATCGCCAGGCCTTCAGGGAGCTCGACGAGTCGCCCCCCGGTCAGTACGAAGACCTTTCGCCGCTCCATGTCGGCGCCCTGCAGCTGATCTTCCAGACCTAGCTCGCGACACAGAGCCACGCCCCAGGGCTTGGTGGACACGAACGTGTCCGGGCCGCCTTCGATCACGAACCCGTTGGTGCGATCGGTTTGGATTTTCCCGCCCCACCGGCCGCTCGCTTCGAGCACGCTTAGCCGAACAGCTCGTCCTGCTTCCCGGGCAAGTTTCTGCAGTGTGTAGGCGGCGGACAATCCTGCAATCCCGCCGCCGACGACCACTGTACGCATCCCGTGTTTCACAACCACCCCCTGGCCGCGGCGGCATCCCGGACTCGGCTTGCCAGGCTGGCCATTATTCGCGGATCGGCTCCTGGCATCTCGATCCGCTCGAATCTCCCGCCACCGGCCTCCGCCCGTCGCCGGAGATCGATGTCGATGTCGTAAAGAATCTCGACATGCTCGCTGACGAACCCGATAGGCACGATCAAGAAGTCCCGCTGACCCGCCTCGAGGCGCTCGCCGAGGAGGCGCCTGACGTCCGGGCCGAGCCATGGCTCGGGCGTCATCGCCGCGCTCTGGTAGGCGAAGTGGGAAGCGTGTCGTGGGAACTGCGCCCGCAGTGCGTTGTAGGTCACCTGCAGCTCTTGGGGATAGGGGTCTTCCCAGGTGAGAATGCGTTCGGGCAGGCTGTGAGCGGTGAAGATCAGCTCCACCCCCTCGACGGTCTCACCCGGGAAGCGGCTCAGCCCGTCCCGGATCCGTTCGGCGAGCACCGCCAGGTAGCCAGGGTCATCCTTCCAGCTGTCGATGCGTTCGACCTCGATCGACGCCGCCGCCCCTTCGATGGCGCGCGAGAGTTTCTCGAAGTACAGCTCGACGCTCATCCGCGAGTAATGGGGCGCCATGACGAGTCCGACCACCCTGTGAACGCCGGCCGCCGCCAGCGACGCCGCCGCCTCGTCCAGCGTCGGATGCCAGTGGCGCATGCCGACGTAGACCTGTAGGTTGACCCCCTGGGAGTCGAGGGCTCGCTGGAGGCCGTCGGCCTGGGCTCGGGTGTGCTCCAAGATAGGCGACCGTCCGCCGATCAGCTCGTAGCGACGCTTGATCTCCGCCACCGCCGGCGGGGGGAGCGGCCGTCCGCCGCGGACATCGAGCAGGTACGGCTCGACGTCCTCGATCCGGTCCGGCCCTCCGTAGGCCATCACCAAAACCCCCGGCCGCTCGGTCACGCCGCCTCCGGGTGCAGCTGCCGTGCATGGACCAGCTCGACCACGGCCCGCACCGCCTCCACCGGCGTCTCGGGGAGCACGCCGTGACCGAGGTTGAAGATGTGTCCGGGACGGCCGCCGGCCTGGTCCAGAACGCGAGACACGCGACGTTCGAGCTCGGGCCGCGGCGCAAAGAGCGCCGCCGGATCGAGATTGCCCTGGACGCCCACCGAAAGGCCCAAACGCTCCCAGGCCTCGTCGAGGGGAAGCCTCCAGTCGACGCCGATCACGTCGCCGCCGGCCTCCCGCATAGCCTCCAGCAAGGTGGCGGTGCCTGTGCCGAAGTGGATCACCGGCACGCCAGCCTGGGAAACTCCTTCGAGGACGCTGGCGGAGTACGGTTGAACGTAGTCCCGGTAGTCTTCCGGACTCAGGGCGCCTACCCAGCTGTCGAAGAGCTGCACGGCTTGAGCTCCGGCCCGCACCTGCGCT
>CAZYPO010000181.1:0-2228 GCA_964649225.1 uncultured Gemmatimonas sp. | reverse complement strand
GTTATGCGGCACCAACTCCGTACAGGTGGCAATCCGATCTAAGCACTCGGCCTCCGGGCGTTGCCGAGGCCATACCGCAGTCCGTCCATCGGGGACTTCATCGGAGCGATGCTCGGTCTGCGCCGGCGGGTCGGCTCCGGGAGGGCCGCTTCCGCGCCCCGAGCGTCCGGCAGGTTATTGATGCCTCGGCGTCCCCACACGCGCCCCCACCTCCACCGGCAAGACGATGCGCTGCCCTCCCTCGATCCACACTTCCAGCGTCAGGCTCCCCGGCGCGGTCGGCACATAGGTGAAGTCCGCCGTCTCGCCCGGCCCCATGCTCCAGATGGCCAGCTTCGGGACGCGCAAGGCCACAGGAAGATCGGCCCCGTCCCGCGCCAGCGGGCTCCAGCGCACGACGCGCTCCTCGGACCCGAACCGGAAATGCAGCACCTCGTCGGCGTGGATGCTGACGACGCGCACGCGATTCGTGTCGCCCACGGTCATGCGAATCGCTGAGGGGAAGACGCGACCGTTCACGAGCAGGAAGGTCGGGGCCTCCTTGTAGAATATCGGCAGTCCGCCGCCGCCCGCCACGATGACGTGATCCCGCGTGGTATCGCGCGGCGCATCGCTCACGATGATGGCGCCGTACATCCCCGAGCCGATCTGCCGCATCTCGTGCAGGTGGGAGTGATACGGGAAAGTGCCGCTCCGCGGCGGGGTGAATTCCGCCGCGAACGTTCCGCCCGGGGCAATGGGGGGCATGATCCGGTCACCCAGGCCGCTGAATCCCGAGACGCCATCGGGAAAGCTTTCGATCTCGAGCCCGTGCCAGTGTACCCCGCTCGGCTCATCCAGGTTGTTCTTCACCAGGATGCGCACCGGCTCGCCCCGCTTGAGCTCGAGCACCGGCCCCGGGATCTGAATGGAGTCGCGCGCCGGCACCTCCGCGCCCTTCTGCAGCAGGAAGCCGTATGCCGTCCGTCCCCCCACGAACGCATACGCCCGCTTCTGGATGAGGAGATTGAGCGTGCGGCGGTTCGCGACCACCGGCTCCCGGTAGCCGGGCGCCGGGGTGATGTGCATGCCGATCACCAGCCCCCGCATGGTGTGGCCGCCCGGCATGTCGTGCGCCGGCATCGCATGGTCACCGGAGGCGCTCGGCACCAGGAAGGCCTCGGGTGACCCGTGCAGGCTCACGACCTCCCCCACGTGAGACGCGAAGTGGCAGTGGAAGGCCCAGTTGCCGGGCGTCGTCGGGACGAAGGAGAGCGACAGCGACCCACCGATCGGAATCAACCGCATGTTCTGCAGCGGCTGGCGTGCCGCGGGGACCACGGTGTCGGCGCGCGCGCCGCCGTGGCGGGCGATGCGAAAGTAGAAGCCGTGTAAGTGCAGCGGATGCTCAACGTCGGCGGCGTTGATGATGCGGAAGTGGACCGAATCGCCCTGGGGAAAGGTCAGGCGCTCGTTGTAGGGCCACGCCTTGCCGTTGAAGGTCAGCGCCGATTCGAAGATGCGGCTGTGCGGGATGCGGTAGAACCACTCCGTGATCAGCCAGACCCGCTCCTGGGCCGAGGCCGGCGGGGCGCCCGCCGCATCGACGATGAAGGCGCCGGTGAGCTGCGAGTCGAGCCAGGTGCGGTCCTCATAGGTGGAGGTACCCTCGATGACCCCCCAGTAGAAGTAGTTGCCGACCCGGTCGAGCCGGAAGGTGAGCTCGCGCGTGGCGCCGGCCGCGATGTGAACGGTGTCCCGATCGGCGGGGAGCGAGCGACGGAGGCCGCCAAGCATCACGGCGGAGTCGGAACGATTGCGTAGAAGGAGCCGGACTGTCGTGCCGACGGGGGCGCGGAGCAGCGGGCCCGGCACCCGGGGCGCCTGCCCCGGCTCGGCGAAGGCCAGAATCCGCACCACGGGATCGTGTTCGCCCTCGGGCTGGTAGGCGGCTTCGACGATGTCGAGCCGGAGGGTCAGCGTACCGCCGGAGAGGGTGCCTGCGGGGCGCCGGTTGTCGTTGACCTGCGCCACCGCGGCATTAGCCACGGGATGGGGGAGGGGGACACGCGGAGCGGGGGGCATCACCGACTCCTGTTCCTGCAGGAGCGATACACTGGCGAACAGCAGGGCGGCCAGCGCCGGGAAGGCCATCGTCGGCTCCTCAGGAGGTGACCTAAAGGTGGCCGGCTCCCGAGGGATGTCAACCGGCGTGGACGGCCGCGGCCTCGGCAGGCCCCCCGCAACAG
>CAZYPO010000180.1:0-2236 GCA_964649225.1 uncultured Gemmatimonas sp. | reverse complement strand
CATAGCGCGCAAAGACCACCGCGATCGCGGCAATGATGCCGGAGTGCATGCTCCAAAACATCGCCCAGCCCCAGAGAAACCCGAGTGGTGGGCCGAAGGATTCGGTGAGGTAGACGTACACTCCGCCGCTGCGGGAAAACGTCGAGGCCAGCTCCGCGGTGACCAGGGCGCCGATGAGGGTCAGCGCACCTGCCACCAGCCACACCGCCAGCACGCCGGGCACCGAAGGCACCCGGCCGGTGATTTCCGATGGTTGGACGAAGATGGATGCCCCGATGATGGTCCCGACCACGAGGGCGGTCGCATGGGGCAGCCGGATGGCGCGCCGGAGCTCGGCCGGCGCGCTCACGCCTGACGCGATTGCGAAGGAATACCGGTCATGTTGCCGCCCGAAGGTAGTCCTCGCCCAGGACACGGTCGAGGGCCTCGATCAGGTGGGTCACATCATCCCGGGTGATGCAGAGCGGCGGCTTGAGCTTGAGCACGTTGTGCCACGGGCCATCGGTGCTCAGCAGGAAGCCGCGCTCCCGCATCCGATTCACGACGTAGGAGGCCTCCTCACCCGCGGGTTCCAGCGTTTCCCGGCTGCGGACCAGCTCGAGCCCCGCGAAAAGGCCGAGCCCACGCGCGTCCCCCGCAATGGGGTGGTGCGCCACCAGCTCGCGGAGGCCGCGGAGCAGGTGAGCGCCGACCTCGCGAGCGTTCTCCTGCAGACCCTCGGCCTCGATGACATCCAGCACCGCGAGCCCGGCAGCGCAGGACACCGGATTGCCGCCGAAGGTATTGAAGTATTCCATCCCGTTGGCGAAGGCGCGGGCGATTTCGGCGGTGGTGACCACCGCGCCGAGCGGGTGGCCGTTGCCGAGTGGCTTCCCCATGGTCACGACGTCCGGCACCACGCCCTGCGTCTCGAATGCCCAGAAATGGCTGCCGACGCGTGCCAGCCCCACCTGCACCTCGTCCGCGATGGCGATGCCGCCCGCCGCGCGAATCCGCGCGTACGCTTCGGTGAGGAAGCCCTCGGGGAGCACGACCTGGCCGCCGCCGCTCAGGACCGACTCGGCGAGAAAGGCGGCGGGGGCCTCTCCTTGCGCGATGAGAGCGTCGATCGTCGTCGAAACGGCCGCTGCGTACCGGGGTCCCGCTTCAACGTCGGTCTGCCGGAAGTGCCCGCGATACACATCCGGCATCGGGAGCTTGCGTACCCACGCCGGCGGGCCCGATCCGCCGGGGCCGTCGTGCTTGTAGGGGCTCACGTCCACCAGCGTGGTGGTGTTGCCGTGGTAGCCGACGTCCACCACGACCATGCCGCGCCTCCCCGTGGCGGCCCGCGCCAGCCGGATCGCCAGCTCGTTGGCCTCGCTGCCGGAATTGACGAAATAGCAGACCTCGAGCGGCGCCGGCAGGGTTGCGGTGAGCCGTTCGGCGTAAGCGGCCAGGTGCTCGTGCAGGTAGCGCGTATTGGTGTTGAGCACCGCGGCCTGCTCGCGGATAGCGCGCACGACGCGGGGATGCGAGTGGCCCACGTGCGCCACGTTGTTCACCACATCGAGATAGCGGAGGCCCTGCTCGTCATAGAGAGACTGCTTCCAGCCGCGCACGATGGTGAGTGGACGCCGGTACGAGACGCTCAGGGAGGGCCCCAGGTGACGGTGGCGGCTCGCCAGGATCTCCGGCGCTTCCCGGTGGGGCGACGCAAGCAATCCCTCGGGCAGCCTGGCGACGAGGTTGGGATCGGGTGAGAGGCTCCTCCACACCGCGCGCCGGTCCGAGCGGGCGACGCCCGGGAACTCACCCACACGATCCAGCAGATCGGTGATGAGCTGGAAGTGGAGATGCGGCGGCCAGCCGCCGTTCACGTCGAGGTCGCCGATGGTCGCGATCCGCTGCCCGCGCTCCACCCTTGCTCCCGGGGACAGCGCGCCCAGCACCTCGCGGCCCAGATGGCCGTACAAGGTGTGGAACGCCGGGCCGCCCTGGGGCTCATGCCGGAGAATCACCGTGGGGCCGTAGTCGCGCGCCATGCCATTGTCCCGCACGCTCTCGACCACGCCCGGCAACGGCGCCAGCACCGGGGTCCCGGGGTCGCAGAACAGGTCGAGCCCGATGTGCACGGTGCGGGGGACGTCGCGCTCGTTGCCCTCGGCGCCGTATCCCGGCCCCACGTAGAGCATCCGGGCCTCGTCATAGCGGCCGACTCCGATGTGGGCGCCCCGAGCGCGGAGGTGATCGAACA
>CAZYPO010000179.1:0-2305 GCA_964649225.1 uncultured Gemmatimonas sp. | reverse complement strand
GGGAAGGCGCATTGCGGCGCGCAGCGCCCGAAAGCGCGGATGGTCACGTAAGCGATCAAAGGTCGGCTCCGATGTGTCGTTGGGTAGCGCCGGGTCGCGCGCCGCGAGCGCTCTCTCGAGGTGAGCGAGTGCCTCGTTGTCTTCGCCCAAAACGTGATGCACGGCGGCTACGTAGGTCCGGGGGACGTCCAGCCGATCGAGCACCGCTTTTGCGCGGTCGCGCCGGCCAGTTAGAGCGTACCCGATGCTCAAGAGCCAGTCCGCGTACGGGCCCATGGTGAAACCGGCTTTCTTGGCGCGCTGCCCCGCGGCGATCACCTCGGGGCCCATCCCCTTCATCCAGTACGCCAGTCCCTGGTTGTAGATCGCGAGCCCGAACTCCGGCTCCAAGTCGAGAACGGTCTGCCACCGCTCGAGTGCCTCGTCATACCGATGCTGGTTGTACAGCACCCAGCCCACCATCGTCCTGACCGTGAGCGACAGGGGATCCAGGTCGAGAGCCCGCTGAGCCTCCTTCAGCGCCTCATCTAGCCGGACGGTCTGCCGCAGGAGTTGCGCGTACCATTGGTGCGCGGCTGAGAGGTTGGGATTGAGCACGATGGCTTTCCTGAACGCAGCCTCCGAGCCCTGCCAGTCCCAGTCGGCCATTCTCACGAGTCCCAGTGCCACGTGCGCCTCGGGTAGATCGCGGTCCAGGTTGAGCGCAGTTTGTGCGGCATCCCTCGCCCTGTGAAGGGCCTCGGGTTTATCGAAATGCTCGACCCACAAGGCCTCGGCGAGCGCAGCCTGTGCCAGAGCGAATGCGGGATCCTTGGCAATGGCCTGCTCGAAAGGCCCGATCGCCGAGTCTAACGCCGGCGGCGCCCTCGCCATGTAGTAACGACCCCTCAAGTATGCGTCGTAGGCCTGGGGATCGGGGGAGGGCGCGCGGGTCGTCCGCGCGGCCAGTTCGAGCCGCTGCCGGGACGCTGGGCTCAGGGACACAGCGATCTCACGAGCAACGGCTCCGGCAATTTCGCTCTGTAGGGCCAGCACTTCCCGCACGTCGCGCTCGTAGCTGTTCGCCCAGAGTTGCCGGTCGCTGGGCCCGTCGATCAACTTGACCGTGATCCGCACCCTCCCCGCGACGAGCAGGACCGTTCCCTCCACCAAGCCATTCACGGCTAGCTCGCGAGCGATGGCGGGCGGAGACACAACCGTATTTCGGTACCGCATCGCCGACATGCGTGAGATGACCTTGAGCGAGCCGAGCCGGGCCAGCTCGGCGATGACGGCGTCGTGCATTCCGTCGACGAAGTACTCTTGCGCTGGATCTCTTGAAAGGTTGTCGAACGGCAGGACGACGAGGGAATCGATGTGAGGCGATGCCGTTCGGAGCCGCGTGAGCGCCCACCAGGTAACGACGCCCAGGACTGCGATGAACACCGCGGGAAGCAGCAGGCGTCGACGACGGATCGCAGGTGTCGACAGGGGTATGGACTCGGGGGCGATGCGAGCGTTTTCCATCGCTTCGGCGAACTGAGACGCGGTGGCGAACCGATCCGCTGGCACCTTGGCCAGCGCCTTCGCAATCGCCCCCTCGACTCCCAGCGGTACCGCCTCGCGCACGACCCGCAGGCTCGGCACCGCCTCCACCGACTTCCGCGCGAGAATGGCCGCCGCCGTCGCCCCCGTAAAGGGCGGCTGACCGGCGAGCATCTCGTACACCACGCAGCCGAGGCTGTAGATGTCGTTCCGTGCGTCCAGCGCTCGGTCGCCTGCCGCCTGCTCCGGGCTCATATAGGCCGGCGTCCCGACGGCGAGCCCCGTCTCAGTCAGCGTCTGCCCACCCGCCGCTGTCACCGCCCGTGCGATCCCGAAATCCGCCACCCGCACATGGCCGCCCGCGAGCAGGATGTTCTCGGGCTTGACGTCGCGGTGGACGATGCCGTGGCTGTGCGCGTAGCTAAGCCCGTCGGCCACTTCCCGGGCGATGCCGAGTGCGTCCTCCAGCGGAAGCTGCTTCTCTCGGTTCAGTCGGTCGCGGAGGGACTCGCCCTCCACGTACGGCATCACGTAGTAGAGAAGCCCCTCGGCGTCGCCCGAGTCGAGCAGCGGGAGAATGTGGGGGTGGTCGAGGCGGGCGGTGAGGGTGATCTCGCGGAGGAAGCGTTCGGGGCCGAGCGCGGCGGCTAGCTCGGGCTTGAGGACCTTGAGCGCGACGGAGCGATCGTGCCTGAGATCATGGGCGAGATAGACCGTGGCCATCCCGCCGCGGCCGAGCTCACGTTGGATGGTGTAGCGCTTGGCAAGGGCCACCTTCAGG
>CAZYPO010000178.1:0-2306 GCA_964649225.1 uncultured Gemmatimonas sp. | reverse complement strand
CTCGGCTAGAAAGCAAGCCTGGCTCCGCCCAGCAGCGTGCGGCCCGGGGAGCGGAACCCGAGGACCGAGGAATACCGCTCATCGAGGGCGTTGGCGAGCCTGAGGGTGAGCGCAACTCCCGGCCGGCCCGCCGCTCGGTGGATCAGCTCGACTCGGCCCGCGAGGTCCACCGTCGTGTACGCGGCCAGCCTCACCCGCTGGCTACCTGCGTAGTCGATGTCTTCGCGGTCGCCGAAGTAAAGCAGCCGCATCGAGAGGTCGGCATGCTCGGTGGCCCGCCATGCGACACCGAGGTTGGTCGTGTGGGTCGGGCGCCGGAGCAGCCTGTTTCCCTTGATGAAGAAGCTGAAGCCGGATTGGTCGGCGCCGGGGTCGGTGACGCGCGAGTCCACCCAGGCGTGGCCGGCCGTGGCCGTGAGTCCCGCGGGGAGGCGCGCCTGCAGCTCGAGCTCGAGTCCGCGCACCTTCGCGGCGGCGATGTTGTGGTAGTTGGGATCGCTTGGGCCGGCGGTGGCGAAGCTGAACTCGATCAGATCGCGGAAGCGCTGGTCGAACCAGGTGCCGGAGAGCGCGATCCGATCGTGCAGCAGGCGCTGCTCGAGTCCCACCTCCCAACTGCGGGTCTGCTCCGGGCGCAGCTCAGGATTTCCGCGCACAAAGCCCTGGGCGTAATTCTGGAAAAACGTCGGCTCACGAAAGGCGTTGCCAACCATGCCGCGGAATCGGGTACTCGGACGCAGTAGGTACGCCAGGCCTGCGCGATAGGTCCAAAAGGTCCCGAACGCATCGTTGTCGTCCACCCGCCCGCTGAGATTCCAGGAGAACCGGCCGGTGATGCCCAGAACCTGAAGGTACCCGGCCCGCGTGGAGCGGCTGACCTCGAACGAGCCGTTTGACGGCCCAAACTCGCTCCGCGATTCATTAAAGCTCCGCTCGCGCTCCTGCTCGATTACACTGCCCGCGGTCAGCACCACGGACGGTGTGAAATAGAAGTTGGCCCGGAGGTCGGCGCTCCGCCGGACCAGGTGCTTCAGACTGCTGAACGCGAAAAAGCCGAGGCTATCGGCAGGGCCGTCGGGATCGTCGTCGAAGCCGACATCGTTGCTATACCCTGCGATCATCAGGCGGCCATCGATCCGCGAGCCCAGCGTTCGGCTCAGCTCCAGCCCGAGGGAAAGCCGCTGGCCGAACCCGAACGCATTCCGGTCGACGACTGCTCCGGAACCATCGGTAGGCACTTGGGCGTTGTCGTCGGCGTAGCTGACGAAGAGCCCGGCTTGGGTTCGCGCATCGGGTGCCAGGCGGATGGTGCCGCTCAACGCCGTCCGCCGGTAGCGGTTGTTGAAGGCGTAAATACCGTCGGTGTCATAGCGGGCCAGGTCGAAGCCATAGGTCGTGCCGGCGCTGCCTCCACTGACCCCGGCACCGAGCTGGAGCGTACCGTAGTTGCCTCCTCGGAGGTCGGCAGTCAGGCGCGGCGGGCCCTCCCCACGCCGGGTGAAGATCTGCATAACGCCAGTGACCGCGTCGGTGCCATAGAGGACGCTGGCCGGACCCCGGACGATCTCGATCCTGTCGATGTTCTCAGTCGTCAGGTTGGCGAAGTCGAAATCGCCGCCGGGATCGTTGACGGGAATCCCATCGATCAGTACGCGGGTGTAACCGCTCTCCCCGCCGCGGGTAAAGAGCGAAGTCTGGCCGCCGAACGACCCGGTTTGCACGACGGCGAGGCCGGGCACCTCGCGCAGGGCGTCCAGCAAGTGGGTGATGCCCTGGCGCCGCAGGGTCTCACCCTGGATGAGGGTGGTGGCGGTCGTCACCGCCGGGAGCGGCACCTGCGTCGCCGTGACGACGATGGGAGCGAGCTGCCGACGTGCTCGCGCCGCGCTGTCCGCGGCCGCTTGCGCGGAGCCCTCTCGGGAGACCAGCGCGGTGCCGCACGCCAGTATGAGCTGGGGGAAAACGGAAATCCGCCGCATACACCCTCCTTCTGGCGGCCGCCGCCGCCAATGCTGGGAGCGCGCAGCCCATGCGAGAGGAGAGAGGCGGAAACAACAACGCCCGTCTCCTTCGCGTTCGAGGGATGACGGGCGCCAATGACCGCGTGCCCGTCCCTTCCCTTCGAAGGGCAGCGAGTGGGCGCGGGTGGTACAGGTCTCCTGGCTTTGAGGCTGCGCCGCTTGCCTTCCCGGGGCACCTATCCCCAGTGGCTAACTCAAGCGGGCAACACCGAGTGACGACTCGGGCCTCTCACAGTGGCGGGGCCGCGCCGGATTTTCACCGGCTTCCGAGATGCCCCACCCGCG
>CAZYPO010000177.1:0-2351 GCA_964649225.1 uncultured Gemmatimonas sp. | reverse complement strand
GAGGGTGCTTGTCCCCTGCCTCCCCCCGTATCCCGATCCCGCCGCGATACCTTCCATCGGTGAGCTGATCGCCAGCTCATGGATGTACTGGGGGGCCTTGCCGAGGTCCTCCCACGATTCGCCGTCCACGGTGCGCAGGATGCGGCCATCCTTGACCGCCCAGCCGTGGGTCTCGTCGAGGAAGCGCAACAGCGTGACCTTTTCCTCGGCCGCCTGCGGGTCTCCGCCCATCTGCGCGGTCCACGTGGCGCCGCCATCCTTGGTGTGGATGATCGTCCCCTTGGAGCCGGCGACCCATCCCTTGTCGATAGTTACAAAGAAGACTTCGCGGAAATCGAGGTCCTCGCTGAAGCTCACCGGCTCCCAGATTCCCTTGAATTGGGGTGGGGCGGGCGCCCGCTGCTGCGCCGCCAGCGGGACCGCGGCGAGCCAGACGAGCCCGGCCAGAAATGCGGCCGCCAGGGGGACTGACCGTCTCATGGTGTGCCCTGTTTCTGAAACGCCGCCTTGGTCGACTGCTGCAGCGAGGTGGCCGCGCCGCCGAGCCGTGCGAGCGCCGCTTTCGCTCCGTCCTTGTCGGTGGCGCGCTTGAACTCGCGGAACGCTCCCCGGAGATCGCCGAGCTGCGACGGCATGGTCACCAGCATGCGGAGCCCGGCGACCAGCAGATTGGTGTTCTTGAAGCGGGATACGAACTGCGGCAGGCTCTGGAGGATCGCAGCGAGGATGACGTTGAGCCTGTTGAGCGGCTTGCCGCAGCAGTTGTTCACGAAGGGGGTGGGCGGAGTGTCCTGCGAGAAGCCGGCTGCCGCCGGCGCGCTCTCGACGGGGGTCGGCTCGGGCACCGGGGCCGCGGGAGCGGCGGGGGCGGCTGCCGCCGCGGCGTTGGCCGAATCGGGGAGCTGCTCGACCACGGTGGTGAGCTCCTGCACGAAGCCGTTCAGCTCGGGCACCTGATTCTCGAGCGGCGACCTGAACGCCGGCATCGCGGGGCCGAGCACCGATGCGGCCGGCACCGGCGCGGAATTCGGAACCACGCTGTAGCGGAACACCATCCCGTGGGCGCCCACCAGGTAGGCGCGGTCGCGCCGGGGGAAGCTCCAGGCCCACGGCGTGGCGGGAAACCGGAATGCGCGTGAGTTCCAGTGGTTTCCCCCATCCACGGTAAAGCTCATTTTCTCGTGATACTCGAGCGCCCAGCCGACCTCGGGATCGGCAAAGATCAGGCTGGCGTAGTTCCCGACGCTGGCGAGGAGACCCGTCCAGGTCTGCCCGCCGTCGGTGGTGCGGGACAGCTTGCCGTCGGTGGTCCGCACGATTCCGGTGTTCTCATCGGTGAAAAACAGGTCCGTGGCGCCTACCACGTCGGGATCGCCGGGGCCGACGAAGAAGCGCCAGCTGTCGCCCCCGTCCTCGGTTTTCCCGAGGATGGGCGGTGGCGAGCACCCGGTGCCGTCGCACTGGTGCCTCGCGACCAAGTATCCAACCGACGGGGTGACGAACTGAATCCGGATGACCGTGCAGTAGAACGTGCGATTGAGTCCTCCCACCATCGCCTTGATGGCGCACAAGGGCCCCGGCTTCCAGGTCTTGCCGCCATCGCGGGTCTTAAAAAGGGTGGCCGGAACCGTGCCCATTCCGACCCAGCCCGTTGCGACGCCGTCCGTCGGGGAGGTCATGGCGAGGTTTCCGACGTACTGGGGGCCGGCGCCGAGGTCCTCCCACGATTCGCCGTCCACGGTGCGCAGGATGCGGCCATCCTTGACTGCCCAGCCGTGGGTCTCGTCGAGGAAGCGCAGCAGAGTGACCTTTCCTTCGGCCGCCTGCGGGTCTCCGCCCAACTGGGCGGTCCAGGTGGCGCCGCCATCCTTGGTGTGGATGATGGTGCCATTGGCACCGGCGACCCACCCCTTGTCCACCGTAACGAAGAAGACTTGGCTGAAGTCGAGGTCTTCGCTGAAGCTCACCGGCTCCCACACCCCCTTGAAGGCGGGTGGGGCGGCGGGCTGCTGCGCGGCGAGCGGGCCGGCAATGACGAGTGCGAAAATCGATCGGTAGCTGATCATGTGCGGCGTCCTCCTCGAATTGCCGGACCCTTCGCCGGACCGTATGTTCGGAATCATCCCTATGTCACCTTTGTCGGGCGAGCGTTACAGCGACGGGGCGGAAGCCACCGCTCCGCCTGAGGACCGTGAGCTCGCGGCGCGGTTCTGGGAACGGGTGCGGCTGTTCGCGTCGCGCCGGCTGGGGGATGCATCGCTCGCGGAGGATCTGGCGCAGGAAACCCTCCGCCGGGTGAGCACCGCGCTGCGCGAAGGCCGGCTCGAAAACCCCCAGGCGCTCCCGGCGTT
>CAZYPO010000176.1:0-2416 GCA_964649225.1 uncultured Gemmatimonas sp. | reverse complement strand
GCAGCGTAACGTCAACTTTGAAGTGCAACGTTCGCCGCGGTAGCGGGTCTGTCGTCGGGGTTCATCGGGCATAGCATTCCTCCGGGGTGCGGTAGCCGAGGCGCTTGCGCGGGCGCTGGTTGAGCGTGCGCGCGATCGCGTGGCAGTCCTGCTGGGTAAGGTGGGCCATGCTGGCCCGTTTCGGGACGTACTGGCGCACGAGCCCGTTGGTGTTCTCGTTGGTGCCGCGCTCCCAGGCGTGGTGGGGCGTGGCGAAGTAGAAGCGCGCCCGGGTCACCGCCTCGAGGGCGGCGTAGCCATGGAACTCGGTCCCGTTGTCCGTCGTGATCGTGCGCACCGCGTGCGGTTGGCGCTGAATCAGCTGGGCCGCCCGCCGGTTCACCTCGGCGGTGGTGCGGGCGGTCAGCTTGCCGAGCACGAGGTAGCCGGTCTTCCGCTCGACTAGGCTGAGCAGGCAGTGGCGGTTCCCCTCAGGGCCGAGGATGGTATCGGCCTCCCAGTCGCCGATGCGCCCCCGGGTCTCCACGACGGCTGGGCGCGCGGTGATGGGCCGTTTCCCGGCGAGCCGCCCGCGGCTGTCGTAGTGTCCGTAGCGCTTGCGGCACTGCTTGGGCGCGCCACGGAGATGTCGGTACAAGGTCCCGCCCTGGCGCTTATCGGCCCAGATGTGGCGATAGATCGTCTCGTGACTGATGCGGAGCTGCCGGCGGCGACGGAGATAGCCCGCGACCTGCTCCGGACTCCAGTCTGCTCGCACCAGGGCCTGCACCCGTGCCCAATCCGCCGCCGAGAACCGCTGGTTGCGCCGGGCGCGTGACCGCCGGCCGCGGGCGTACCAGTCGGCGAGCTGCGGGCGGTACGTCCCGTCGCGCGGTGTGCGATTGCGCCGCACCTCGCGCCCGATCGTGCTCCGGTGCCGCCCGAGGACCCGGGCGATCGCGGCCGGGGTCAGGCCCCGCTGTCGGAGCAGGCCGAGCGTGTATCTTTCGGCAAAGGTGATCTGGCGATACGGCATGCGTAGGCTTCCTTCTCTTGGCGGAGATCGAAGACTACGGTATCTCCAGGTCACCTTCCTCCTAGTTGGGGGACCTGTTGCACTTACTATATGAATTCGCGCAGCCTAACCAGCGCGTGAAGCTGGCGGGCACGGCCAAGTAGGGTAGACTTCCGTTTGTGCGCCGGCCGAGTAGCGTGAACATCATGGACGTGCGATGCGCCTGCGGGCATGGCGCCCGCAGCTTACGCGCGATCCGTTAGCAACTGTGTTGCAGTTCGGTCGCCGGACCCATCCAGCGGGTGGTGTTCCGGACCATGGCGTTGAGGATCGTCAGCAGTTTCCGGGCACAGGCGATGAGGGCCACCTTCTTCGGCTTCCCGGCCGCGATCAGCCGCTCGTAGAAGACCTTCAGCCTCGGATTCCAGCGCCGGCCACACAGCGCCGCCAGGTAGAGCGCGGTCCGCACGCCGGCCCGTCCACCCCAGACCATGCGCTTGCCCCGGAGCGTCCCACTGTCGCGGGCCAGCGGGGCGAGGCCCGCCAGGGCAGCGATCTGCTTGTGGCTAAGGGTGCCGAGTTCGGGCAGCTCGCCGAGCAAGACGGCGCTGACGATCGGCCCGATGCCGGGGACGCTCTGCAGGAGATCGTCCTTGGCGCGCCAGACGGGGCTGGCCTCGATCATCGCGGCGAGCTCGCCGGTCACGTCATCGAGTTGGCGCTCCAGCCAGCGAATGTGCTGCTGGATCCCGCGGTGCAGCGGCTGCGGGGCGAAGCCGAGGCGGTTCTTCTCGGCGGTGAGCATCTCGAGCAGCTGCCGGCGGCGAGTGAGCAACGCGTCGAGCAGCTGGGCGGTGGCATCGGGCAGGGGCCGCGGGCTGGGCCGCACGCGCTCGGCGAAGAGCGCGAGGATGCCCGCGTCGAGGCGGTCCGTCTTGGCGAGTTGCCCCGTCGCCCGCGCGAAATCCCGCACCTGGCGCGGGTTGGCGACCACCACCGGCAGGCCGGCAGCGGCCAGGCCGGCCACCGCAGCGCGCTCGAAGCCGCCGGTCGCCTCACACACGATCAGCGTCGGCTCGCACGTCCGCAGGCGCTCGACCAGGCTGGTGACGCCGGCTTCGTCGTTGGCGACGGTCCACGTTTCACCGCTCGGGCGCAGGGCGACGTCTAGCGTAGCTTTGGCCACGTCCAGGCCAACGAACACAGGCGTGGTGCTCACGGCTTCCTCCGACGGCGAGGCGCTCGTCGTGACCCGACCTTGCAGGATGCGGGCTCAGGGCCCCGATCAACTGTTCGGGCTTGAGACGAGCGACGGTGGTGGGCGACGCCCTGGCTAACGGACGGTCTCACGGACCCTAGGCTGCACGGGCTATCGCCCACCCCAACTTGCAGCGAGTTTACCTCAGAGTCGATATACAAGGC
>CAZYPO010000175.1:0-2429 GCA_964649225.1 uncultured Gemmatimonas sp. | reverse complement strand
GTGCAGCGCACCCGCCAGGGGGCCAGCTCGGCCATCGCGGCCGGCAGCCCGCCGCCGTAGACCCCGATCAGCAGGGCCAGCCCAGCCTCTCCGGCGAGAATGCCCGCGGTGGTGCCCCGCGCCATCAGCGCCATCAGCGGATAGGCCAGCAGCGTGAGCCCGGCCGCGCCGGCGATCAGCAGCGCCCGTCTGCCGTAGCGGTCACTCAGCCGTCCCGAGATCGGATTGATCACCAGCAGCACGCCCATCGCGGCGGCGTTGATGCCGAGCGCGGTGCTGCCCGGCACGTGGGCGATCTGCTGCAACCAGGTGGCCGAGTACACGAACGCGGTGTAAAAGCTGATGCTGACCCCAGCCGTCAGGAAGAGCAGGTGGACCACGGTGCGCCAATGCGAGGAGAACATTTCGCGGACGGGAGACTTCGCCGCCTCCTGATGCGGCTTGTGCTCCACGTAATTGTTGCGGATCCACAGGCCGCCGAGCCCCACCAGCAATCCGACCGCGAAGGGGATGCGCCAGCCCCAGGCGAGCACCGCCGCGGCCGGCAGCGCGAAGTTGACCAGCGCGCCCGCGGCCGAGCCGAGCAGGGTTCCCGCGGAGGCGCCGAAAGGACCCCAGCTTCCCATCCAGCCGCGGCGTCCCGGCTCGGCGCCCTCGACCAGAAAGACGGCGGACGCCATGTACTCGCCGCCCACCGCGACGCCCTGGATCAGACGGAACAGCACCAGCAGGACGGTGGCGAGCACGCCGATCTGCGCCACGTCGGGCAGGAGGGCGACGAAGAAGGAGGGGAACGCCATGGCGAGGACGGAGCCGATCAGGGCCTGCTTGCGGCCGAAGCGGTCGCCGATCCAGCCGAACAGGGCGCCCCCGACCGGCCGCATCACGAAGCCGGCGGCAAAGGTGCCGAAGGCGGCGAGCGTCGAGGCGGTTGCGCTGTGCGCAGGGAAGAAGTGGGCGCCTATCTGCGGGGCAAAGAAACCGAACAGGGCGAAGTCGTACCACTCGAGCATGTTGCCGACCACCCCGGCCACGATCCCCCGCCGGCGGGTCTTGACGCTACGGAACTCCTGGGTGTGCGCGTACTCGGGGACGATCTCCGGAAGGACCAGAGCAGTGGTCATCAACGTCGCCGGTGGGGGAAGCGGGAGAGGATACCGGCCGGATGCGCGGCTCGCCAGTGTTGCCCCTGGGCGAACCCACCGACTCGGTATACTACCGAATGATCGTGCATCTCATCGACGGCACCTACGAGCTGTTCCGCCAGTTCTACGGTCGGCGCCGCTTCAACCAGGGCGTGGACCAGCCTTTCGGAGCCGTGCTCGGCGTGCTGCATTCGGTGCTGGAGCAGATCGAGCAGGACGCCACGCACCTGGGCGTCGCGACCGACCACGTCATCGAGTCCTTCCGCAACCAGCTCTGGCCCGGGTACAAGACCGGCGAGGGTATCGAGCCCGCGCTATGGGCGCAGTTTCCGCAGCTGGAAGACGCGCTCGTCGCGATGGGCGTCGTGGTCTGGCCCATGATCGAGCTGGAGGCCGACGACGCACTGGCGTCGGCGGCTCGGCGGGCGGCGGAGGACCCGCGGGTCGAGAAGGTCTGCATCTGGGCGAACGACAAGGATCTGGCGCAGTGCGTCCGCGGCGACCGGGTGGTGCAGGTGGACCGCAGGGCCAAGGAAATCCGCAACGCGGAGGCGGTGCGGAAGAAGTATGGGGTCGAGCCCGCCTTGATTCCCGATTACCTGGCGCTGGTCGGGGATGCGCAGGATGGCTACCCAGGCATCCGGGGGATCGGTGCTGCCACTGCGAGTAGGCTGCTCAATCAGTACGGCCCGATCGAGTCGTTCCCGCCTGACGTGTTAGGCGCCGAGCTGGAGCCTGCCTTGCTCTTCAAGAACCTGGCGACGCTGCGCACCGACGCGCCGCTATTTAAGGACGTGGATGCGCTGGAGTGGCGCGGGCCGACGGGGGAGTTCGGGGCGTGGGTCGAGCGGATGGGGGATGAGCGTTTGCTGGGGCGCTGCCTCAAGGCCCGGGTCGCCTAAGGCACGCCCCAGACCTCTCGGAAATACAAAGGGAGGTCGAGCTCGAGTGGGGTGGCCGCGCCCTCGGGGTGCCAGGTCAGTCGCTCGTCAAGGCGAAATCCCGCAGGGTAGGCGGTAGCGTGCTCACCATCTGGATCATCTGAACGCATGCTGGACCACCCCCAGGACCTCGAGATCGCGACAGATCTTCCAAGTCGGTCACCTAACAGTGCAGCGCCCTAGGGGGGGTCCCCTCGAGCCCGGGTTCCGCGCGAGTGTCCCCTCCAAGCCCGGAACACTGCGTCGTCGTGGTTGACTCATCGTGATGAGTCATTTATACTCATTTGGTGACTAAGCGATTACAGGTCCTCCTCGAGGAGGCTGAGCTGCTCGAGATTCGACG
>CAZYPO010000174.1:0-2544 GCA_964649225.1 uncultured Gemmatimonas sp. | reverse complement strand
CCCCTTCAGCCGCGGCGGCCTCAGGATCGCGCCGGCCGCCGTCGGCTGCAAGCGGAGCCTGTGTGAAAACTCCTCGGCATTCCATATATTGTGCGTCCCCGGTTTTGGCCAGCGCTCCTCCTGCTCGGAGCTCCGCCCGTGGCTCACATCGCCGGCACCGATCGCAGCCAGTCCGTCCTCTTGCCGGAAGTCTTGGACGACTACGTCCGACCGGACAATCCCGTCCGCTTCCTCGATGCCTTCGTGGCGCAACTCGATCTCGGCACGCTCGGCTTTCAGCGCGCGGTGCCCGCCGAGACCGGCCGGCCCGGCTACGATCCCGGCGATCTGCTGCGGCTGTACCTGTACGGGTACCTGCACCGCATCCGCTCCAGCCGGCGGCTGGAGCAGGAGACGCACCGCAACGTCGAGTTGATGTGGCTGTTGCGCCGGCTCACGCCGGACTTCAAGACGATCGCCGATTTCCGCCGGGACCATCCCGCGGCGCTGAAGGGCGTGTGCCGGGAGTGCATTCTCCTCTGCACGCGGCTCGACCTGTTCGGCGGCGAGCTGCTCGCGATCGACGGCAGCAAGTTCCGGGCAGTCAACGCCCGGGATCAGAGCTACACCCCGGCCCGCCTGGCCACGTTGCAGCGGGACATCGACCGCACGATCGCTCGCTATCTGCGCGAGCTGGAGCGCCAGGACGAGGCGGAGGCGGGCACCGAGGGGCCGAGCGCCGACGCCCTGCGCGAGAAGATCGCGGCGTTGCAGCAGCGGCGGGCGCGGTACGAGAGCCTCCAGCAGGAGTTGGCCACGAGCGGCGAGACGGCGCGCTCGCTCACGGATCCCGACAGCCGGCCGATGATGAGTGGGGGCCGCATTGAGGTCTGCTACAACGTCCAGACCGCGGTGGACTCCAAGCACAAGCTCATCGTCGCCGCCGAGGTCACCAATGCGGCCGGCGACCGGGATCAGCTGAGTCCGATGGCCGCGGCCGCGCAGGAAATGCTGGGGGGCGCGACGCCGGTGGTGGTCGCCGACCAGGGGTACTATCACGGCGCCGAGATCAAACGCTGTCTGGAGGCGGGCCTCACGCCGCTGGTGCCGCGACCGCGCACCTCGGCGAACGAGGCGCGGGGCCTCTTCACCAAAGACGATTTCGGGTACGATGCCGCCTCGGATGGCTATCACTGTCCCGCGGGGGAGAGGCTCACCTACCGCTCCACCACCGTCGAGTTAGGCCGCACGATCAAGCACTACCGGACCAGCGCCTGTGGACGCTGCGCGCTCAAGCCCCGCTGCACCCGCAACCAAGACGGCCGCAAGCTCACGCGCTGGGTGGACGAGCACCTGCTCGCAGACATGGAGCAGCACCTGCGGCGCGCGCCCGAGCTCTTCCGCCAACGGAAGGCATTGTCGGAGCACCCCTTCGGCACGATGAAGCGGGGCATGGACCAGGGGTACTTCCTACTCAAGGGCCTGCGGAAGGTGCGGGGCGAGTTCAGCCTGACCGTCCTGACCTACAATCTGAAGCGAGTGCTCAACCTCGTGAACGTGCCGCGGCTGCTGGAAGCCCTCCCCTAGGGAGTTCCCTGCCGTTTTTCTCGCTTCGGGGCGTCTCCCAGACACCCATCGTGTTCCCACCCGGCCCCCCCCGACCATTTTCCGGCGTTCCGTCACCGAACCCCGCCCTCGGATCGCCAAGCGCTACGAACCATTCAGAGGCCGCGAGTTTTCACACGGCCTCAGCGGTTGTTGGGCGGCTGTCTACTTGAGTCCCAGCGGCTTGCCAGCAATGAGGAGGCGAATCGCCTCCTTCAGGCGTCTGGCCTTCGTCTCCTCGTGCTTGGCGGACTCTATCCAGCCGATATACCGTCGACGATGTGAGGGCGTAAGCCCCTCGAAGTACCGCCATGCCGCCGGATGTTTCCTTAACGCTGCCTGGATGTGCCGTGGAACCGTTGCGGGCATTTGGAACCGTGGCGGTCGCGGACCATAGCTGCGGTCCGTCGGTGCGCGGTTGATCCCACCGGGCTTCAACCTACCACTGGCTTTCAAGGCCGCGTAGCGCTTCCGGTTAATTGTCGACCATCGGCTATCCGCCTTCCGCGGCGTGAACTTGCGCGCATAGCGTGAGTCATCCAGACGTTTGACCAAACTATCCACCCAACCAAAGCACAGCGCCTCATCGAGTGCGTCCAGGTACGCAATCGACGCCACGCCAGTGTGTAGCTTATGGAAGATGAGCCACACCTCAGACTCGGAGTCGTGGTGCTCGTCGAGCCATTTGCGCCACTGGTCAGCAGTCTGAGCGACAAAGGTCTTCACGGTTTGCGATCCTTGCTAAGCTTGTCCGTCCAACGGACTGCAAATCAGCTGCGGGGGCCTGCTGAGGCCGCCGCGGCCCAAGGGCCTAGAGACACCCCGCGGCGGCCGAAGCGCTGAGGGCCCCGGCAGCTGCATTTGCGGGTTAGGCGGCATTCATAAACTAAGTGCAACAGGCCCCCCAACGAGTACGGTGACCTGCGCTACCGGTAGACTTCAGTTCTCCTCCAAGAGAAT
>CAZYPO010000173.1:0-2556 GCA_964649225.1 uncultured Gemmatimonas sp. | reverse complement strand
GTCCGCCTCGATCATGGCCTGCTTGTTTTCGTCCATCACGCCGGTGGTGATGCGCGCGATGGCGTGCCCGCGGGCGAACCGCTCCACCGTGTTGCGGGCCAGCGGCCGGGCGATCAGCGGAACCGCCTGGAGGCGCGTTGAGGCTTCATGGGTCCACTCGATCGGGTCGCTGGCGACCCGGGGACGAGTGCTGACCCGCCCGGTCACGGGGCACTTCACCTCTACCATCGGCTCGGCCGGCTGCGGATCGTCGTCGTGGCCGACGATCTTGGTCTTCCGCATCTGCTCTTCGGCCTTGAGCTCGGCCTGCGCAATCTCCTCCGCGCCCCCGATGCCCATGATGAGCTGCATGTGGGTCGGCAGCAGCTTCTGAATTGCCACGTTCAACCGCGCGTTGGTGACGATGTCACCACCCTGCTCCAGGGTGAACTCTTCCACCGCCTTGCGGGCGATCCCCTGGGCGAACGGCGGAACCCGGAGAATTCGCACCTCGGCGTCCGGCGCCCAGGGGAGGGATGCCACGCCGTCTTCCTCGATCCAGGGGATGTCTTCCGGCTTGATGCCGACGGTGCCGGTGAGGAGCAGGTTGCCGGGGGCCAGCCTCAGCAGGTTGTCGGCCTGCGAGCCGAGGTCGGTGTCGTCGATTCGGTGGGCGCCGTGCCGCGCGGCGACCAGCAAGGAGGGTTTGATCTCCTCCACCCATTGCAGAATCACCTGGAAAGGCTTCCCCACCAGGATCTGGGTTGTGAGGGGAACGTCGGGAAATTCCCGCGCCATCACCTCGGCCCGCTTGAGGTTGGCCTGACAGAGCTTGAGGAGACCCTTGTCGATGATGTTGTTGTGGAGCTCTTCCTGCTCCTCGAACTTGAAGACTTTCGACGCCTGAACCGAGAGGACGTCCTTGATGTTGTTGAAGACCACGTGGTGGTACTCGACGTCGAAGGCGCTGCAGACGTACAAGGAGCCCCCGAACTCCTGGGCCAGCTCGAGTGCCTTGCGCATTGCCCGGTAGCTATAGGACGACCCATCGACGCACACCAGGTAGCGGCCTCCTTCGAGCGGTGCCTTGTCGCGCACCACCAGCACGTCGCGCTCGATTCCGCGGAGGCAGCGGGCTACCACTCCGCCGAGCTGACTGAGCGGTTGCCGGCCCAGCCCGTGCGCGCCGATCGCCACCAGGTCGTACTGCCGCCCCGAAGTGCCGGCCAGCCGGGCCGCGGCGTCCTCCTCCTCCGCGACGATGCGGCCGTCCTCGCCCAGCCGAACGTCGCCGCGGGTGCGCCCGCCTCCGTCGTAGCCGGCGGCCCGATTCGGGTCGAACCCGATCAGCCCGGGAAGCCGCCCCTCTCCGCGATTCACCTCTTTGACGATCTCCTCGAAGTTGATGCCCTCGAGGAGTTGACGGGTGATCCGGACCCCCGCGGCCTCGCAGCGGGCGCCGAGCTGGTCGAGGAAGCTGTCGGCGATGAGCTGCAAGCCCTTCTCGATCAGCTTGTCGTGGATCTTGCGCTGCTTCTTGATTTCGTCTGGAGTCTGGAATTGTGCGGGGAGGCCGGTCTCGAGCTGTCGGAATCGTACGTCGTGCAGGCGTGCGGCGTAGACGTGGTTGCCGGTGATCCGGCCTCCGGATTTCCGGCAGAGCTCGAGGGCGCGGTCCACCGCCCAGTCCGAATGCTGGGAGTTGTCGACCGGCATGAAGATCTCGGTGTACACAGGGCCGTCCTTCCCCCGGAGGTCCGTGGAGGCGGTCGCCGTCTGCTGCCACGCGGGATTGTAAAACCGGCGGTCCTGCTTGGCTACCCTGATTCCCCTCGTCCCCGACCCGCAATTCCCGGGAAGGATATTGGGATGCCAGGTGCTCCTGTCAAGGGACCAGCTGGCGTCCTTCCGCATCCCAGACGGTGATCGCGTCGACTGGGCAGGCGTCGCAAGCTCGCAGCAGCGCTTCCCGTGCGACGCGTTCGGGATTCTCGAACTCGGCCACACCCTCGTCGTCCAGTCGGAAGGCCCCCGGCGCCTCCGTGATGCAGTCGCCGAACCCCACGCAGAGGTCGCGGTCGATCCGGACCCGGAGGCCATGGATGATCCGTTCGTCGAATCCCGCGCTCACATGGCTTCCAGCCCCAGGTCAGTACGCGCCTGGTCCATGATCTCGGGGGTGAGCTCGCCGATGCCGTGCTCCAGCGCGTATTCGTTGTAGATCTTCTTCACCATGCCGCGCACGAATCCCGGCACCCGGGCCAGGCGCTCCTCGGCGGCGGCCGACCATCGGGGCCGTCCGCCGGACCGGCTGGCTGGCTCGGGTTTCTCCTCAAATGCATCGTCCCGTCCCCGCACGGTGCTCCGAACCAGCTCCAGCGGCTCCTCCGTGAGCGTGCGGCCGCCGATCTTCACGCCGAGCGCATCCACCAGTTGCGTCTCCATGGGATTGGCCAGCATCGCGATGCGGCGGCCGCAGGCAGGACAGCGGAACGCGGCGCCGAAGGTCCCGTCTCCGGGCAGCTCGCGCTCCTCGAACTCCATTTGCCGGTCGCACTCGATGCACAGGAATTTCAT
>CAZYPO010000172.1:0-2582 GCA_964649225.1 uncultured Gemmatimonas sp. | reverse complement strand
ACCAGTTGGTGGAGCTCGATCCCTACACCTTCACAGAGCTCCGCCGGATCAAGGTCGACCCCAAGCCGCATGGGCTGTCGATCTCTTCGGACGGCTCCAAGCTCTACGTCACTAGCGACAAGACCGGGAACTTCCAGGTGGTCGACGCGCGCTCTGGGCTAATCACCGCGCAGATCCCGCTCGGCAACGACCCGAATCAGATGACGCTCACCCGGGACGACCGCTTCGCGTACGTGCCGCTCCGCGGCGAGAGCACGATCGCCGTGGTCCAGCTCGATCCGCTCCGGCTGGTCAAGAAGCTTCCCGCGCCCGCGGGTCCGCACGACTCCTACACCTCCGCCGACGGCAGCCGCATCTACATCGGCGCGCAGTACGGCAGCGCAATCACGGTGATCGACCCGGCGACCCAGAGCATCCTGTACAACATTCCGACCCCTGCGGGCGCGCGGCCCCTCGAGCCCTCGGAGGACGGCAAGACCATCTACGTCGCTCTCTCCAAGCTGCTTGGCTTCGTGGTGGTCGACGCGGCGACCCGCCGGGTGACCCGCCGAGTCGAGCTGGGCACCCTGCCCGAGGGCCTGCCCCAGCCATATAAGGACACCTGGACCCACGGGCTGCAGCTCGCCAACGGCGGGCGCGAGCTCTGGCTCTGCGACGACATCAACGACCTGATCCGCGTGGTGCGGCTCTCGGACATGAAGGAAGTGGCCCAGATCCGCACCGGGCATTTCCCGCACTGGTTCGCCATGCGGCCCGACGGCCGGATACTCTTCGTCAGTCTCTGGTTCTCGGACGCCGTGGCGGCGATCGACGTGCAGACGCGGAAGGTGGTGAGCAACATGCAATTCGAGCTGGGGGGCGGGCCCAAGCGGATCGCGATCGCCAAGCGGGTGATCTCGCCATGACCTTTAAGCCGACGATCTGGTACCCGATCGCCATCGGGTTGACCATCATCAACCTGGTCGGACTCGGCTTCGCGCTCGGGCCAGGCCAATCTTGGCATGCCGCGATTCACGCTGGGCTCGCGGTGGCGTTCGGGTCATGGGCCCAGCGCCTGCGGCAGGGTCCCGGCAGGGGCGAGTTCCAGGCGCTCGAAGCACTCGAGGCGCTCGAAGCCGAGGTGAGCAGGCTGCGGCTGGAGGTGAGCGAGATGCAGGAGCGCCTGGACTTCGCCGAACGGGTGCTGGCGCAGGGATCGGAAGCGCGCCGAGTGAGCCCGCAGCGCTAGCGTCCGACGCTCGACTCGACGCCGTCCCTCGGTGATTGCTATCAGCGGATGCGGGCCGGCGCACTGAGCGTCGCCACGGCGGAAGGGCGATGGTGGTTCGGCCTTGCGCTGGTGAAGGAGAGGGTCGCGCTTTGAGGTAGGCGCCCGTGGCCAATTCGAAACTCTATCCCAGCGCACTCGTACGCCACGTCAACGTCACCGGTTCAGCATAGCACGAGCCGTCGAAAGGGAGGCAGCCTGAGGGTGCTCAGAATTCTGGAGTTAGCCATCGGCTTCGGAGTGGTCATCTTCTTCATAGCTGCCGCCCAGCTGATGGTCCGGAGGTTCTCGGGAATCACGCGGCCCGACCCGAAGGACTCGACTGAGCGCGAGGCACTCGAGGATGTTCAGAGCCGCCTCGGCGAACTCGATCAGTTGAACCACCGGATGGGCGAGCTGGAAGAACGGCTCGACTTTGCGGAACGACTCCTGGCCGGGCGGCGCGAGGAGCAACGGTTGGGACCGTCCCAGGATGCGAGATAGTCCATGGACCCTAACACGTTAGCCCCGTTAATCCCGGTCGTTGCGATCCTCGCGTTTGCCGGCATCAAAGTGGCCAGGATCCTCACCTCCCGGTCCAATACCCAGGATCCCGACACCGCGGCCCGGCTTGCCGCGCTGGAGGACGAGATGGCGGCCGTGCGCCGCCAGGTCGAGGAAACGCAGGAACGCCTCGACTTCACCGAACGCCTGCTGGGGCAACAGCATACCGATCGGCTCAATCCGCCCACCTAGTGGCCGATCGCGGTTGAAACCAATCTCCCGCAGCTACCGTCGTATGGGAATCCCATAGGACGGACCATGGCCGAAAAACTGGATGTGAAGCAGGGCACGCTCGCCCTGATGATTCTGAAGACCCTCGAGGGCCTCGGCCCCCTCCACGGCTACGGCGTCGCGCGCCGCATCGAGGAGACCAGCAAGAACCGCCTCAGGCTCAACTACGGCACGCTGTACCCCGCCCTCCTCAAGCTCGAACAAGAGGGTCTCATCACGGCGAAATGGGGTCAGTCCGAGAACAATCGTCGCGCCAAGTTCTACGCCCTTACCGCCGCCGGGCGCAGGCAACTGACACGCGAAACCCGCGAATGGCATAAAACCGCCGATCTGATCGCCGCCTTTCTCGCGCCATGACGGGAGACCCCATGAGACAGCTTCGCGCCGCACTCGCGCGCATCGCCGGATTCTTCACCGGACACCGTGGGGACGCCGAGCTCCGCGAGGAGCTGCAGGCCCATCTCGACATGGAGACCACCGAGTACATCCGGCGTGGGATGGATCCGAACGCGGCGCGCCGGCAGGCGCTGCTGGCGTCGGG
>CAZYPO010000171.1:0-2628 GCA_964649225.1 uncultured Gemmatimonas sp. | reverse complement strand
TCCAGACCTCCTGACATAGGGCCTTTCAGTTTTGTCCGCTTTCGCCGCCGGGAAGGCTGGGCGCGACCGAGAAGCGGAGCTTGAGCCTGGTGCCCGGGAAGGGCACGGCTCGGGCGTTCAGGTCGTGACAGAGGGCTTGCACGGCGGCGGAGCGGTGAGGGGAGCTGAGGGGGGTGAGGCGGACGTGCAGCTCGGTGTCCGTGACCTCGATGTCGGCGCTGGAGGCCAGAGCGTTCTGGACGAGGGTCCGGCCCTCGTCGTCGGCACGGCGATAGTACGGGGTGAGGATCTGGAGGATCTCGCTCTCGGCCTGAAAGGCGACCATCTTGACGAGGCTCGAGAGGTGGTTGGCGTTCCGGCGCCAGCTTGACCACCGGAAACTCGACCACGGTCTGGACCGGGACGTGGGTTGGGGTGCGGGAGCGGCGGACCTCCAGGTCGCTGATACGGCGGAGGAGGTCGCGGATGGCGCGGCCGATCTTGCCGTGGGCGATCTTGAAGCCGCGTATGGTGGGACGGCCCTGCTCGGGGTTGTCGAAGGCGGCGGCTCCATAGCTGGCCTGTAGTTCGGCCAAGGCCATACGCGTAGCGCGCAGTTCGATGTCGAGGGCTTTGCGGGCCGGATTAGGCACCTCGCGCTGGGGATCATCGGGAACGACGTCGTACTCGACGAGGGCGTCGAGGGCGTACTCCTCGCGCAGGTACTTGAAGAAGTTCTCCTGTCGCCAACGATCGAACATGCGCCGCGCCACCTCGAGGGCGGACAGGTCCCGGCGCGAGGTGACGATCGGAGTCTGGTGCTGGCCGTGCTCGGCCAAGCGGGTGACTTGGCGCAGGGCGAGGCGCCTGTTGCCGGGGAGTCGCAGGTGGATGGTCTGGTCGGCCAGAAGGTAGGTTTCGGTCTTTCCCTCGAAGCTGCCGCTGTGGGTCTGGAACGAGCGGCTGGGCACCTGTCGTTTCGGAGCCTTGCGGTAGGTGAGGATGTCGAAGCCGCGCTCCAGGATCTGCGCGAAGAGGCGCGGGCTCCAGCCTCCACGATCGAAGACGATGGTGAGGGGACGTTCGCCGACCGCAAGTCGTACCTCGTCGAGGATGCGGGGCAGCATCTGCACCAGTCCAGCGTTGGCATCGGCGGTGATCAGCAGGAGTGGTTCGCCCGCGGTATCGCCCACCCAGTAGTCAGTGGTGGCGGGCATGGAGATGCGCATGCGGGCCACGTGCGCCTTGGGGATGGGATGTTGGCCGTGGTAGGCACGGACATGGCCATCCACGTAGAGGAAGCCCAGCGCCGCACCTCGTGAGGCGGCCCGGCGGCGGGCCAAGGCGCGACCGAACTCGGCGGCGCGTCCGAGGGAAGCCAGCCGAGCGAGCTTGCGTCGTAGAGTCTTCACCTCCGGAGCGCGGTCCAGGCCGAGGACACGGCCGAAGTCGTCGGCGGGGCGCTCCTTGAGGGCCTCCGGCCGCTTGATCCGCAACAGGGCCATGAGCACCAGCGCCACGATCGTCGTGCGCAAACCGTAGAAGGCGGGTCCGATGCTGCCGTAGACCTCACGCGCCACCTCCAGGACCCCGCTCTCCACCAAAGCGGGCACGGCCAGGAGCACGCCCGCCCCGGGCACCTTCAGGCCGGCCCGGAAGAGCGGGGCCGCGTCATCGAGCAACCCGAGATAGGCGAAGAGGCGATCGTGCCAGCGGTCGCTGGGGTCCGTGTCGAACGAAGTCGGCAGCGGTTCTTCCAGGGGCGTAGCGTCACCCTCAGCCGCCTCGGCTGCCGACGGTGACAGACCGGACAGGTTTGGGTCCGCACCTACGCTGAGCTCCACCTTCCCTGTCACCGCACTGGAGGCAGCCGTTGCCGCAGGTCCTGGGATCGGAGCGGACAGGTTTGGGTCCGCACCTCCGGCACCCTCCTCCGCGCTCCCCTCCTCAGTCTCCAGGGGCAGTTGCTGCGTCTGCCGCTCGACCTTGGGCCATCCCAGCCGTCGCAACAGCTTCCGTACGGCCTTCTCCGTTACCCCGAGCTTGATTGCGATCCAGCGGTTCGACTGCCCCTCGGAGTGCAGCCGGTTGACCAGTCGCGTTCGCGCCCCGCTCGTTCGCGACCGGCCCTTGGGATAGCCCCCGGACCGACCGAGTGCGGCCAAACCGCCCGCCTCGAACCGCTCCTGGTACCGGCGCACCGTCCTCGCCGTACAGCCGAAAGCTGTCGCCACCTCGATCTGTTCGGCCCATCCCTGGTCGACCAGCAGGACCATCGCATGGGCCTGAGCCATCCGATCCCCGACGGCGTACTGGCCGAGGACGATGCCCCCAGCGACCACCAGACGGTGGTCCTCGTGGGTGCGCACCAGCACGCGTCCATTCACCGCCACGACCTCCGGCACGCCAGTCGCCGCCGTGGACAGCGCGCCAAAGAGTTCGCCTTGGTCGCCCGATTCCCGTGGTGCCGCCATGCGGGCATACTCGCCGCAAGCGCGAAAAAGCGGACAGGTTTGGGTCCGCACCCCGGCAGAGCGCCGCGGTAGCTACGATGCGGACTTACGCGGGGCTATGTCAGGAGATCTGGAGTCCAGAGGCCCTTCGACGACGGAGAGAGCGGATCATTCACTCGGAAGATCGCGCGGCCTC
>CAZYPO010000170.1:0-2660 GCA_964649225.1 uncultured Gemmatimonas sp. | reverse complement strand
TGTTCACGGTGGTGATCGGCGGCTTCGTGGCGACGGTGGCGGGTTACATGGCGGGGCTGATTGGCGCGTCCAACAGCCCGGTGTCCGGCATCGGCATTCTCGCCACCGTGGCGGTCGCCCTGCTGCTCCTGGTCTTCGCGCAACCGGGGCTCGGCGCGGACGCCACGGGGGCCCTGGTGGCCTTCGCGCTGTTCACGGTGTCGATCGTCTTCTCGATCGCCACGATCTCGAACGACAATCTTCAAGATCTCAAGACCGGCCAACTGGTCGGCGCCAGTCCCTGGAAGCAGCAGGTGGCGCTGATCGTCGGGGTGGTCGCCGGATCGCTGGTGATTCCGCTGGTACTCGACCTGCTCAACCGCGCCTACGGCTTCCCGGGCGATCCCAACCGGGCCGCGATCAGCGCCGAGCCGCTGCCGGCACCGCAGGCAGCGCTGATCTCGACGCTGGCGCGCGGGGTGCTCAACGCCCAGCTCGACTGGAACACCATCGGGATCGGGGCCCTGGTGGGGCTGGCCTGCATCCTCCTCGACGAGACCCTTGGAGCGCTCAAACTGATCCGGCTCTCGCCGCTGGCGATCGGGATCGGGATCTACCTCCCGATGAATGCCACCCAGCCCGTGGTGGTCGGCGCCCTGATCGGGTGGTTCTACGACCGCACCATGAACCGGCGTGGCAACGCCGAGATGGCCAAGCGGTTCGGCGTGCTGCTGGCGTCGGGATTGATCGTAGGGGAGAGCCTGCTCGGCGTGCTGAACGCCGGCCTCATCGTGGCGACCGGCTCGGCGGCCCCGCTCGCCCTGGTCGGCGCGGGCTTTGCCGGCCCGGCGACCTGGGTGGGTGTGCTGCTGTTCGCGCTGGCCATCGCGGCGAGCTATCGCTGGGTGTCACGCCAGTCGGAGCTTGGCACGCAGGGGTGATCTAAAGCTTGGCCAGCGCGATCATCAGCCCCGCCAAGGGGACCATCGTGCTGACCCATAAGCGAAGCCATGGAAATCGGCGACGCACTTTTCCATGTCGGCGCTCTTGGCGATGGGGCAGGCGTAGTATCATTGAGGGACGCGGCCTTCCCTTGGGGGAGCCCGCTGAGACAAGGAGGTCTCCATGAGCCGTCGCTTGACCCTGTCCGCGTTCGCGTCCACCCTGGCCCTACTCTCATTGCTGGCTTGCGGCGGCTCGTATCCGCGAGCCGCAGCGCCAACACCCGACTCGGCTCCCAATGTTTTGACCGGCACTTGTCGAGACTATGACTATGCCGCCCGCACGTTGGACGTCGTTGCCGGGGTCTCGTTCGCCTTGCGAGTGATCACGTTCAAGCTTCATGAGAACACCGAGATAACGGTCCAGGGGCGGAGAGCCCAACTGACCGATCTCCAGGCCAACACGGTGCTCCGAATCGAGTACCGGGTAACGTCCCAGGGGAACCTCGCCGACAAGATCACCCTGGTCCTCGACGCACGCGGCATGAGGGGACCATGATCCGCCCAGCCGAGACGGTCGGAGCCGTCGCGCTGCTCGCAGGACTGGTCGGTACCATCGGCTGTAACGGTGCACGAGGGGCGGGCAACCCGCTCGACGGTCTCACCGGTGACCAGCGCGATGGGTTCAAGAAGGGCAGCGCGGTTTTTGCCCAGGTCTTCACGCCGAAAACGGGGTTGGGCCCGCTCTTCAACGGAGTAAGCTGCACAGGCTGTCACAACCAGCCGGTGTCGGGAGGTAATGGGTCGTTTACGCAGCTGAACGCAAGCGTGTTACTTCCGAACGGCTTCTGCGACCCGCTGGCTGACCGGGGCGGGCCGGTCTTCCAGCTTTCGGTAACTCCGGCGCTCAAGGCCGCTTTGGGGATCGATGCCGAGCCGATACCGGCCGAGGCCGCCCGGGGAAAGCGAACGACACCGGACATCTTCGGGTTCGGACTGCTCGACGCAGTACCGGAAGCCACGATTCTCGCCCTCGCCGATCCCGGAGACGCCGACGCTGATGGCGTCTCGGGACGAGTGAACCGGTTCTTCGACGGCCGGGTCGGCAGGTTCGGCAGGAAAGCCCTCACCCCTACGCTGGCCGAGTTCACGGAAGGCGCGTTTCATGTCGAGCAGGGCCTGACGGGACCGAACCTTCTGAACGAGGGCACGATTGGTGGCCAGCCGATACCGGCCGGTGTGGATCCCTCGCCCGAGCCCGAGGTGAGCGCGGTACTTCTCGCGCTGACGAACGCCTACGTTGGCACCCTGGCACCAGCTCCGCCGGAAGCTCTGGATGGTACCGCGAGGCGGGGCCAACGGACGTTCTCCGGCATCGGCTGCGACAAGTGCCACGTGCCGAGCCTCCGGACCGGCGATCACCCGATCAAGGCGCTCGCGAATCGCCAGTTCGCAGCGTACACGGACCTTCTATTGCACGACATGGGTACCGAGCTGGCAGACATCTGTCAGGGTCTGGTTGCTACGCCCGCCGAGTTTCGCACCGAACCGCTGATGGCGCTTCGACTGGCGCGACGGTACCTGCACGATGGGCGCGCCGGCTCGATCGAGCAGGCTGTGGAGCTGCATGGCGGCGAAGCAGCGCGCTCACGCGATGCCTTTCGAGCCCTTACGGGATCCGACCGCAGGGCGTTGCTGAGGTTTCTCAGCACCCTGTGACTCGGGTGGATGGCGGAGGGC
>CAZYPO010000169.1:0-2709 GCA_964649225.1 uncultured Gemmatimonas sp. | reverse complement strand
CCGCTTGCAGCCGACGGCGGCCGGCGCGATCCTGAGGCCGCCGCGGCTGAAGGGGCAACGTTGTGCCGCAGGGTCCGCAGAGCCGGATTGGGCTTGCATGTCCCGCCTGCTATCTGTACATTATTCCGTACACTAAGCAGGACCTACTGTGCCCCGCGTTCGACCGACCGAGGATATCCGTCCCCTCGCTGATTTCCGGGCCAACCTGGCCTCGGTGGTACGCCAGGTTCAACGCACCAAGCGGCCAGTAATCCTCACCCAGCACGGCCGGAGTGCTGCCGTTCTCGTCGATGCAGCCGAGTACGAGGCGCTGGTCGAGCGGGCGGAGCTCCTTGAGGACGTCCGTGTGGCGGAGGCCGAGATCGAAGCTGGGCGAGGTCTCGCCCACGGCCGGGCGAAGGTTGCTGTTCTCGCGCGCTTGCGATCGTGAGGTTGATTTGGGCCCCGCGAGCCATCGCGCGGGCTAGTGAGACCGCCGCCTACATCGCACAGGATCGGCCAGATGCGGCGGCCAGATGGGTAGATGCAGTTTTTGCCGCCGTCGCGACCCTGAAGGCTCACCCCCGGCGAGGTCGCAAGGTCCCTGAGGTCAATCGGCCAGAGATCCGAGAGCTGCTCCACGGAGCCTATCGGGTGATCTATCGGCAGGACTCCCGACGCATCGTCGTCCTGACCATTCGGCATGGCCGTCGGCAGTGGGATCCGACGGAGCTAGCGGACCAACCACCAACCTAGGTGCCCAACCCGCGGCAGAGGCGCATTTGTAGCTGACGGGGGCGTAGGCGCAGCTGAAATGCAGTGCGTTAGCAAGACGGCAGCTACCCTCTGAACAATGCCTCAAACCGGACGCAATCTCATGAAGGCTTATCTCATGACCACGGGTACGCTGTTTGCCCTGCTTGCCCTGGTGCATCTCTGGCGAATCATCGGTGAATGGCCACGCCTAATTACTGACCCCGGGGAAATCCTGGAGGCTGCGATCGGCGTCGCCGCGGCAGCGCTATGCATCTGGGCTTGGCGTCTGCTTCGGGTCGTGCCGCGGTCGTGACCCGGAAGAGGATGCCGCTAGAACTCAACTTTGAACTGCAACGTTCGCCGCGATAGCGGGTCTTCCGTCGTTAGGCCACACACATCAGCACATCGCGGAATTCCCGAACCCCGCATACTCGGGAAGCCGCGCCTACCCCAAAGAAGCGGAGCGATTCCCCGGGTTGCTCTTTGCCGCAAAGTGCTTTATCCTAGTATTGGGCACCGTTCCCCCCCGCAGCGAAACCAGAGGGAGGCGAAATGAATCCATTACCCATACTGAAGCACCCGAGCGCTTTCCTTCCCGTGGCAATGTCCCTCGGTGCCCTCGCCACCGTGCTGATTTTCGTCGCAGTGCACGGGACGGCGCCCCAGGCAGATGAGGGTGCAGCTGCCCACATCTGGCAGCTCCTCATGGCTGCCCAGGCACCTATCGTATTGTTCTTCGCGATCAAGTGGGTGCCGCAGTCACCAAGACAGGCAGTGCCCATCCTAGCCCTGCAAGTCGGCGCTGCACTAGCAGCGATGGCGCCCGTTTTCTTGCTCCACTGGTAGGGGTAGTGCGCTTGGCCGAAAGTCTGCGGTGTGTGGCCTAGGTCACGCCGGACGCGTCGGTATCTCGGCGCAAGACAGTGGCCGCTCCTTCTGGCTTGGTGGTACTCGGGCGGGAATGCCGGGCCTCGGGCTTGGAGCTGGCTTTTTTGGGCTTCTACTGCGGGACCAACAGGGGACGAAACACAGGCTCGCGGTCGACTCAACAACCCGTTAGGCAGACGCGCTCCGCAACCTAACCCGCGCTTGCTGTTGCCGGGGCCCTAACCGCCTCGGCCGCGATGGTCCCCCTCATCAGCTGGGAGGGCGTCGAGCGACTTCGCGGCCACTCGGCCTGCGGAGATGACTGCGGGCCGCTGTCCGGGGCTGCATAACCCGCGCTTGCAGCAGACGAGGCCCTAACCGCTTCGGCAGCCGAAGCGCACACCCGGCTCATGCCGCCGCCGAACTCGCGCTCGATGCGGTAGCTGGATCGCAATGCGTCCTGTAGCCCTGCCCCCAAGTCCTGCATGGGACCAAGATCCGGATCGGGGACAGCCGAGGCCACCTTCGTCTACAGCTGAGCGGGGAGGAACTCCTCGGCGTCCTTCGGTGGCACCGGTAGGCGTTGTACGTCCGCCTCTCGAATCATCGACCCGAACGCCGCAGCGATGGCGGGGTCCAGCTCGGTACCGGCGTTCTGTTCGATATAAGCGGCGGCCTCATCGGGACTCCAGGCCTTCCGGTACGGGCGCTCGGTGCAGAGCGCGTCGTAGATGTCACAGACATGGACAATGCGGCTCGCATAGTGACAGGATCGGGGGAACTGGAGGGTGGGATAGCCCCGCCCATCGAGAAAAATGTGGTGCTCGTAGGCGACCACAGCGGCCACCTCCGAGCCGTTGGGCTGTTCGAGGATGATCCGGGCGCCGTCCACCGGATGGCGCCGGATGACGTCGCGCTCTTGGTCGGTGTGGCGACCCGGCTTCACGAGCAGATCGTGGGGAATGCGCACTTTCCCGATGTCGTGCAGCAGCCCCGCGACGCCGAAGCGCCGGGCGATCGTGCCACCGAGACCCAATCGCTCCGCCAGGCCTATGGAAAGCACCGCGACGTTGCAGGAGTGGGTCATGGTGTACTGATCGTACTCCT
>CAZYPO010000168.1:0-2720 GCA_964649225.1 uncultured Gemmatimonas sp. | reverse complement strand
CAGGCCAATGTCGGGGAGAAGGATCTCGCCTCGATCAAGGTCGGCTCCCCCGTGAAGGTGGCGACCACGACGGCTGGAGGCCCACCCATAGCGGCGCGGGTTACCGCGGTGTTCCCGTTCGTGGACCAGGGAGGACGCACGGCGGTGGTGGAAGCGGTGGTGGACAACGCCGGCCGGCGCCTGCTGCCGGGGCAGTTCGTGAGCATGGAGTTCACCACGGGAGAACGCGGCAGCGCGCTCCACGTTCCCCGCGGGGCGGTGTCACGACTCGGGGGCAAGGCCACCGTGTGGGTGATCAAGGACGGGCGGGCGGAGCCGCTGCCGGTGAAGACGGGGCTCGACAGCCCGGAGCGCGTAGAGATCACCGAGGGGCTCGCGGGTGGCGAGCGCGTCGTCTCCAGGGGCCACGAGGGGCTCTATGCGGGCGCGCGCGTGAGCGATACGGTGAACGTGACATCGGCTCGCGAGGCAGGCGGAGATCCGCACAAAGGGATGTCCGGCATGGGGGGAACGACGGACGACATGCCGGGCTCAAAGAAGGACGACACCATGGCGCAGGTACCGACAGGCACGCAGGGCGATCTGAAGATCCGGTTCTACACGGTTCCCCCCAGCCCCCGGGTTGGTGAGACGCGGTTCCAGATCGACGTGAAGGACGCAGCGGGGGCTCCCGTAAAAGACGCCAAGGTTGAGGTGACCGCGGGGATGGCGGGGATGCCGGGACCGAAGCTGGCTGCGCGTCCCGGCAAGGAAGCCGGCACCTACGAAGCGATCGTGAACCTGAGCATGGGCGGCGTCTGGACTGTGGAGGTTAGCGTGACGCCGCCCCGCGGTGGAACGACGTCGTCGAAGTTCAAGCTCGAGGCCAAGTGAGATGTGGAACGCGGCAGTCATCGGTGTGGTGGTTACGGCGATTCCGGCCGGGCCTCGGCCTCGGAAGGACAAGACCAACGCTGATGGGCCTGCGCCGGCCGCAGCGCCCACGGAGCCCAAGGAGGGCGAACATGTCCGCCGTTCCAGTCATTGATCGAGCGTTATGCCTTGCGGTAACTCTTGCCGTCATCAGTCTCGTCGCGGCCCCGCCGTTCGCATCGGCGCAGCCGCTGCCGCGCATCGAGGGCCCGCTCACTATGGAGCAGGCCGTCGAGCTGGCGCGGGAGAAGAGCCTCCGCGTCAAGGCCAGCGACGCCGATTCGCGCACCATGGACTCGATGCGGCGGGAGGCGCTGGCGCCCTTCTGGCCCCAGGCGTCGGCCAACGGGTACTTCAACGACCAGCGGATGGCCCCGAACGTATACACCTCCGCAGGCAATACCATGGCCCGCAACTATCAGGTCTTCAATGACGATCAGACCCGCAACGGGAACATGACGCTGATGTATCCGGTTTTCTCCGGCGGCCGTGACTATTACGGCTACAAGGCGGCGGCGGCGAGGGCTGATGCCGCGCGGCACATGCTGAAGGGCACCGAGCTGGACGTCGCCATGCAGGCGCGCCTGGATTACATCGCCGTGCTTCGCGAGAGCGAGAATGAGCGGGTGACGGGCGAGCTTCGGCGAGACGTGGAGGAGCGGCTCCGCCTGGGCCGGGAGATGTTCGAGGCCGGGCGCACGCCACGCTACTACCTGCTCCGGGACGAGGCGGAGCTCGCCAACGCGATTCAGATGGATGCGATGGCCCACAGCCGGGTTGAGATGGCGCTGGTGGCACTCAAAACGACAATGGGCGTTGATCTCTCATCCCCGATCACGCCAGCAGACAAGCTCGAGTTCACCCCCGTTGCGCTTTCGATCGACGAAGGGATTCGCCAGGCGAGCGATACGCACCCGGATCTCAAGGCGGCGGTCAAGCAGCGCGAAGCCGGCGCCGCCGAGGTGCGGGCCGCCTACGGCAACTATTTCCCGCAGGTATCCGTGGGCTACATGTACGACTGGGCCTGGACGAAGAGCCGGTCCTGGATGTCCCAGGAGGAAGGGCTCAGATCGACCGGCAACAACTCCGAGGGCTACTCCGTCGGCGTCGTCGTCACGCTGCCGATCTTCGACGGATTCGCCAGGGAGAATGCGCTCAAGACGGCCAAGGCCAAGCTCGACAAGTCCGTCCAGGCAGAGGGGCTCGTCCGCCAGCAGATTGCGAAGGACGTCAACCAGGCTGTGCTCATGCTCACCGCGGCCGAGAGAAGCGTCGAAGCGAGCCGCAAGGGCCTGGAGCAGTCGGAAGAGGAGTTCCGGATCGTCAAGGAGCGGTTCTCGGCCGGCCGGGGGATCCAGCTCGAGATCCTGGACGCACAGGTGAGCCTGACCCGGGCGGGTTTCAACGCAGTCGCCGCGCTCGCGGACTACAAAAGCGCGCTGGCCATGTGGCTTAAGGCAACAGGGCGGGTGCGGTAATTGGACTCGTTGTCCCAGGTGGCGGGCACGGTGGTTGTGAAGTAGCAGGCGCTGGATCGGTCCCGGAGGGTGAGATATGAGGCGAGCGGGGTTCACTCATATGCTGATCGCGGTCGCCGCGCTCACGATGTCGGCATCTCATGCCGGAGCACAACAGCAGGTGAGGATGACCGTGCAGCAGCTCTTCAAGAGCAATCACCAGATTGAGGTAGTCGCGGGCACCGAGGTTGTCTGGGCCGACCCGCACTTCGATCGCGTGTGGTTTCCCGCCGGTAGTGGTGCTCCACGCGTCGATCGCGGTCCCGAAGGGCTCCACGCGGTCTTCCCACG
>CAZYPO010000167.1:0-2764 GCA_964649225.1 uncultured Gemmatimonas sp. | reverse complement strand
CACACGGGGATCGCGCTTTGGCGCGAAGGCGAGCTGCACCTGCTTCACGCGCCGCTGGTAGGCAAATCGGTCGAGATTTCGGTGCTGCCGCTCGCGCAACGAATCCTGGACTTCAGCACCCAGGACGGGATCATGGTCGCGCGGGTCGTGCCAAGCACCCGGTAACTCAGCGCACCTCCCCCCGCAGGACTGCCGCGAACCAGTTGAGCACCACGGTCAGGTCCGACGTGGCGTCTTGCCGCGTTCCTTTCACGAAAACGAACGCCGAGCCGTCCGGTGCCACGTCGTAGTTGGTATGGTAGGCCTCGGGGGTGTAGGGGCCGACCAGCACGACCCTGCGCGCCCCGACGGCGGGGCCCGGCAGGATCGGCACGGCAAAGAGGGTATCCTGGAAGCGGTAGTACGCGAGTTTTCCGCCAGGCCCCCAACGCGGCTCGGTGCCGCCGGAGGCCGACACCTGCACCCGTCCCTGGCCATCGATCGGACGCAGATACACCTCGTCCCGGCCCGATTCGTTCGACACGTAGAGCACCCATCGGCCGTCGCGCGAAGGTGTCGCGGTGCGTTCATCGAATAGCCCGGCGGCGAAGCGTGTGCTCTTGCCGCCCGCAAGCAGTTGGATGTCTCGGCCAGTCGAGTCGGCATTCTCCCGGTAGATCAGCGTTTTCTCGTCAGGGGTCAGTACTCCCTCGAAGATCGGCGCGGCCCCCGTCTTGAGCAGGACCGGCGGTCCGCTCCGGTCGGCCGGAACCCGGAAGAGGCTTCGCCGTGTGCTCGAGGTGCCGCTTGAGTAGAGGATCCCGTCCCCGCGGGGAGTCCACTCAGGGAATACGCTGGTCCCCTCGAGCGTAAGCCGGGTGAACGCGCTGGAGCCACGATCGAAGAGCCAGACATCACCCACTAGATCGCCACCCGGCTCAACATCCACCGCGATGCGGCGCCCGTCGGGGGAAAACCGCGGTCCTCGAAACGCCCGGGAGCCTACCGGAAGGGTGGTGACGACCCCCTCGGACGAGACCAGGAGCAGCTCCTTGTCGGCCCAATTCACCGGGGAGAACACAATCGTGCCGTTGTCCGCGACGGTCCAGAGGATCGTGCGCGACTGCGAGGAGAGCCCCTCGGTGATCATGTTGGGTCGACCCCGTAAGCGAGTGCTCTTCGCATCGAACGGCGCCGCGAGCAGCCGCCCGTCCAGCGACATCCAGATGAGGAATCCGGGCGGGACATAACGCGGCACGTAACCCTGGCCGAGGGTGGCGAGCGTCCGTCCCGTTTCCGCTGAAACGACCACGATATCCTGGATGCTGCCATCGCCGGTCAGCCTCGAGGCGAGAAATCGCTTCCCATCAGGCAACCAGCTCGGGGCGTTGTACTGGGCGCTGTCACCTTCACCAACGCGAATCGGGGTTCCTCCATCGGCTGAAACGCGGTACACATGGTTGGTACGATCGGCGAAAAGAATCACGTCTCCCGGGCCCCAGGAGCTCTCGCCCAGCTCGACGCCCGACGCGAGCCCGGCGATCGTCGTCGCGCCGCCGCCGTCGCTCCGGACCTTGCGAAGCACCCTCCCGGTACTGAACCCGATCCACTCGCCGTTCGGCGAGAAGAACGGAGACGCAGCGTCGTCAGTGCCGGCGAGCGCCGTCGCCTCCAGGCGGTCGAAGCGCCGAATCATCAAATGAGGCTTGATCGCGAGGGCGGGGCGGGTGACGAAGGCTAGTTGGGTGCCGTCGGGCGAGAGCGCGAGATTGTTTCCGAAGGTGGTGCGGTCCATCGGGACGCGGAGCGTGAAGCGCATGAGCGGCGCGGAGGGGGCCGGGCGGGAGCGGAGCATCTCCCAGGCGCCCCAGGCCAGTGCCAGCACCGTGGTGGCGGCCAGAACGAGTGGCACGACCCTCCCGGGCGTGATCGCGTCCCGCGCAGGGACCCTCGCCCCCGTCGGCAATCGCCGGCCCGGCCCCTCGCCGCTGATCGCAGCGGCGAACTCCGCCGCGTTCCCAAACCGGTCCGCCGGCAGCTTGGCCAGCGCGACCAGCACCGCCTCCTCCACCTCCACCGGCACCGTGTTCCGTTGCGCCCGGATTCCCCGCGGCTCCTCGGTCAGAACCCGCGCGACGATCGCTTGCGCCGTGGCCCCGGTAAAGGGCGGTTCCCCCGTGAGCATTTCATAGCTGACACAGCCCAGCGCGTAGAGGTCACTCCGCGCGGAGATCGCCCGTTCTCCCATCGCCTGCTCGGGACTCATGTATTGCGGTGTGCCGAGGGACATCCCCGTCTGCGTCATCCGGCTGCCGCCCGCCTCGACCACCGCGAGCGCGATCCCGAAGTCGGCCACCAGGGCGCGCCCATCGTGCAGCAGGATGTTCTCCGGCTTGATGTCGCGGTGGATCACGTTGCGCCGGTGGGCGTAGTCGAGCGCGCTGGCCACTTCGGTCGCGATGCGCACCGCGTCGGCAATGGGCAGCTGCTTCTCCCGGGTGAGCCGGGTCCGCAGCGTCTCGCCCTCGACCAAGGGCATGACGTAGAACAGCAGCCCATCGGCTGCGCCGGAATCAAAGAGCGGCAGGATGTGGGGGTGCTGCAGATTCGCGGTGAGTTCGATCTCTTTGAGGAAGCGGTCTGGCCCTAACACCGCGGACAGCTCGGGGTGCAGCACCTTGATGGCCACTTTGCGATGATGCCTGACGTCCTCGGCCAGGTAGACCGTCGCCATGCCGCCTTGCCCGAGCTCCCGCTCGATCCGATAGCGACCAGCGAGAGTGGC
>CAZYPO010000166.1:0-2772 GCA_964649225.1 uncultured Gemmatimonas sp. | reverse complement strand
GTGTGGAACGGTTCGCCGCTGACGAGATCCACGACGAGGAACCAGAGTGCGACCAGCGCCCCCGCCAGGATTCCTGCGATCGCTCCGTGCACCAGAGTATTGGATCGAGCGAGCTTCATCTCTCAGACTCCTTCCCCCGCCGACGAGTCCGGTAAGAAACTACCTCCCATTTCCCTTAACCGCCTCCACGAACGCCCGCGCGTGCTCCACCGGCGTGTCCGGCCGGATCCCATGCCCCAGGTTGACAATGTAGCCCGGCCCGTCGAACACCTCGAGCATGGCACGGGTCCGCATCTGGATGAATTCGGGAGAGGCATAGAGCCAGCAGGGATCGAAGTTGCCCTGCGCGGCGACACCGAATGGGGCCAAGCGCCGCCGGGCCTCTCCCCCGTCCGTTTGCCAGTCGATCCCAACCACCTCCGCCCCGGTTTCCCGCGCGATCTGCTCCAGGGCCCACCCGGCACCCGGCGCGAAGGCGATCACCGGTGCGCCCGCTTCGCGAGCGAGACGGACCGCCATCACCAGGTAGGGCAGCACGAACTCCCGGAAGTCCACCGGCGCCAGCGCGCCGGCCGACGATTCGAAGATCTGGACCACCTGAGCGCCGGCCCGGACTTGGGCCTGGAGAAATCGGCCCACCGCGTCGGCCAGCCGTGCCAGCAGCGCGTGCGCGAGGGCCGGACTCTCCACCAGGAAGCGTTTCGCCTGGGAGAACTGCTTCGCGCCGCGGCCCTCGACCATGTAGCTCGCCAGGGTCCACGGTCCGCCGGCGAACCCGATGAGGGGAACCCGGCCGTCCAATGCCCGTTTGGTGAGACCAATCGCCTGCAGGACGAACGCCAGATCCTCTTCCGGTGCCGGGTCGCGCAGGCGCGCGATATCCGCGGGCGAGCGCAGCGGGGTGGGGAACCAGGGGCCCACCCCGTCCTCGACCCGCAGCTCCATCCCCATGGCCCGGGGGATCACCAGGATGTCGCTGAAGATGATGGCGGCGTCGACGCCGATCAGGTCAACCGGGAGCAAGGTCGCCTCGGTGGCCAGCTCCGGATCGGTGACCAGGGTGAGGAAGTCCGCGTTGGCGCGCAACGCGCGATACTCGGGGAGATAGCGGCCGGCCTGGCGCATGATCCAGACCGGCGGGCGTTCCACCGCTTCCCGTCGGCAGGCGCGGAGCAGGAGGTCGTTCATCGTAGCGTCCGCAAGCGCTGGGCGACCTCCGCTACGGTCGGCCGCTCGGCCTCCGCGTCCGGCGGCCAGCCTCCTCGCCGGCTCGTCGCGGCGGTCGTCGGCCCGAGGGCGAGCAGTCGTGGCCGCCGCCCGGGAGGGCACACCGAGAGGAGCAGCTCGGCGACGCGGGGGCTCCCGACCACGAGGACGTCGGCGCGTCGGGCCACCTCGCCGGCGAGGGACGCCGGCACCGGCACCGAGCGGTAACAGATCACTTCTCGGACCACGAATCCAGCTTCGGTGAGTCGGCTGGTCAATTCGAACCGGTGGGTTTCCCCGCAAGGATAGAGTACCGGCGATCCGCTGCCCGCGGCGAGAATCGCCTGGGCGAGGGCATCGCCGGCGCCCTCCCCCCGGCCCCGCGTCTCAGCTTCCGAGAGAATTCGGATCGCGCCGAAGAGCGATCCGAGCGGCGCGGCAGTCGCGGGACCCGTCGCCCATGTCGCGGGTGTCTGCCTCGTGGGGCGCGGCATCCGGGTCAGCCAGCGAGTCGCCACCGCCTCGGCTGCGCGGGGCGACGTGAACGCGACGGCCTGATACTGATCCAGCTCGGCCAGCGCGTGATCCACCGGCTCCCAGTCGGTTGGCGGGGCGAACTGGAGCAGCGGACACTCCTCCACCAAAATCCCGTCGTTTGCCAACTCCGCAGCAAGCCCCGCCAGCGCTCCACCGGACAGGGTCGAGACCACTCGAGTCACGGGTCGCCCGCCCCGAGCGGAGGCGCCGCGCGGCGCACCTGCAGCAGAATCCGGTCGGCGCCATCTGCCAGGAGTTCCTCCGCGAGCGCCACGCCCAGTGCCGCTGCACTGGCCGCATCCGCGACCGGAGCCGTGACGGATTGCTCGACCGATTCCCGTCCGTCGAGGGAAACCACGCGGCCGGTGAGGTGGAGAGCCGGTTTCACCGTTTCCCGGATGAAATTGGCGTAGGCCCCGACCGGCACTTGACAGCCACCTTCGAGGCGTCGCAGCAGGGCCCGCTCAGCGGCCACACAGAGGGCGGTGGCTTCGTCGTGAACCGCCGCGCGAGCCGCTGCGGCCGTGCTGCCGTCGCCGATCTGCACCGTGATCGCGAGCGCGCCCTGTCCCGGTGCAGGCAGCATGAGGTCGCGGGGGAGTCGCTCCCCGATGCGCCCCGCGAGGCCAAGCCGAACCAGCCCGGCGACGGCGAGGACTGTCGCGGTCCACTCCGGTGTCGCGTCGAGCTTGGCCAGGCGGGTCTCCACATTGCCGCGGATCTCGACCAGCTCCAGATCGGGGCGGGCCCGCAGCAGCTGGGCTCGGCGCCGCAGACTGCTGGTGGCGATCGTGGCGCCTCGGGGTATCTCCTGCCAGCGGAGCGGCCCTCGTCCTACCAGGGCATCCCGCGGATCCTCTCGCTCGCTCACGGCGGCGATCTCGATGCCGGGGGGGGAAATGGTCGGCAAGTCCTTGAGCGAATGGACCGCGAGGTCGATCCGGCCCGCGAGAAGCGCCTCGTCCAACTGGGCAGTGAAGATCGCGACGGTCCCAATCCGGGAAAGGGGGACGTCGGCGATCACGTCGC
>CAZYPO010000165.1:0-2782 GCA_964649225.1 uncultured Gemmatimonas sp. | reverse complement strand
GGGTCGGGCGGGTGTCCTCCTCCAGCGCGTAACCCGACCCTCGCACGGTCACGATGTACTCCGGCTTCGAGGCGTCCGGTTCCAGCTTCAAGCGAAGTCGATAGATGAATTGCTTGACCAGCTCCCGCTCCCCGCTGTATTCCGGACCCCAGACGTTCGCCAGAATGGCATCGGCGCTCAGCACCCTACCCCGGTTTCTCACCAGATACCGGAGCAGTTCATATTCCTTCGGGGTCAACTGGACCGAGCGGCCGTCACCGACGAACACCAGCCTCCGATCCGGATCGCCCATCAGCAGCGCCTCGCTCTTGGCCAACCGCACCGGGGCCATCGGGCGTGAGTCGGCGCCGCGGCGCAGGCAGGCCATGAGACGCGCCCGCAACACCTGAAACTCGAAGGGCTTGACGATGTAGTCGTCGGCCCCGGCCTCCAGCCCGCGCACGACGTCCTGAGGCGAACCCCGCACCGAGACGATGACAATCGCGGCGTCGGTCATCTCTCGCAGCCGTCGACAGGCTTCAAACCCATCCACGCCGGGAAGGTTGACTTCGATGAGGATCGCGTTGGGGTGCCAGTCATAGGCCATCCGCAGCCCGTTCTGAGCGTCGGCCGCCTGCTGCACTTCGAAGCCCTCGTCCTGCAGCCGCAACTGGAGGACTTCGCCGAAGCGCAGATCCCGATCGACCACCAGGAGCCGTTTCTTGCCGTTCATCCGCACCCGCGCCGAACCAACAACTCACGGCGAGCAGCTTCAAACATGCCACTGCCTGTTAGAGAGCTTGGCTAGAGGTTCTTATCCGAGCTGCACCGCGCGGTTGGAAAGGAACCCTAACGTGTCGCTAGGGCGGATAATAGGGAAACAGTTCGCTTGAATGGATCGAGTCAACCGCGCGCGTCAACCGATCGGGACTCTAGCCTGGCTGTTCATTCGCCGCAGGGTCGGGCCATCGGCTGGGCCGGATTCCCCCTCGAGGTAGGCCGGCCGTCGCCCTCGTCGCGTGACAGCCAATCGGCTTGCGAATCAGTTTAGCACGCGCGCAGTCTAGGAGTCAACGCGCGGCATCCACCAGTATGGAATTTGCCGCAAGGCAATGCATCTTTGGTCCCGATTTGAATCCCCCCTATCCCGCCCATCTGATGCCAATCGCACCCAAGCGATGCCAGATCTCAGCACGGACTAAGCACCCCGGCACCGCCCGCCAGGATGCTTCGCCCCACCCAAGATGTTTTCGGCCTCCTTCGGGCCGGCGCGTCCGGCTGTTGCCTCTCGGCCACGAAGTCGATCCCCAGCGTGACCAGGTCGCCGACCGAGGCGACCTGCGGCGGAAGACGCAGGATGTGAATGTCGAAGTCGGTGTAGGCAAGCGTCACCGAGGCCGTGCCCTCCAGGCGGCTTTCCGACACGGGTGTCACGGTCGCTGTGAAGGTGACGGGACGCGTCACGGCGTGGATCGTCAGATCGCCGGTAATCGCCAGGTCGTAGGCCGTGCCGAAAGTCACCTGGCCCGGCAGGCCCTCCATCGATGTCGGCTGAAAGGTGGCGAAACGGTTGGCTTCGCTGCCGGTCTGCAAGATGGCGGCGTGGAGGGCGCGGTTGCGGAAGTTGTTGTCGGTTTGGAGCGTGCTCATATCGACCTGGATCGGGCCGAGCAGAACACCTTGGGGATTGGCGAATTCGCCTGTGATTTTCCCGCTTACGACCATCGTCTTGCCCACGACGGTATTGGGCGAACCGGCGAGGACCTCATCGATTACGAACCAGGCCTCGGACTGCCCGGGGACGATACGGAAAAGCGCGCCGCCCGCAGGATCATCGGCTGTCGCCGGCGGCAAATCGGTCGAGGCGGCCGGAGTGCTGGCGAGTGTCGCGGCGGCCGGCTCTGTGGGCCGTGCGGCTTCGGCCGTCGTCGGAACGGAGGCCGAGCCGCAACCTGCAGCCAGGACCATCCCGACCGCCACCGCCATGGGAAGGATCAGTCGTCGCACGTGGGCACCTCGCTCGGGTTGGGACACTTGTACCAGAGCGCGCCCCCGCGGACATGAAGGTTAGATGAAAGCGCCCCTCCCCGAGGGCCCAGGCCCGTCCGCCCGGAGAGCGTCCTCGCCGCTGTATAATCTGCGGGCTTCCCGCCGGAGCCTTCCTCTCATGGCCGCCATCGAAGTCGAACATCTGCGTCGGGTCTACCGGACGACGGTCGGCGTCGTCCGTCGCCGCGGCGAGGAAGTGCTGGCGGTGGATGACCTCTCCTTCGAGGTCGCGCCGCTGGTCCTCGGCGAATTCGTCGTCGGCACGGGCAATAACCTCCTGTGGTATTCGCGGTTGCGTTGGTTCGAGTTCCAGGCGAAGCGACGCGGAACCCTGGAGGCCTTCTGATAGCGGGAGGGACGGCATGAGCGAAATCCCACGCGGCAAGAGCCGCCATGTCGAACTGAGTCTCGACCAACTTGTCGAGCTCCAGCCCGGGCTGGGGCGGCTGATGCCCGAGGTCAGCCGGCGCTACTGGGTGTTGTACTACGCCGCCCGCGGAGGCAACTGGGAGCTAGCGGGGTTTCAACTGCGGCAGATCGTGCACCTCTTTCGGATCGGATCGACAACCCGGCCGAAGATGGCCAAGCACCTGGAGGCCTTTCGGCTGGGGACGCTCGAACCACTGGCCAAGCTGATCGAAGCGCGCGACTGGGAGGCGTTCGAGAAAACGTACCGGGAAGGCATCGCTAGCGCCAACCGTTTTCACGGAGTCACGAATCACCCCGAGGTCCGCTGGCGTTTGCCCGATGAGCC
>CAZYPO010000164.1:0-2791 GCA_964649225.1 uncultured Gemmatimonas sp. | reverse complement strand
CCCGACCATGACCCCGAACACCCGGGGATGATACAAGCACCCGCGCTGATCGATGCTGACCGGCGTGGTGGGCGCGGGGTAGGTCGCTCCCGCCGGGAGCCCGCTCTTCACGTAGACGAACACGTTGCCGAGCATTCCGTTGGTCACCACGACTTGGGGATCGGTCGGCGCGGTGGAGTATTTGGCCTTGCAGGCGGCCTCCTCGCTCATGTCGATCGTCGGATTGGCCGGTGCGCTCCCGGAGAACTTCACCATGCCGCTGATTGTGGCGCCGCCAGCCGGAGTCGCCGCGGCCGGTGCCGCTGCGGTGGCTGTGGTATCGGCTGCCGGGGTTGCGCCCTTTTGCCCGCCACAGCCCGCGAGCAGGAGAACGCCGCACAGAATCGGGTATCGCATTAACCCTCCAGGTTGGAGCTGCTTGCGCGGGGTTCGCGCCGCTGGGCTCGGAGCACCACGAATATGCCGAGACCCGCCGTCAGCAATCCGGCGAGCACCGGTTGAATGTACACCTTAGCAGGTGTAGGGACTGCAAGGTAAATGCTGTACCAGGCGCTCACCGAACCGCGAACCTCGCCCTCGCCGTTGGAGCCGTCCGCCGCGAAGAAGGCGATCGGGATCGCCTGGCCGGGGACAAACGTCGGGGCGGCGCTGGTGTCGGCGGCATTCAAGGGCCGCACCAGTTGGAGCTGCCATGCGCCGTTCTCGAAACGGGCCGCGTGGCTCCACCCGGCGCTCCCGCTCTGCGGGGCGAACCGGCCGAGGCCCGTCCCGGTACCTTCCTCCACCCGGTCGGAGTCGCTGCTCCACCGCACCAGGTACGCGGGACGCCGCTTGCTGCCCTCGAGGAAGTACGGCCGTTCGGCCTCCTCCGAGATCTGCTTCGGAAACTGTACGACTACGCGGTCCGGGCCCTGGGTGGCGGGAATCGGGCCGTCGGCGTCCGGCGCAGTCTGGACGATCCGCCCCAGCCACTCGTCCCAGGACGGATCCGGGCTCCGGGACGGGTCGTGCCAGGTCAGCCGAAGCGCGAGCCGCGTCCCGTCGTGCACCGCTTGTACCCAGACCGCGTCCACCGTCGGAAGAAACCATCGGGGCTTCTGAATGATCTGCCCTACCAGTGGAACATACGCCGGCGCGACCCGCGCCCACAGGCTGTCGCCTGGCCCGGAGGGGAGCTTCCCCTGGACCAGCACGGCGGAAATGACCTCCCGGACCTCGGGCGGCTTCTCGGGCGAGAGGCTGCGAACGTATTGCGCGACCCGCCAGAGCTGTTCCTCGCTGATCACCTTGGCGTCGATCGCGTCGCTGAACGAGGGCATCGGAGTCCCGTCGAGTCCGGTGCGCAGCCGGGCGTAGATCTGCTCGACCGTGGAGCCCCCGTTGAAGTTCCAGCTCTTGGTCAAGTCCGCCGCGCGGATCGGACGTCCCCAATCGTCCTTCAGGCCTGCAGCGGACGGTCCCTCGCCGCGTCCCGCGTCGCCATGGCACTTGAAGCACTCGAGCTTGCGGAAAACCTGGCGTCCTTCCGTCACGCCGGCCTCGCTCCCGCCGGGCGCCTTGCCGAAGCCAAGGGGCTTGGGCGCGGCCCCCTTGAAGAACTGCGAGAACGTCTTGATATAGGCGGTAACGTCGGCGCGCTCCTGGTCGGACAGCCGCGATTTCCACTCTGGCATGGCCGTGCCGGGCATGCCCTCGTCCACCACCCGCCGGATATCGGCGTCGGTGGGGAGCTCGCCGCTCGCCGTGGTCCGGATCTGGAACACGGCGCGGGTGAAATCGCGCGGGCGGGGAAGCATGTATGCCGCCGCATAGCCGTCCCCCGCGCCGGTGTCACCGTGGCAGCCGGAACACCATTTGTCGTAGATCGTCTTGCCTGGGGGGGTACTTTGGGCGAACAGCAGCGAGGGGAGAAGCAGCTTCCCGGCCTCCATTCGCCGCGGCTGCCAGCCGGACTGGGTGTAGAGGAAGATGATGACGGACCAGATCTCGTCCTCACTGAGAAACTCCTCCCACACCGGCATGGCTGAATTCCAGGGCGTGCCTTCTCGGGGCAGCCCCGGACCGCCCTTGGCGATCCTCCAGAATACGAAGCTCTCGCTGAGCTGTGCGATGGTGCCGTTGTCAGCGAAGGAGAGCGGCGTCGGACTGAAGCCGTGCCCGAAGTGGCCCCGGCCATCCAGGAGATCTCCATGGCAGGGAAGGCAATTCTGGTAATAGACCCGTTTGCCGGTCCGCAGGTGCGCTTCCATCGAGCCGCTCTTCCGCAGCGGATTCTCGAGGCTCGCGAGCTGGAAGCTCTTCCCCCGGACGGTGATCTGGCCCGGGGGCGCGGGATGGATCGACCGGAGCTGAATCGGCGCGGAGACTCTGGGCCTGGTCTGCTGGTAGGTTGCGAAACCAACGGCCGCCGGGAGCACGGCCAGAAGCGTACGCCGGACCCAACGCTTGTCCGGATCGCGGAGCGCCGCGTCGATCGGCTGCTGGAACCGCTGCCACCGCTCCGTGTCACTGCTGACGTAGATCAGAATCCCAACGACGGCAATGAGCATGTACTGCACCAGCACACTCTGCGGGACCGGAGCGCTTTTCACGCCGAGGAGTGGCGGCAGGTAGGCGATTCCGTACTTGAACAGGAGGTACGACCCCACCAGCAGGACCACCGCCTGCCAGAAGGGATGCCGGAGCGCCCCTCGCTGCCGGCTCATCTCCGGCTTGCCAGGAACTGCACCAGTGCCTCCAGCTGAGCGGCGGAGAGCATCTGTCCGAAGGTTTGCGGCATGGTGCCCGCGAA
>CAZYPO010000163.1:1294-2866 GCA_964649225.1 uncultured Gemmatimonas sp. | reverse complement strand
CGTACCCGGGCGGAGGAACCCGCGGACCACCACCCGGTGCATCGGCACGCCGAGCGCCTGGTAGCGCGCAAACAGGGGACCTTGCCACCCGGTATGAAAGATCCGTAGCTCAAAGCGCGATCGGTCCAGGCGCTCCAGGGTCCGGATCGCATTGAGCTCCGATCCGCCGACCTCCATCGAATCCACGAGGTAGGCCAGGCGGATCGCTGGCATTCGCCCTTAGGGCGCCACGCCAGCGATCGCGGCCTGCAACGCGGTCATGTCGGCGCCGACACTCCGACCGTCGGTGCCGTTGAGCTGCACCCCGAGCCGGAATTGGGAATCCAGATTGAGCGAGGCCAGGCTGGGAAAGAAGTTACCCGCCGGGTACTTCACCGCATCAGGATCGTTGGCCATCGCGTTCCCTCGGAAGTCCCAGGGGCTCGAGTACGTATTGAGTGCGACGGTACCGATCCCGACCGCGTTCCCGGCTAGGCCGCCGGACCCGCCGACCGAGAACAGGTTGTTGAGCAGAACGAGGTCTACATCCCGCGCCGTTGTGAAGCCGTCCAACATGGCTGAAACTCCCCGGGCCGTGCCGGCCACTTGGGAATGGAGGATCGTGTTGTGATTGAGCACGAGATCTCGAATCCCTTGGGTCCCCCCCAGGATGAGGAACAATTTACCCTCGGCCAGTAACTCCGGTCGTCCGATATCGGTGAACAGATTGTCCGAGAACGCGATGCGCGCCATGGGCGTTTCGTACGTGTGCGCAGTCCCGAGGAGGGTGACACCGCTGCCCGAAGTGCTCATCCAGTTGTAGCGAACCGTGACGTCCTGGACGGTGGTCCAGGTGACGGCCGGGTTATCGCTGATCCCTTGGAACAGGATCCCATAGCCAGACTGTCCGTCGGCCCAGTTGTTCTGGAGCACATTGCCCTCGAACAGGACCCGCTTCGCGTTCTTCAATTCGAAGAGATTCTTGATGGTCCACTGCTTCGAAGTCAACCAAGCCAGCTGCTTGAAGAGGTGGTTCCGCCGAATCTCGATGTCGCTCGGCGTCACGCCGCTGATGCGCGGATCAGCGCCCCCGAAGATGATATTCTCGCCGGCGCCTTCCAAATAGTTATTGACGATCTTGAAGGGACCGGGACCGGCCCACCCCGCGATCGCCTGCGAATCAAAGCCCTTAGCGTGACACTCGGAAAGGTACGAATCAATCACGGCAGTAGACATGCCGTTCAGCGTGACACAGCGGGAGATGTTCCCAAGCGCGTTCCCGTGGACATAGAGCCGGTCGAGAGTAACCTCACCAGGCAGCAGGCTCAGGCTGCTCTCATTGGCCTCACCAATGCGCAAGATGCCGTAGTTCAGCGTGACACCGGAAGACACGGTGAGCTCGAGCGCGATGATGCGGAACCCGCGCGCGCCGGCCGCTCCCTTGAGTGCCGCATCGGTGTTGGGGCTGACCAGCTTTGCGAATCCAGCGGCCGTCGTGGGCGTAACGCGCACACCTTCGGAGGGCACCGACCCCGCGCTCCGAACGTGAATCGGATTGGCACCGCACTGGCGGGCCGGGAGGGTAAAGTTGCC
>CAZYPO010000163.1:0-1194 GCA_964649225.1 uncultured Gemmatimonas sp. | reverse complement strand
GACGCCGAGCCCGGGCTGAGCACCAGGCCGGTCAGAGCCGGAATGGTCACCGCGCTCGTATCGGCTTTGCTTCCCCCCTGCACAATCACCCGGTAGGTGCCGGACGCCGATCCCGCCGTGAACAGTCCGCCGGCCGAAACGGTGCCGCCCGCCGCCGAGAAGCTGAGCGGCGGCAACGTGGACGACCCGTCGCTCCACGAGGCCGACACCGCGAACTGCTGAGTTGCCCCAGGGAGTACGGTAGTCGAAGAAGGGTTCATCACCAGCTGGGTCAGCGTGGGACCCCCGAGGGCCGGGATCGTGACGACCGCGGTGTCGGCGAGCGTGCCGGCCTGCTGGGTCGCGATCACCGCGAAGGTCCCGGGCAGCGTCCCGGCGGCGTAGAGCCCGGCGGAGGTGATGGTCCCTCCCGTGGCGCTGTACGTCGCGCTGGGGACCGTGGAGCTGCCGTCGCTCCAGGATCCCGCCACGCTGAATTGCTGGCCGGCACCCGGGGCGAGGGTGACCGCTCCCGGGTTCACGACGAGCTGATTCAGGGTCGGACCGGCACCGATGGTGACGACCGAAGTATCCGCCTTGGTGCCGCCCTGCTGGATGGCGATGACCCGGAAGGTGCCGGGGTTATTGCCCGCAAAGTACGTCCCCACCGACGAGATGCTGCCGCCGGTGGCCTCGTACAAAACACCCACCGGCCCGGTGTTTCCGTCACTCCAGGTGCCGGTCGGGGAGAATTGCTGCATGCCGCCGAGCGCGAGCGCTACGGCGGAAGGCGAGAGTACGAGGGACATCAGCGTAGGGGACGCCGTAGGAGTCGAGCTTCGCACCGTGACCGCGGCAGTGTCCGACGCACCGCAACTGCACGCCGCAACGACCAGAAAGCTACCCACAAGCGCACCCGGAGAATACGCGCCGGACTCGGAGATGACGCCTCCAGTGGTGCTCCAGGTAATGGTGACTGGGTGGGTCAACCCATCGGACCAATTCAGCGTTGCGCCGAACTGATGGGTCTGACCCGTAAGCATTGTATCCACTTCCGGCGAGATGCGAAAGGCCAGCAATTTCGGTCCCACGACCACCGTCGCGGTGTCCGCCTTGGTTCCCCCGCGGTGCTTCCCGATGACCCGATAACTGCCGGTGCTCTGCGGGGCCACATAGAGTCCCGTCGTGTCGATCGAGCCTCCGGTGGCGGACCAG
>CAZYPO010000162.1:0-2882 GCA_964649225.1 uncultured Gemmatimonas sp. | reverse complement strand
ACGAACGTCGCCCGCTCGCTGGTGTCCGGCCCCGACTTCCGGGACTACCAGCAGGGGACCTCGGCGTTCCAGGGGTTTGCCGGGGCGATCGCGATCCCCGGCACGCTGACGGGAGACGGCCCCCCCGAGCGGATCACCAATGCGTATGTCACCTGGAACCTCTTCTCCCTGCTGGGCGTCCGGCCGGTCCTCGGCCGGGCCCACGTGGCGGACGACGCGTTTCCCATCGACCCCAAGGCCTTCGGCAACCCTAACCCCAAGTTACCGCCCGGGAAGGTGGTCCTGAGCTACGGGCTGTGGCAGCGGCGGTTCGGAGGGGATCGCTCAGTCATCGGCCGGACCATCCAGATGGACGGCTGGGGCTCGGTCGTGGTCGGCGTGCTCCCGCGAGACTTTCATCTCTACCTGCCCGCGGACGCAGGCATGCCCACCAACATCGATGCCTGGGGCGTCATGCCGAGCAACATCGGCGACTTCGCGCGCGATGCCCCCTGGCTCACGGTGGTGACCCGGCTCAAGCACGGCGTGACGCTCGAGCAGGGCCAGCAGGACATGGACCGGATGGCGGCGCGGCTGCGCGAGACCCATCAGTTCCATGCGACGCAGAAGCTCCAGATCGTGGTGAACGGCATGCATCGGGACGTGGTGGATCACGCCCGGCCCGCGCTGCTCGCGCTGTTGGGCGCGGTCGCGTTCGTGTTGCTGATCGCCTGCGCGAACATCGCGAACCTGCTCCTGGTCAGGGCGTCCGAGCGCAGTCGCGAGATCGCGGTACGGGCGGCGGTCGGGAGCGGGCGCGGCCGGATCGTGGCGCAAATGCTCACGGAGAGCCTGGTGCTATCCGCCGGCGGCACGGTCCTCGGCGTGCTGCTCGCGTGGCAGGGCATCGGGGTCATCAAGGCGCTCAGCCCGGCCAACCTGCCGCGGATCGAGAGCGTGGCGATCGACGCGCGGGCCCTCGCGTTCGCCGGGGGGGTGAGCGTCCTGGCCGCGCTCCTGTTCGGGCTGACGCCGGCGCTGCGGGCGGTGCGCGGGAATCTGGCCGACGGCCTCCGGGACCGGGGGAGCGATAGCGGCGGCGTCCGCGGCAACAAACTGCGCACCACGCTGGTCGTGAGTGAGATGGCGCTCTCGCTCGTGCTGCTGATCGGCGCCGGGCTGATGGTGCGCAGCTTCGCCCAGCTCCAGAAAGTCGATCCCGGGTTCGAAGCGCGGAACGTCGTGACGTTCAATGCGCCGCTCCAGTTCCTGAAGTACCTGACGACCCAGTCGCGCGCGAACTTCGCCAACCAGCTCAGCGAGCGGTTGGCCACGGTCCCCGGCGTCCAAGCCGTGGGCGGCGTGACCCCGCTGCCCCTGGCCGGCGGTGAGCAGTACGCGGTGGGCTCCTACGGCCGGATCGGTGACGCGGACGAGGTCTATCGGGCCAACAAGGCGGACTACAAGTCCGTGCTGCCGGGATACTTCGAGGCGATGAAGATCAGGAAGCTGGCGGGCCGCACGCTCGTTCGGGGGGACAACGAAGAGCAGGCTCTGGATGTCGCCGTCATCGACGCGAAGTTCGCCAAGCGCGTCTTCGGCGCGGCGAACCCGCTGGGAGCGCAGATCCTGGTCGACCATTTCAGCGAGAAGACCTTCTCGCTGGAGCGCCTCCCCGTGACCATCGTCGGCGTGGTGGCGAACGTACGATCAGCCTCGCTGGCGGCCGAGGGCCGCGAGACGATCTACCTTCCGTACGTCTTCAGCTCGTTTCTGCCGCTCACGTTCGTGGTGCGCACCGCCGCGGATCCCACGGGCCTGATCGCCGCCATCCGTGCCGAGGTCAACGCCCTGGACAAGGACGTCCCGATCGCCGATCTGACGACCCTCGAGTCCTGGGTGACTAAGGCGATGGCACCGACCAGGTTCCTGCTCGCACTCAACAGCACCTTTGCCGGCCTGGCACTCGTCCTCGCGTCGCTCGGCCTGTACGGCGTCATCTCCTACTCGGCGCGACAACGAACCCGGGAAATCGGGGTGCGCGTGGCGCTCGGCGCCAGCAACCGGGATGTCATGCGGCTGATCCTCGGGCAGGGAATGCTCGTCGCGGCGACCGGCATCGTGCTCGGGCTCGGCGCGTCCGTCGCGCTGACCCGAGTAGTGAGCAGCTACCTGGTCGGGGTCAGCGGCACGGACCCGCTCACGTTCGCCGGCGTGCCGGCAATCCTGCTCGGCGTGGCGGCGGTGGCGTCCTACTTCCCGGCCCGGCGGGCGAGTCTCATCGATCCGTCTCGCGCGCTGCGCGACGAGTGATCCTCCTTGGACTACCGGGACTGCCCCCATGCTGGGTTCCGCAGGCAGCGCACCGAGAGAATGAGGGAGAAGAGCCCGGTCACGCCGACCGCGAGGAGCATCCAGACGAAGAGGTAGTCTCCCCGGGCCCGGGCGAGCTCGTTGTCGATGACTTTTCGCGCCAGGGCCATGTGGAGGACCGGCATGCCCGCCGCAATCAGCGATCCGATCAGCATGATGATGTACCCCGACTTCCGCCCGGCGAGCACCAGGGTTCCGTACAGCCAGAGGCCCAGGACGAGCACCACAGTGAGGTTCGAGGTCCCTCTCAGGGCCATTCCGCCCTCGCGGAGGATGTCGTCCGTCATGTGAAAAATCAGGAAGACGATCGAGAGCAGCGATGCGATGGTCAACATCGTGTTGTGTTTCATGTCGCATGCTCCTTGTGAGGCCGGTGTGCTGCCCTATGGGTATCCCATATGAGACTAGCCCGAGACGGCGGATCACGCAATCGGGACGGCGGTCCTGCCGGCCTGCTACCGTTTTTTCTTCTATTCGGCAGATCGGACCGAACCGGCACATATTCACATTCAACGGGACGAGAATGTCGC
>CAZYPO010000161.1:0-2916 GCA_964649225.1 uncultured Gemmatimonas sp. | reverse complement strand
TCGGGGCGCTCGTCGTCACCCGGAGCACGGCGGGCCCATACGACGAGAAGGAGATCGCGCTGCTGCGATCATTCGCCGACCAGGCCGTGATCGCCATCGAGAACGTGCGCCTCTTCACCGAGCTGCAGGCGAGCAACCGCGAGCTGACCACGGCGCTGGACCAGCAGACGGCCACCAGCGACATCCTGCGCGTCATCAGCCAGTCGCAGACGGATGTCCAGCCGGTGTTCGACGCGATCGTGGCCAGCGCCGTCCGCTTGCTGGGGGCGTACTCGGGCGTGCTGACCCGGCTCGCGGGCGATCAGATCGAGCTCGCCGCGCTCACGAGCACCGACGCAGCAGGCGACGCCGTCGCGAGGGCGCGCTTCCCATATTCGCTCCACTCCGTGGGGCCACACGCCCAAGCCATTCGCGATCTCACGCCGCTCAATATCGCAGACGCCCAGACCGATCCCCGAGTGCCCGAAGCCTCGCGTGCCTCTGCCCGTGCCCGTGGCTCCCGAAGCTGGGCTGTGGTGCCGATGCTCCGTCACGACGAGGCAGTCGGGACGATCATGGTGACCCGCCGTGAACCCGGTGGGTTCACTGACGACGAGATTGCGCTCCTCGAGACCTTCGCCGATCAGGCGGTGATCGCCATCGAGAACGTGCGGCTCTTCACCGAGCTGGAGGGCCGGAACCGCGACCTGACGGCGACGGGCGAGATCCTGCGGGTGATCAGCAGCTCGCCGAGTGACATCCAACCCGTGTTCGATGCCATCGCGGCGAATGCGGCGCGGCTGTGTGACGCCGTCAACGGGCTCGTGATTCGCTTCGATGGACAGCTCTTGCACCTTGCGGCGCACCACAACGTCGATCCGGAGCGACTCGCTTCGGTGCGGCAGGCGTATCCGCGACCTCCAAGCCGGGGGACCTTGAGCGGACGCGCGATCTTGACGCGTGCCGTCGTCCACGTGCCAGACGTCAGCAAGGATCCAGAGTACACGCTTCCGGCTGCCACGACGATCGGCTATCGGAGCGTTCTCGCCGTCCCGATGATGCATGAAGGCGTCGCCCGAGGGACCATCCTCGTAGCCCGCGACGTCGTGGCACCGTTCTCCGACACGCACATCGCATTGATTCAAACCTTCGCCGATCAGGCGGTCATCGCCATCGAGAACGTGCGCCTGTTCACCGAGCTGAAGGCGAGCAACCGTGAGCTCACCACGGCGCTGGACCAGCAGACCGCCACCAGCGACATCCTGCGCGTCATCAGCCGGTCGCAGACGGATGTCCAACCGGTGTTCGACGCGATCGTGGGCAGCGCCGTCCGTTTGCTGGGGGGATACGGCGGGGGCCTGACCCGGATCGCTGGCGATCAGATCGAGCTCGCGGCACTCACGAACATCGACGTCGAGCGCGACGCTGCCGTGAGGGCGGCCTTTCCACAACCCCTTGACTCCGACGCCCCGCACGCCCACGCCATTCGGGATCGAGCGCCGTTCCATGTCACCGACGCCCACACCGATCCCCGAGTGGGCGAAGCCGGGCACGCCACGTCTCGTGCACGGGGCTTTCGAAGCCTGGTGGTCGTGCCACTGCTCCGTCATGAGGAGGCGGTCGGGACGATCTCGGTGTCGCGCCGCGAGCCCGGCGGGTTCTCGGACGACGAGATCGCGCTGCTTCAGACCTTCGCCGACCAGGCGGTGATCGCCATCGAGAACGTGCGGCTCTTCACCGAGCTGGAGGGACGGAACCGCGACCTGACGGCGACGAGCGAGATCCTGCGGGTGATCAGCAGCTCGCCGACCGACGTGCAGCCGGTCTTCGACACGATCGTGAGAAGCGCCGTGAGGTTGTGCGACGGGCTCTTCAGCTCGCTCATTCAGTTCGACGGCGAGCTGATGTCGCAGGTCGCGGAGCACAACTACACCTCCGAAGCTCTCGAAGCGGTTCGTCGCGTATACCCGGCGCGGCCGACGCGGGCCCTCCTGAACGGGCGGGCGATTCTCGAACGCGCCATCGTCCACATACCCGATATCGAGCTCGATCCGGAGTACCAGCATCTGGAGATGACCCGCGCGATCGGCTTTCGAAGCGGGCTCTTCGTCCCAATGCTGCGGGAGGGCGCTCCCATCGGCGTCATCGCGGTGGCGCGCGCCGAGCCCGGGCCATTCTCCGACAGCGAGATCGAGCTGCTCAAGACCTTCGCCGATCAGGCCGTCATTGCTGTCGAGAACGTGCGCCTGTTCAAGGAGCTGCAGGCGCGGACCGGCGATCTAACCCGTTCCGTCGAGCAGTTGACGGCGCTGGGCGAGGTCAGCCGGGCGGTGAGCTCGACGCTGGACGTCGAGACCGTGCTCCAGACCATCGTGTCCCGGGCGAGCCAGCTCGCGGGTGCGGACGGCTGCGCCATCTACGAGTATGACGACGCGACGGAGGCGTTCCACATCCGGGCCACGCATAACCTGGACCCCGTCCTTGTCGAGACGTTGCGGGCCTCCCCGCTGCGCAGGGGTGAAGGCACGATGGGTCGAGCGGCGGAGACCCGCGAGCCGATCCAGGTCGCGGACATCGCGGCGCCGGGCGCCTATCAGAGCCATGTCCGGGACACGCTGCTGGGCGCCGGCTACCGGGCGCTGCTCTCCGTGCCGTTGCTCCGCGAGGGAGAGATCATCGGCAGCCTGTCGCTAAACCGGCACACACCCGGCGAGTTCCCGCCGGAGGCCGTCGAGGTCCTCAAGACCTTCGCCACCCAGTCGGCCCTGGCGATCCAGAACGCGCGGCTCTTCCGGGAGATCGCTGACAAGAGCGCCCAGCTCGAGGCCGCCAGCCGCCACAAGTCGGAGTTCCTGGCCAACATGTCGCACGAGCTGCGCACGCCGCTCAACGCGATCATCGGCTTCTCCGAGGTGCTGAACGAGCGCATGTTCGGCG
>CAZYPO010000160.1:0-2916 GCA_964649225.1 uncultured Gemmatimonas sp. | reverse complement strand
CCGCCGGACGAGCCGCCGCTGAATCCCGATCCGCTCGAGCTGCGGGGCGACGACGCCATGGTCGAGCCGGCCTGGCCCGAGAAATCCGCCAGCCGGCTCGAAAACTGGCTGGCGTTGAACGAGGAGAATCCGCCCGGCGAGCCGACGTACCAGGTGGGCGGCGTCGTGTAGATGCCCTCGAACGCCTTCGCCCACTTCTTTTCGACGCCGAGCGCAATGGCAAACGGCAGATAGCGCTCGAACAGCTCGGGCCGCTTGGCGATGCGCTCATAGTGCTGCTTCTCGACCCGCTCCAGAAACTCCTCGAAGCCTAGCACCGCTTCGAAGGCGCGTGCCCCTGCCTCGGTCCGCGCCGGCATGATCCGGCCAAAGAACACCAGGATCCCGCCGCTCAGGATCCCGGCGACCACGAACGGCACCGGGGTCAGCGACCACTTCGCCGCGAGGATCCCCCCGAGCACGGCGAAGAAAATCCCGAAGAACAATCCACCGCCGATCCACCGCGCCCGCACCGTGTCCGGCCGATTGCGATAGAACCCCCGCTGCACCAGCTGGGCAAAGAGGCCCTCGTTGATCCCCGGAATCTGCTTGTAGAACTCGTTCTGCAGGTCGGACAGCTTCACCGATTCGCCGCCGTCCTCGAACAGGCCTTCGAGGACCTTTCGCTCATGGCCCTTGAACTCGCCCCATTCCGACGGCGGCTTGAGCCGGTGCAGCACATAGTCCAGCTTGCCGACCAAGCCGAGCAGATGACGCTCGTCCCGCTCTTCGAACTTGAGATAGCCGCGCACCGCGAGATCGACCATCGTGGCGGTGATGTCGCGCATGTCTGCCGACTCGTCGGCCAGGGTGCCCACCTCCGCCGGCGCGAGTCCTTCCGGCGGGTCGTACTGCACCGCGATGGGGCGCTGCCGCGGGTCCCGCCCGCGCCGCCGCCAACGGAAGAAGGCGCCGAGAAAAACCAGGACCGGAAAAAGCAGCGGCCAGTTGCTCCGCAGAAACCCGCCGACCCGCTGCGTCGCGGTCGGCTCCGCGACGAGCCCCTTGTTCCAGCCCACCACCGCGGTGAGCCCCTCGTGAAACTCGAGCCGGTGCAGCAGGGTGATCCGGACCACGGCGCCGGCCGTTTCGACCCGGGCGTCGCGAGCGACTGAGCCGTACACGCCGTTGAACGCGATGGCCCGCACTCCCTGGGCGCCCGGCGGAAGTTCGACCGTGGCCGAGGCCGACTCGATCGGCACATCCCATTCGTCGCCGGTGACATTCCAGTACAGCTCATCGTGATCTTCGAAGAACCGGAGGCCGTTGCTGGCGCGGTAGTGCAGCACGATCGTCCGGGTGGCGTCCTGCGCTCCCGGAATCCAGACCTTGTACTTGAGGTAGTGCCGCTCGCGCGTGGTCTCGGTCCGGAGCGGCTGGCCGCTCGCGTCGGTGACACTGACCAGCTTCACCCCGAGGGTCCAGTTGAAGCCCTGCGGCGTGCGGTACTCCACCGGGGTAGAGCGGATGATGCCGTTCCAGGAGCCGGAGAATCGCGGGCTGATCGACTCGGTGACGTCGATGTCGCCGGAAGGCTCGACCCGGATCGTCGCGTCGAACCGCTCGATGACGAAGGAGCGCTGGGCCGCCGCGGGTGCGGCCGCCAGGGCCGCCAGCAGCAGAAGGCCGGCCCTCATGCGAAGCCACCGGCATCGACCGTGGGCACCGCGCGTTCCGACGCATCGTCCAGCCCGAAGAATTCCCGCGGCTCGAACCGGAGCAGCCCCGCGACCAGGTTGGCGGGGAACTGCGCGATCCGGGTGTTGAGGTCGCGCACCACCGCGTTGTAATACCGCCTGGCGTTCTGCAGGTGGTCCTCGACGTCGCTCAAGGTGCGCTGGAGCTCGCGGAAGCTCTCCGCCGCCCGCAGCTCGGGATACGCTTCCGCGATCGCGAAGATGCGCTGCAGCGATCCGGCCACCGGCGTCTCGGCGTCGGCCTTCGCAGCGGGACCGCTGGCCTGGAGCGCGCGGTTCCGTGCGTCGACCACCGCCTCGAGCGTGCCTCGTTCGTAGCCGGCATGGCCCTTGACCACCGCGACCACCGACGGAATCAGGTCGTGCCGACGCTTGAGCTGCACGTCGATGTCGGCCCAGGCATTGTCGGCCAGCTGGCGCAGCTGGGTCAGCCGATTGAAGGTCCAGATGCCGAAGCCGACGATCAGGACCCCGGCGAAGAGGGCCAGGCCCATGCGAAGTCTCCCGGGGCTGTATGTCGTACACTAATATATGGATGTGGCGACCCAATCCCCCTCCATGTTCTCGGGCGAGCGCATCGCCTCGTTGCTGATCGACTGCGGCATCACCCACGTCGTCACGGTGCCCGACAGCACGGTCGGCCAATGGGAGCACGCCATTGAGCGGAGCGGCATCGGGCTGCTGCGCGTGTGCCGCGAGGGCGAGGCCTGGGCCGTCGCCGCCGGACTGTACCTGGGGGGAGCGCGTCCGCTGGTGATGATCCAGTGCACCGGGCTCTTCGAGTCGGGCGACGCGCTGCGCAACGTGCTGCACGACTGGAAGCTCCCCATCCCGAGCATCATCGGCTATCGCAGCTATCTCAACCAGGATACCCTGCCGGGCGACACCTGCCTCGTGTTCACCGAGCCGATCCTCCGCGCCTGGCAGATCGACTACCTGCTCATCACCGCACCGGAGCAGCACGGCCTGATGGCTGCCCATCTCGACGCCTGCCGCGCGGCCGCCCGGCCGGGCGCCATTCTCATCGCGGAGGGCAAAGCGTGAGCGGGATGGACCTCGTCGCGGCGCTCCGCGCCCTTCACGCGCTGCGCGGCAGGGACGACGTCGTGGTGTCCGCGATGGGTGCCGCGCGCGAGTGGATGCGGCTGGGCAGTCACCCGCTCGACTGGGTGTTCGTCCC
>CAZYPO010000159.1:0-3030 GCA_964649225.1 uncultured Gemmatimonas sp. | reverse complement strand
GGTCGAAGTCCGACAGCTCCAGCTCCATCCGCCCCGCCTCGACCTTCGAGAGATCGAGGATGTCGTTGATCAAGGACAGGAGATGGGTGCCCGAGGCGTGGATATCCTTCAGGTACTCGGCCTGCTTGTCGTTCAGCTCGCCGAACATCCGCTCGTTCAGCACCTCGGAGAAGCCGATGATCGCGTTGAGCGGCGTCCGTAGCTCGTGCGACATGTTGGCGAGAAACTCCGACTTGTGACGGCTCGCCGCCTCGAGCTGGGCGCTCTTGTCCGCGATCTCACGGAAAAGCCGCGCGTTCTGGATCGCCAGGGCGGACTGGGTGGCGAATGTCTTCAGGACGTCCACGACCTCCGGGGGAAACTCGCCCGGCGCCTTGCGGTTGAAGGACAGGCTGCCGATGATCTGGTCCTCGCGGAGGAGGGGCACGGAGAGGACCGCCCGGTACCCGAACCGGATGAGGGTCTCCCGCACACTGCTCTGGTAGGCCCCGGGCTGGGTGATGTCCGGGACCTGGACAGGCTCGCGCATCTCGGCCGCTCGCCCCATGAGCCCTTCGCCCTTCCGGAGGGGCACCGCCCGGAGGGCCTCGACGAACTCGGTGTCATCATTGTGGGTCGCGCGTAACTCGAACCGCTCGGCGCTTTCGTCGTACTCGTAGATCGAGCAGCCGGCGGCGCCGGCCAGCTGGCTGGCGCGGGAAACGATCGTGTTGAGCACCGTCTCGACGTCCAACGTCGAGCTCACCGCCCGGCTGACCTCGCCCAGCGCCGTCAGCTTCTCGACCGACTGCGTCAGCTCGCCCGTCCGCGCTTGCAGCTCCTTGAACAGGCGGACGTTCTCCACGGCGATTACCGCCTGATCGGCGAAGGTCTTCAACAGCTCGATCTCACTGTCGGAGAACGGCCCGGCCTCGGCGCGCGCCGCCGTGATCACGCCAATGGGAGCGCCCTCTCGCAGCATTGGGACAATGAGTGCGCTTCGCCAGCCGATCGCGCGGGCAACGGCTCGCTGCTGGGACTCCGGCTCGAGCTCGACATCGGAGATGTGGACCACCGCGCGCTCGAGGATTGCCCGCCCTGCCACGAAAGCTCGGGTTGGGCGCATCGGGAACATGCGACGCAGCTCTCCGAGAGCTTCGGGGGTGAGGTTGTGCGCGGCAACAAGATGGAGCAGCTCGCCGTCGAACTGAAAGAGCGTGCTGAAGAGTCCGTCGCACAATCTCACGGCGCTTCTGACGATCGTGTCGAAGACCGGCTGCACGTCGGTCTGCGACTGGCTGATCACCCGCAGGATCTCGCCGGTGGCCGTCTGCTGTTCGAGGGCGACGGTCAGATCCCGGTTGCGCGCCTCCAGCTCCTTGAACAGGCGCACGTTCTCGATCGCGATCACCGCCTGGTCGGCGAAGGTCTGGAGCAGCGCGATCTCGTCCTGAGTGAAGCCGCCCGCTTCCCGGCGCGTGACCGAAATGATCCCGACGGCGCTGTGCTCGCGCAGCAAGGGTACGACAAGCTGGCTGCGGTAGCCCCGTGCGCGTGCGATTTCTCGCGTCGCTTCGCCCACGTCCGGCTGGGTTTCCGCGTCGCTGATCACGAATGGCTGGCGACTGAGAATCGGCATGAGGATCGGCCGGGCTGTCGAGGCGTCCCCGATGGGGATCGGGAAGGCCTGCCGGACTCTCGCGTCGCCCGCTTCGCTGACGGAGCTCAACGCAGCGAGGTGTAGCTCGTCGCCCACCCGCTGCACAACCATCGCCGAGAACGCGCCGAGCAGCCGCTTGGCGCTGTCGAGGATCGTCTGGAACACCGGCTGGATGTCGGTCGGCGAGCTGGAGATGGTGCGGAGGATCTCGCTCGTCGCCGTCTGCTGGTCGAGCGCGGAGGTCAGCTCGCGGTTCTTCCCCTCCAGTTCCTTGAAGAGGCGCACGTTCTCGATCGCGATGACGGCCTGGTCTGCGAAGGTCTTGAGCAACGCGATCTGGTCGTCCGAGAACAGCCCGGCCTCGGCGCGCGCCACCACGATGACGCCGATGGGAGCACCCTCCCGCAGCATCGGTACCCAGAGACCGCTCCGAAAGCCGAGCGTGCGGGCCACGGCTTGAACCCGGAACTCCGGATCGAGCTCAAGGACGTCGGGTATGTGGACCACCGCGCGCTCCAGGATCGCCCGCCCTGGCAGGAGGGCTTGCGTCGGGCGCGTCGGGAATATGCGGTGCATCTCCTCGAGAGCCTCGGGGGTAAAGTTGTGATGGGCGACATGATGGAGCAGCTCGCCGTCGAACTGAAAGAGCGCGCTGAAGAGCCCGTCGCACAACCTCACGGCACTTCTCACGATCGTGTCGAAGACCGGCTGGACGTCGGTCGGGGAGCTGCTGATCACCCGCAGGATCTCGCCCGTCGCCGTCAGGTCGCGGTTACGGCCCTCCAGCTCGTTGAAGAGCCGCACGTTTTCAATGGCAATCACCGCCTGATCGGCGAAGGTCGTGACCAGCTCGATCTGCTTGTCCGTGAAGGGCTGGACCTCGTGTTTTTGCAGGCTGAAGACTCCGAGAAGGACGCCCTCCCTGAGCATGGGGACTCCCAGCAAGGTCCTGAAGTTGCCGACCTTCTGTGCTTCAGTCTGCTCGAACTCGGGGTCCGCCAGAACGTCAGTGGCGTGAACCGTCCGGCGCTCGAGCGCGGCGCGCCCGATGACGGAGCCTCGCCCGGGACGGATCGGATTTCGCTCCTGGAAATCTCTGAGCACGGGAGACGACCCATAATCGGCCCACCATCGAAAGACCTCTCCGTCAAACCTGAAGATGACTCCGGTGCTGGCGCCGCAGAGTCGCGCCGCGTTCTCGACCAGGGTTTCCAGCACGGGTTGCAAGTCAAAGGTCGAGCGGCTGATCACCTTGAGGACTTCGCTGGTGGCGGTCTGCTGCTCCAGTGCCGTGGTGAGCTCGCGGTTGCTCGTCTGCAGCTCGGTGAACAGCCGCACGTTCTCGATGGCGATGACGGCCTGGTCGGCGAAGGTCTTGAGGAGCTGGACGC
>CAZYPO010000158.1:0-3043 GCA_964649225.1 uncultured Gemmatimonas sp. | reverse complement strand
CCGCGACCTACGTGGACAAGATTCTCAAGGGCGCCAAGCCCGCCGACCTGCCCGTCGAGCAGCCGACGAAGTTCGAGCTGGTGATCAACCTCAAGACCGCCAAGGCCCTCGGCCTGACGATTCCGCAGTCGCTGCTGGGGCGGGCGGATCAGGTGATTGAGTGACGAGCCGTCGAGCGTTCATCTGTAGCCTGGCCGGCGGCCTTCTCGCCGCGCCGCGGGCCGCCGAGGCGCAGCAGGCGAGAGTGCCTCGGCTCTGTGTTCTTGCGGCTGATTCACTCTCGTCACCATGGGCGACAAGATACAACGCGTTCATCCGAGGTCTCGGCGACTTGGGCTACGTGGATGGGCGCAACATCACCATCATCTTTCTTTCGGTGGACGGCCAGTACGAGCGATTCCCCGCGCTCGCCGCCGAGTGCGTTCGCCTCAAGCCGGACATCATCGTCGCGTACACGACGCCGGGCGCCCTGGCTGCCAAGCAGTCAACTGCGACTATCCCGATCGTCACGGGGCCAATCGCGGATCCCGTTGGCACGGGAATCGTGGCCAGCCTCGCACGACCTGGCGGAAACGTTACAGGGCAGACGGTCATGGCCTCCGGGCTCAGCAGCAAGCGCCTTCAGCTCCTGAAGGAAGCCGTGCCGGATCTCTCCCGGGTGGCCGTACTGTCGCTGCTCACGGACCCAAACGTGGCGTTACAAGTACAGGAGATGGAACAGGCGGCTGGCACGATGGGGCTTCGCCTGCAGAATCGAGGCATCCGGACCGCGGATGATCTCCAGGCCGCGTTCAGCGCCGCAGCCAAGGACAGTGCCCAGGGACTCCTCACGACGATCGCGACTTTCTTCATACTTCACCGCGTCCGAGTCATCGATCTCGCAGCCAAGCATCGCTTACCCGCGATGTACCCGGTTCGAGATTTCGTGGACGCCGGCGGCTTGATGAGCTACGGCCCTGAGACCTTGAGTCTCTACCGTCACACTTCTGTCCATGTGGTCAAGATCCTCAAGGGCGCGAAGCCCGCCGACCTCCCCGTCGAGCAGCCCACGACGTTCGAACTCGTCATCAACCTCAAGACCGCCAAGGCCCTCGGCCTGACGATCCCGCAGTCGGTGCTAGGGCGGGCGGATCAGGTGATCGAGTGACCAGCCGTCGAGCGTTCATCTGCACCCTGGCCGGCGGCCTTCTCGCCGCGGCGCGGGCCGTCGAGGCGCAGCAGGCGGGGAAGGTCTTCCGGATCGGTCTGCTCGAGTCCAGCGTGCCCGATGCTGCCCGGCAGGGCTGGTGGAATGTGTTCCGTCAACGGATGCGCGAGCTCGGGTACGTGGAGGGACAGAACGTCACCTTTGAGGCGCGCTGGGCGCAGGACGACAGCGACCGACTCTCGAAGCTTGCTGCCGAGCTCGTCGGCCTCAAGGTGGACGTTATCGTCACGGCAGCGTCGACCTCCGCGCTTGCGGCGAAGCGGGCGACCGCGACCATCCCGATCGTGATGGCCACCGGGTCGGATCCGGTGGCGGTCGGGCTCGTTGCCAGTCTCAGGCAGCCGGGCGGTAACGTCACGGGGATGACCACCATCAACAGCGAGCTGGCTGCCAAGCGACTCGAGCTCCTGAGGATCGTGGCGCCACGCGCGGCCCGCATCGCGATCCTTAGGGACGAAACGACCCTGGCCTCCCGTCTCGCCGTGGACGGGACCGAAGCCGCAGCCAAGACGGCGGGTTTCACCATACACAGCGTTCCCGTGCGCGGCCCCGCCGAGATCGAGGCGGCGTTCGCCACCGTGGTCCGGGGTCGCGCCGGAGCGCTCAGCATCGCCCCGAGTCCGCTGTTCTTCTCCCACCGTAAGCAGCTCGCCGAACTGGCCATGAAGCACCGGCTACCGACCGTCGTCGGTTCACCTGAGTATGTGGAAGCAGGAGGCTTGGTCAGTTATGGCGCTGACCACCCCGACCTGTTCCGCCATGCCGCCGTCTACGTCGACAAGATCCTCAAGGGCGCCAAGCCCGCCGACCTCCCAATCGAGCGGCCCACGAAGTTCGAGCTGGTGATCAACCTCAAGACCGCCAAAGCGCTCGGGCTGACGATCCCGCACTCGCTCCTGCTGCGGACGGATCAGGTGATTCAATAGTGCGGTAGAATCACGCACAGGAGGATCCGAGCCATGGCACACGCGAAAGTCAACGATCTCCGCGGCCGCACCGACAAGGCTTGGGCGCATCTCAAAGCGCAGCTCCAGGGCATGGAGCCGCATCTCGACAAGAGCGACGCTCCGGGACAGTGGACCGCGCGCGAGGTCCTCTGCCACCTGCTCTTCGAGCCCGGCTGGAAGCCCGTGCCGGTGCTCAAGGCCTTCGCCCACCAGAACCTGCCCGTGATCGACATCAAGCCGAGCGAGACCGACGTCAGCGGCGAGCGCAAGGCCATGACCCTCAAGCAGTACATGGACGCCCTCGACGCCCAGCGGCGCGAGGTGATGGCCTATCTCGACGGGCTCAGCGAGGCGGAGCTCAGCCGCAAGTCGCGCATCCCGCTGTTCAAGGAGATCATGGGCACCGACGAGGTCGACATCCCGACCTACGTCGGCGCGCTCTTCGAGTACCACTGGAACGACCACGCGGGACAGCTCGCGAAGATCCGCAAAGCAGCGGGACTGCCGGACGCGAAGTAGCGCGCCCGCTACTCCCCCTCACCCTACCCTCTCCCCCTCGGCGGGGGCGAGGGAATCAGAGAGACTGCCTCTGCTCCTGCGGGGGCGAGGGGATCAGAGAGACTACCTCTGCTCCTGCGGGGGCGAGGGGACAGAAGGCCTCCCTCTCCCCAGTCGAGGGGGAGAGGGTAGGGTGAGGGGGCGATCAAATCTCCTAGGCTTCCAAAAAGGCGCGGAGCATCCAGGACATCTTTTCGTGCTTCTCCATTAAGCCGGTGAGGAAATCGCTGGTGCCCGCATCGCCGAACTTGTCCATTGCGGTCGCGAGGTCGGCGCGAAGCGTCTGGATGACCGCCTCGTGGTCGGCCAGCAGCGCGGTCAGCATGGCGCG
>CAZYPO010000157.1:0-3065 GCA_964649225.1 uncultured Gemmatimonas sp. | reverse complement strand
TTGGTGAAGAAGGCGCCGCCGTCGAGCAGCTGCTTGAATCCCCCCGTGAACTGACCGCGCCACTTCTCGAGGTAGTCCTCGCGTAGCTGGTCCACGGTGATGAACACCAGCAGGGCGGGCTTCGCGCGGGCTTGAACCGGTGCTGGGCTCGAGACCGGAGTGGCGCAGAAGAGGGCGCCGATGAGCGAGCCGGTTAGCGCGGGACGGGAAAGGGGCACGAAGATTGGGGGCTAGGGATGGGTTAGGGAGCCGGGGATAATACTGGATCACCGGCGCCCGCCGCGAGAGGAGGCCCCCTCGCGCCGCCCCTCTCGATTCGCTATCATCGGACTCGGATCCCCCGGAGCTCTCGCATGCAATTCCTCGCCCGCTGCCTTCCCCTGGCATTGGCCCTCCCGGCCATGCTGGTTGCCCAGACGCCGGATTCCACTCCCCATAAGCCCACCCGGCTCTTCCGCGCCAAGGAGCCGCTCGGAATGTTACTGCAGGCCGATTTCAAGACGGTGTTCAAGGACCGGGACTCCATGAGCACCAAGCGGTACCCCGCGACGCTCAAGTACGTCGGCGAGAAGGACGATACCACGACGCTCGACGTCCAGCTATCGACCCGGGGCCACTTCCGGTTGCGGATCTGCGAGTTCCTTCCCCTCAAGGTCTATTTCGACAAGGAAAAGGCCAAAGGCACCCCGTTTGGCGGCGAGGGCTCCCTCAAACTGACCCCCCATTGCATGAAGGGGGAGCGCCACGCCCAGAACATCTACGTGGAGTACGCCATTTACGGGATGTATCACCTGCTGACCCCGGTTAGTCTCAAGGCCCGCTTGGCCAACATCACTTGGCTCGACCCCAACAACCCGAAATTCACCCTCACCCGGCCGGGCTTCTGGACCCAGGACGACGAGGACATGGCGAAGGAGGTGCGGGGCAAGATCCTGATGCAGCAGGGGGGGAAAGGCTCCGAGATGGATCCCAGGCAGATGGCCATCACCGACATTTTTCAATACATGATCGGGAACACCGACTATTCCCTGAGCTATTTGCACAACTACCGGATCGTGCAGACTGACACCTCGATGAGCTACTACCCGATGGCCTACGATTTCGACTGGTCGGGGCTGGTCGATGCGCCCTACGCCACGCCGGATTACCGGCTCGGCATCAAGCGCACCACCGACCGGCTCTATCGCGGCGGCTGTCATCCGCCCGAGGTGCTGAGCCAGGCGGTGGAGCCCTTCAAGGCCAAGAAGGACTCGATCTACGGCCAACTGCGGGAGATCAAGGGCCTGGCGCCGGCCCGCCTCAAAGAGGCGGAGAGTTTCCTGGACGAGTTCTACAAAGAGCTCAGCGATCCTGGCACGGTGCGGCGGGTGTTCAATCAGCCCTGCGGCCACTAGCTAGTTCCGCAGCAGACCCTCGAGCCCTTCCCGCCGGACCAGCGGCAGGAAACGGGGGTCGCTGCGAAGCCCCTGAAACGCCGGGTTGGTTACGAAGAGCCGGAAGCGCCGCGGGCGGTGCTGATATTCCGTGAGCGCCCAATCCATCGCTTTCGACCATTCGCCCAGCTGCGCATAAAGCGCGGCGATCTTCTCCTCCCTGAGCTGCGGCACGGTATCATCCGGAAGTTTGTAGGGCCGGTTCAGAGGCGCCAGCAGCGGAACCAGCTGGCGCTGCAGGTCCTCGCGCCGAACCCGCTGGTACCCCGCTTCTCCCGCTTCGGCAAACCCCTGCGCATAGGCCGCGGCGCCCGTGTTGTCTCCGCCCTGGCGCCGGACCCCGATGGCCTCGTCGTACCGGTTGAGGTGCTCGAGGCTCAGAATGAGCCGCCGGCGCGGCCCGGGCACGCTGGGATCGAATTCGAGCGCGCGGCGTAACACCGAGACCGCGGAATCGTACCGGCCCGCGCGCATGTAGAGATCACCGAGCGTATTCAGAAACAGTGTCGCCGGCTGAAGCTCCACCGCGCGCCGCAGCAGCACGATCGCCGAGTCCACGCGCCCTTCCACCTCGCCGATGACGATCCCGGCCTGGTGCAGCACCGGGGCATCGTGGGCACTCGCCCGCAGCGCCCGGTTGGCCGCTGCCCGCCCAGCGTTCCAGTCGTCGTCGAGGTAAATGGCCTTGCTGATCATGTTGACCCAGGGATCGCCCAGCGTGCTGTCGAGCGCGAACGCCCGCCGCCCCACCGCCTCGGCAGAGTCCATGTATTCCACGAACGGACCCCAGCCCCGAAAGGCCGAGACGAAGTAGTAGGTGCCCAGCAGCCCGTGGGCCTCGGCGAAGTTGGGATCGAGGGCGATCGCCCTCCTCCCGTAGTATGCCGCGGAGTCCTCCAGGGTCTGGGCATCGGCGGCATACAGGGGACTGGCTCGCAGCGACAGCTGGCGCCCGCGCAAGTACAGGTCGTAGGCCTCGGCGCTCGCGGTCGGCGTCCGCACCATGCTCGCGTACTCGACCCCGGTCAGTTGGAGCCGGAGCGAGTCTGCCACCATGCGGGCGATGCTGCCCTGGATGGTTGCCACCTCGGCAAGCGGCCGGACATAGCGCAGGCTCCATAGCAGATCCCCGGCGGGAATCTTGAAGAGCTCGGCGGAGACCAGAACCGAGTCCCGCGCCCGGGTCAGCTCCCAGGTCAGCACCGCGCCGACCTTGAGCTGTTCGCCCAGTTGGAGGTAGTTGAGCTGCGGCTGCTGGCGCTGGAGCTGCGCGACCAGGCTCGGCGCGGTCACTCGCAATTGCGGCAGCCGCCGCAACAGGTTGGCCACTTCGCCCTGGATCCCCTCGGTGAGGTAGGCGATGCTGGTATCCTGTGCGGCGTCCGCGCGGGGCGCGATAGCAATTGAGGTAATCGCATCCGCGTGCCCCACGCGCGCCAGCCGGGTGAGTCCGAATGAGGCCACGGCCAGCACCGCCGCGCCGACCAGCACCGCGGTGCTCCGGCGCCGCTTGGCCGCCGGCAGCAAGCGAACTTCTCCGGTGCCCTCGAGCGCCGCGGCGAACTCGGCCGGCGTTCTGAAGCGGTCTTCCGGCTCACGCGCCAGCGCCTTGAGCAGCGCGTTCTCGACCGC
>CAZYPO010000156.1:0-3113 GCA_964649225.1 uncultured Gemmatimonas sp. | reverse complement strand
AATGAGGGCGGTGGGACTCGAACCCACGACCTACGGGTTAAAAGCCCGCTGCTCTACCAACTGAGCTACGCCCCCGCTGCTTGTAAAGTAAGAGATTCTCAACCCCACAACTCATGTTGCGCCATCGGCGCGAAGCTCACCCGGTGGTGCCGCGTCGCTCCCGAGCGGCAGATCCCGTCGAGGTGCTCCGGGGTCCCGTACCCCACGTTGGTGTCCCAGCCATAGTTCGGATAGCGCTGCGCCAGGCACCGCATGATCCGGTCGCGCACCGTCTTGGCCAGGATGCTCGCCGCCGCCACGCTGTAGCAGTCGGCATCGCCGTCCACCACAGCCTCATGGGGAAAGCCGATTTCGGGGAGCGGGAGACCGTCGATGACAAGGTGGTAGCCGGGAGGCAGGGATCCCAACCCGAGCAACCGGCTCACCGCCCGCCGCATGGCCAGCGCCGTCGCGACCCGGATGTTCACCCGGTCGATCTCGCGATTGGACGCCGCGCCGATTCCGATGCGGATCGCGCGGGCGCGGATCAGCAGGGCCAGCTTTTCGCGCCGCTCGAGCGGGATGGTCTTGCTGTCGCGGACGCCGGCGATCCGCCGCATGCCGGGCGGAAACACCACGGCCGCGGCCACCACCGGTCCTGCCAGGGGACCGCGGCCTGCCTCATCGACTCCAATCAACAACTGCTGCCCGGCCCACGCGAGCCGCTCCCGCTGGAGCGTCGGCACGGCCTATTGCTCTTTCTTCTCCCGGATCCGGGCACCTTTGCCCGACAGCGCCTTGAGATAGTAGAGCTTGGCGCGCCGGACGCGGCCGCGCCGCACCAGCTCGATCGAGCCGATCGAGGGACCGTGCAGCGGGAAGATCCGCTCGACCCCGACCCCGGCGGAAAGCTTCCGCACCGTGAAGGTCTCGTCGATGCCGCCGCCCCGGCGCGCCACGCAGATGCCTTCGAAGGCCTGCAAGCGCTCCTTGTCCCCTTCGCGAACCCGCACCATCACCCGCACCGTATCGCCCGCCGCAAAGAGCGGGAGGTCCGTCCGCAAGCCCTCACGGGCGATCGTCTTCACGCGATTCATGGTCGTCTCCTTCCTCAGAATGCCACCTGGCCCACAGGTCGGGCCGTCGCTCCGCGGTCAGCCGCTCCGCCTCCTGTTGCCGCCACGCGGCGATCTCCGCGTGATTCCCGGAGCGGAGCACCTCCGGAACCGCGAGGCCGCGATAGAGCGGCGGCCTGGTATAGCTGGGCGGGCTCAGCAGCCCATCATAATGCGAATCGCCGCTGGCCGACTCGTGATCGCCGAGGGCACCCGGCAGCAGCCGGACCACGGCGTCGATCACGCAGAGGGCCGCCGGCTCGCCCCCGCTCAGCACAAAGTCGCCCAGCGAGATTTCCTCGGCGCCCAACCCGTCGACCACCCGCTGATCCACGTCCTTATAGTGTCCGCAGAGCAGGGTCAGCTCGGGCTCGAGCGAGTACCGCACGGCGCGCCGATGCGCGAACTGCGTTCCCCGCGCCGAGAACAATACAATCGGTCCCTGACGATCGGCGCCCAGCGACTCCACCGCCTCGAAGAAGGGTTCCGGCCTGAGCACCATTCCCGCGCCGCCGCCGTACGGCGTGTCGTCCACGGTCTGATGCCGGTCGTGGCTGAAGTCGCGCAGCTGGATGAGTCGGTAGCGGACCAGTCCCTCTCGAGCCGCCCGCCCCAGGATGCTCGCGCCCAGCATCGGCTGAAGCGCTTCAGGAAACAGGGTGACGACATTGATCGTCAACATACCGTAGCAGGCAGCGGCCTAAAGCTCCGTGAGTCCAGCCGGCAATTTCACCACCAGCCGCTTGCCCATAGGATCCAGCTCCACCACGAACTCCTTCTTGAACGGCATCAGGAATTCTCGTTTTGGTCCCTGCACTTCGAGCATCAGGCCGGTGGGGGTATCCACCGTGCGCGTCACCAATCCCAGCGCGACACCGGCGGCGTCCTGCACCGCGAAGCCCGCGAGCTCGTGAAGGTAAACCTCACCGTCGGCCGGGGGACGCAGCGCCGTGGATTCCGCGGTGACGAAATGTCCTCTCCAGGGTTCCACCGCCTCGATCCGGAGATGTTCCCGGAACGCCACCAGCCACTCGCGATGATAGGATCGGCTCCGCTCCACCACCAGTGGCCCGGCCACCACCTCGCCCGCCAGATTCTTCAGCCACACCTCGCGACCCGGCGCAAACACCTCGGCCGGCTGGTCGGTGAGCGGGAAGACCGTGCAGTCGCCCTTGAGGCCGTGCGGTTTCCGGAGCCGCCCCACCACGAGGTGGCGCGCCTCCTCCGCCGGCATCAGGCCGGGGCGGAGATGACGCCGGCCGACTTGAGCAGCGCCTGCACCGTATCGGTGGGCGTCGCTCCCTTGGCCAGCCAGCTCTTCGCCTTTTCGACGTCGACCACGACCTTCTTGGCGCCTTCCTGCTTGGGATCGTAGGTGCCGAGAATCTCGATGAAGCGCCCGTCCCGGGGCGATTCCTTGTCGGCGACCACGATGCGATAGAGCGGCAGTTTTTTACGGCCGATCTTGCGGAGGCGAATGCGCGTGCTCATGCGGCTGTCTTTCTTCCCGGGTTATGAACCGGGAAACCGGGGACCGAAAGGGAGTTTCGCGCCCGGCTTGCCCGCGACCTTCATGACTTTCTGCATCTGCTTGAACTGCGCCAGCAACTGATTCACTTCCTGCACCGTGCGGCCCGAGCCCTTGGCAATCCGCAGGCGGCGCGAGCCGCTCAGCAGGTCGGGATCGGCTCGCTCGGCCGGCGTCATCGACAAGACGATGGCCTCGACGTGCTTGAGCCGATCATCGCTCAGATTCGCGCCCTTCAGCATGGCCGGATTCACCCCCGGCAGCATGCCCAGCACGTTCTTGAGCGGCCCCAGCCGACTCATTTGCTTCAGGGCGGTCAGGAAGTCCTGGAAATCGAGCCCCTTCCGGGACACCGCCTTCTTCGCCAGCCGCTTGGCATCCTCTTCATTGACCGCGGCCTGGGCCTTCTCCACCAGTGTGAGAATATCGCCCTGCTGGAGGATCCGTCCGGCCATCCGCTCGGGATGGAAGGGCTCCAGCGCGTCGAGCTT
>CAZYPO010000155.1:0-3117 GCA_964649225.1 uncultured Gemmatimonas sp. | reverse complement strand
CCAGGATATCGAGATCGGGAGGCAGTCCGCCGTCGAGGCCGAGAAGCAGCTCCGGCTGCTCAATGACCGCAACACGGATCGCTATCTCAACCGCATGGTGACCCGGCTGGCCGCCTACGCTCCTGGAGCGAAATTCCCCTATCAGATCAAGGCCGTGAACGCTGCCGAGGTCAACGCGTTCGCGCTGCCCGGTGGCCCCATGTACGTCAATCGCGGCTTGCTCGAGACCGCGCGCAACGAGGCCGAGCTGGCCGGAGTGCTTGCCCACGAGATGTCGCACGTGGCGCTGCGCCACGGGACCCATCAGGCCTCCAAGGCCTATCTCGCCCAGTCCGGGCTTGGCATTCTGGGCGGATTGCTGGGGAGGTCCGCCAACACTTCGAACGTGGTGAATGCCATCGGCGGCGTCGGTCTGAACGTGGTGTTCCTCAAGTTCAGCCGCGACGACGAGTATCAGGCCGACCTGGTGGGCGCGCAGATCATGTCCCGCGCGGGTTACGATCCGCTGGCCATGGCCAGCCTGTTCGAGCTGCTGCGCACCGCGCAGAGCAGCAACCCGAGCAAGGTGGCGCAGTTCTTGAGCGACCACCCGGCCTCGGCCGACCGGGAAGCCCGGATCCGCCAGCAGGCAGCGACGCTCGCCAGCGGAAAGACCACGGTCCTGGGCGGCTTCGACGCGATACGCACCGGACTGCGCAGGCTGCCCGCTGCGGGATCCCAGCAGATCGTGGCCCAGTCGAGCATCTCGCCCAGCCTGGACACCCTGGTCCGCGGTGTAGTGGTCGCGCGGGTGGATCCTCCTTCGTCCCGCTTCCTGCGCTTCGAGCACCCTGCCGGCTTTTTCACGATCGACTATCCCGACAACTGGAACGCCTATCCGTCGGGGCTGGCGGTATCCCTGGCGCCTGAGGGCGGAGTCATTGCCCGGAGCGACGGGCGGCAGGTCATGCTCTACGGGGTGATCGTCAACCACTACTCACCGTTCGCGGGCGCGGCGGATCGCTGGAGCGGCAGTCTGCAGCGGAGCTATGTGCCGTTCGAGGACCGGACCACGCCGCGCGCGGCGCTCGAAGATGCCACCGATGACTTGGTGAGCACCGTCCTGTCCTCAAACCCCTATCTGAGCGCCGAGGCCGGCCCCGCCCGCGCCGAGCGGATCGATGCAGCACCGGGATTCTCGGTGCTGTTGTCCGGGCGCTCGCCGGTAACGGGGGAAGAGGAGCGGGTGACCGTGCACACACGCGGCCTGCCCGACGGCCACGTGATCTATGTTTTGTTTACCGTCCCGGGCCGCGACTACGACGCGCTGCAGACGACCTTCGCGCGGATGTTGCGGACGCTGTTCGTCAATGACGAGGCGGCACACCGCATCACGAGCAATGGCGGGAACCCACCGCGCTAGGGGCTAGCCGGGGGAGGACCGGGAGCTCCACCAGGCAGCCGCCTGTTCCTCCCCCCAGGGCTCGACCGCGACGCCAGCAAGCGCGCGGTTGAGCTCCCCGGCGGTAGCAGGGCGCTGCTCCGGGTGTTTCGCGACGCAGGCCAGCACCAGTTGTTCCAGCGCGGGCGGCACCGCGATCCCTGCCCGGACCGAGGGTGGAACCGGCACATCGTTCAGATGCCGCGCGATCGCATGAAACACATTGCTGGACTCGAAAATCAGCTTGCCGGTGAGCAGGAAATAGGCGACGCAGCCCAGCGCGTAGAGATCGGCTCGCCCGTCGATGTTGTCACCCAGTGTCATCTCAGGTGCCATGTAATCGGGAGTGCCCGGCGTCATGCCGGTCGCCGTGGCGAGGGAGCTCTCGCCCGTCCGCGACTGCACTGATTTGACCAGCCCGAAATCCAAGACTTTGACGAAGTCGTGCCGCAATCCGAGCCGGCCGATGTGGAGATTGGCCGGCTTGATGTCGCGATGCACCAGCCCGCGCGCGTGCGCCTCTTCCAATGATTCGCAAACCTGCCGGAGGATGTACACCACGCGATCGGCCGGCAACGGGCCGTGCTCCCGCACCAGCGTCTCCAGATTGACCCCATCCAGCAACTCCATCACGAAGTACAGCGTCCCGTCTTCCGTTGCCCCGAAATCGTAGAGCTCGACCGTGTGCGGCGAGCGCAGATTCGCGGCGACCTCGGCCTCGCGGTGGAAGCGCTTGACCGCGAGCTCCCGCGCGGCCGTATCGCTGCCGCCGATGGTCTCCGGCCGGATCAGCTTGATCGCGGCGGGCCTTGCCAGCATGCGGTGCGTGGCCAGGTAGACCTGCCCCATGCCCCCTTCGCCGAGCAGGTCACCCACCTGGTAGCTCCCCAGCTCGCGCGCCTTGGTGACCTGCTGGCCCAGCCGGGTCACGACAGCGGAGATCACCACCGCGACACCCACCAGGAGATAATCGGGGTAGTGCATCAGGAGGAGATTGCCGTGGGAGCCGTAGTCCCACCTGCCGCTTGTCTTGGCGAGCAGCATCCCGAGCGGATTCATCGAGACCGCGATGAGCCCGGAAAGCAGCGTTTTGGACGGCGCACTCGGGATGATCGCGGCGAACATCAGCACCACCACCCCAATCCAGCTGATCATGGGGACGACGGGCCAGTCGAGCGGCACGGTCTCGGAATGCCAGACGATCCCCAGCGCCACCGAGGTCAACACCATGAAGCCCAGCCCAAGATCCAGGATGAATCCGGGGCCGCGGGTGCCCTTCCGGGCGTAGAACGCCAACCCGAAGGAGGCGGCGGCGCTGATCACCGCGATGGCGTCGGAGGTCTCGAAGGCGAGCCAGGGCTGGTCGGGGGCGATAACCCTGAACGCAAGGTGTTTGAGGGCGGTCCCCAGGATCCAGAGCATTCCGCCGAGCAGCGCGATGATCCCCACTCTGCGAGAGGCATCGCGCAGCAGGTCCTGGGGCAGCTCGCGGTGGTGGCCGCGCGAGCTGCGGAGCTCCGCCGGCGTGGTGCCGGCGACATGGCCGATCAGCTTGGGGGCGGGCATCGAGCTTTCGTCGACGGGATTGATCCTGGCCGCGCCCCGGTGTCCTCTAGGGGGAGGCGACGGCGTGGGTGAGATTCGAACTCACGAAGGAGTTTCCCCCTTGGCGGTTTTCAAGACCGCTGCCTTAAACC
>CAZYPO010000154.1:0-3135 GCA_964649225.1 uncultured Gemmatimonas sp. | reverse complement strand
TTGGTGAAGAAGGCGCCGCCGTCGAGCAGCTGCTTGAATCCCCCCGTGAACTGACTGCGCCACTTCTCGAGGTAGTCCTCGCGCAGCTGGTCCACGGTGATGAACACGAGCAGGGTGGGCTTCGCGCGTGCCTGGACCGGTGTCGGGGCCGAGCCGCCAGAGGGGCCGGCGGCGCAGAACACCGTGGCGAGCAGAGAGCCGGTGAGGGCGGAGCGTGTGAAGGGCATTGGGGTTAGCTGTCAGGGGTCAGGGGTCAGGGATTAGTGTCAGGATAATACTGGGGCCCTGGGGTCCCTCGCCGGGAGACAGGCCCCTCGCTTCACTCGGCGGGCTGCGCTATCATGTTCAGCGTCCCCCAAAGAGATCCCCGCATGCGCTCCCTCTCGCACTGGCTGACGTTCGCCCTTGCCGCGCCCGCAGTGCTCGCCGCCCAGCAGCCCGCCGGCGCGAAACCCGCTGAAAAGCCCGACACGGCGCCCCACAAGCCCAGCCGCCTTTTCCGTTCGGCCGAGCCGGTAGAGATGTGGCTGCAGGCCGATTTCAAGACGGTCTTCAAAGACCGCGACACCAGCAGCGCCAAGACCACCCGGTTTCCGGCGGTGCTGCGGTTCCTGGGTGACAAGGGCGATACCGTTTCCCTCGACGTGCAGCTCGCCACGCGGGGCAGCTTCCGGCTGCAGCTGCAGCGCGGCGGCTGTGACTATCCGGGGCTCAAGGTCTATTTCGACAAGGAGAAGACCAAGGGGACGCTCTTCGGCGGCGAGGGCTCGCTCAAGCTCTCGACCCACTGCAGGAACGGCGACCGGTACACGCAGAACACCTACATCGAGTACGCCATTTACCCGATCTACAACCTGCTCACGCCCGTGAGCCTGCGGGCGCGTCTGGCGGAGGTCCACTGGACCGACCCGCAGAATCCCAAGCTCAGCGTAACCCGCCCCGCATTCTGGCTGCAGGACGATGACGACATGGCCAAGACCGTGCGTGGCCAGATCGTGATGCAGGAGCGGGCCACCGAGGCCGACATGGACGAGCGGCAGGCGGCGCTCATGGATGTGTTCCAGTACATGATCGGGAACACCGATTTTTCGCTCTACGCGCTGCACAACATCCGGATCGTGCGGAGCGATACCTCGATGACCTTCTATCCCATGGCGTATGACTTCGACATGACCGGCATGGTGGATGCGCCGTATCAGCGGCCTGATTACCGGCTGCCGATCAAGCGGGTGACCGACCGGCTCTACCGCGGCTGCTCCCATCCGCCGGAGCTGTTCGCGGAGATTGCGACCCACTTCCTCGCGAAGAAGGACTCGATTTATGGGGTGCTGCGGGGCGTCAAAGGGCTTACGCCGGCGCGGGTCAAGGAGGCGGAGACGTTTCTGAATGATTTCTTCAAGATGATCGGCGACCCCAAAGCGAGGCAGCGCGAATTCAATAGCGTATGCCAGCAGAGCTGAGTCGCTAGCGGCGCAGCAGCGCCTCCAGGCTTTCCTTGCGCACCAGGGGCAGGAAGCGGGGATCGCTGCGCAAGCCCTGAAACGCCGGGTTGGTCACAAAGAGCCGGAAGCGCCGCGGGCGGTGCTGATATTCCTTGAGCACCCAATCCATCGCCTTCGACCACTCGCCCAGCTGGGCATAGAGCGCGGCGATCTTCTCCTCCCTGAGCTGCGGCACGGTGTCATCGGGAAGTTTGTAGGGCCGGTCCCGGGGCGCCAGCAGCGGAATGAGCTGGCGCTCCAGGTCCTCCCGGCCAACCCCCTGATACCCCGCTTCTCCCGCTTCGGCAAACCCCTGCGCATAGGCCGCGGCGCCCGTGTTGTCTCCGCCCTGGCGCCGGACCCCGATGGCCTCGTCGTACCGGTTGAGGTGCTCGAGGCTCAGAATGAGCCGCCGGCGCGGCCCGGGCACGCTGGGATCGAATTCGAGCGCGCGGCGTAACACCGAGACCGCGGAATCGTACCGGCCCGCGCGCATGTAGAGATCACCGAGCGTATTCAGAAACAATGTCGCCGGCTGAAGCTCCACCGCGCGCCGCAGCAGCACGATCGCCGAGTCCACACGCCCTTCCACCTCGCCGATGACGATCCCGGCCTGGTGCAGCACCTGGGCATCGTGGGCACTCGCCCGCAGCGCCCGGTTGGCCGCCGCCCGCGCAGCGTTCCAGTCGTCGTCGAAGTAAATGGCCTTGCTGATCATGTTCACCCAGGGATCGCCCAGCGTGCTGTCGAGCGCGAATGCCCGCCGCCCCACCGCCTCGGCAGAGTCCATGTATTCCACGAACGGACCCCAGCCCCGAAAGGCCGAGACGAAGTAGTAGGTGCCCAGCAGCCCGTGGGCCTCGGCGAAGTTGGGATCGAGGGCGATCGCCCTCCTCCCGTAGTATGCCGCGGAGTCCTCCAGGGTCTGGGCATCGGCGGCATACAGGGGACTGGCTCGCAGCGACAGCTGGCGCCCGCGCAAGTACAGGTCGTAGGCCTCGGCGCTCGCGGTCGGCGTCCGCACCATGCTCGCGTACTCGACCCCGGTCAGTTGGAGCTGGAGCGAGTCCGCCACCATGCGGGCGATGCTGCCCTGAACGGTCGCCACCTCGGCGAGCGGCCGGGCATAGCGCAGGCTCCACAGCAGATCCCCAGCGGGAATCTTGAAGAGCTCGGCGGAGACCAGAACCGAGTCCCGCGCACGGGTCAGCTCCCAGGTGAGCACCGCGCCGACCTTGACCTGCTGGCCGAGCTGGAGATAGTTGAGCCCGGGCTGCTGGCGCTGGAGCTGCGCGACCAGGCTCGGCGCGGTCACCCGCAATTGTGGCAGCCGCCGTAGTAGATTCGCGACCTCGCCCTGGATCCCCTCGGTGAGGTAGGCGATGCTGGTGTCCTGCGCGGCGTCCGCGCGGGGCGCGATAGCAATCGAGGTAATCGCATCCGCGTGCCCCACGCGCGCCAGCCGGGTGAGTCCGAATCCGAACACGGCCAGCACCGCCGCGGCGACCAGCACCGCGGTGCTCCGGCGCCGCTTGGCCGCCGGCACCAAGCGACCTTCTCCGGTGCCCTCGAGCGCCGCGGCGAACTCAGCCGGCGTTTTGAAGCGGTCTTCCGGCTCACGCGCCAGCGCCTTGAGCAGCGCGTTCTCGACCGC
>CAZYPO010000153.1:0-3153 GCA_964649225.1 uncultured Gemmatimonas sp. | reverse complement strand
AAAGGCCGGGGCGGCGCTCCGGTTCTATCGTAAATGGGGCTTCCTCGAGGTCGGCGAGGCGCTCTTCAAGCTCGGTGCCGAGCAGCAGCGCGATCTGATCCTGGCCCGCGGCCTGCGAGCCGGCCCCGATCCCCTGATCCCCTGATCCCCTTATTTTCCAGCATGGACGACTCGCTTTACTTCACCGAGCAGCACCGCCAGGTGCGCGAAGTGGTCGCGGAATTCGCCCGCGACAATGTCGCCCCCGTGGCCCGCGAGCTGGACCGCACCTCGACCTTCCCCTGGGAAAACATCAAGAAAATGGGTGAGCTGGGTCTCCTTGGCGTGCCCTGGCCGGAGGAGTTGGGCGGGGCGGGGATGGACCAGCTCAGCTACTACATCGTCATCCACGAGATGGCCAAGGTGGACGCGTCGCACGCCCTTACCATCAGCGCGCACACCAACCTAGGCACCTCTCCGATCGTCGAATTCGGGACCGACGCGCAGCGCAACACCTACGTTCCGCTGCTGGCCTTGGGAAAGGTCATTGGCGGGTTCGGCCTCACCGAGCCGGGCGCGGGCAGCGATGCCGGCGGCACCGTTACCACCGCCGTGGACAAGGGTGATCACTTCCTCCTCAACGGGGCCAAGAGCCTCATCACCCACGCGGGGGTCGGAGAGATCTTCTCCGTCACCGCGCGCACCGATCCCGGCCCCGGGCACCGCGGCATCACCAGTTTCATTGTCACGAAGGACAGCGTGGACAAAGAGCTTTGCCAAGAGCTCGGTGTCGGTCACGTGGAAAGCTTGCCCAAGATCGCGGGAATCTCCGCGGGCAAGAAAGAGGACAAGATGGGCTGGCGGGCCAGCGACACCCGTGCCCTCCACTTCCAGGACGCCGAGATTCCCCGGGAGAACATGCTGGGGGCCCGGGGCGAAGGGTTTGTCAATTTCCTCAAGACCCTTGACGCGGGGCGTATCGGGATCGCCGCGCTGTCACTGGGCATCGCCGAAGGGGCGTACGGAGCGGCCCGGGAGTACGCGGGGACCCGCAAGCAGTTCGGCCGCTACATCGGGAGCTACCAGGGAGTGTCTTTCCAGCTGGCCGACATGGCCACCGAGATCGAGGCCGGCTCTCACCTCCTCTACCACGCGGCGCGGCTCAAGCAGGCCGGCAGGGCCCACAAGAAGGAGGCCGCCATGGCCAAGCTCTACTGCTCGGAGCTCGCCATGCGCACCACCACCAAGGCCGTCCAGATCTTCGGAGGCTACGGCTACACGGCGGAGTACCCGGTCGAGCGGATGATGCGCGATGCCAAAGTCTGTGAGATAGGGGAGGGAACCAGCGAGATTCAGCGCATAGTAATCGCCCGCCAGATTCTGGGGAGCGTCGTGGACGGCTGAACGGCCCGAGACCCGCCACCGCGCCACGAAATTCGTCGAAATCCCTGAAAAGCGCCTGAATTGCCGGGTGACAGTGGACGCCCTGTCGCACCCCAGGCTAAAGCGGTTCGGATCAGCTCCTTCAGCGCGCCTTCACAATATCTTCACCCCCGGAATGCTAGCCTCAGTCCTCCTGCGCGTGCGAGGCGCCCGATGCGCACCAACCTCACGATTTTCATCTTGTTCTTTGGGATCGCCTTGCTAGACGCGATCCGGGGCGGTGCCTGGCTTCGGATCCTCTTCTGGCTCGCGATCGGAGCGCTCTTCTTTGTCGCCGATCAACGCCAGCTGGCAAAGCGGGCGCCCTAGGGGTTCGCTGAAGGAGCTCGCCGCCCGCCATGTCCGGGCCTGGTACTTCCTCGTGGGCACGCTCGGCCTCCACGTCCTCGACGAAGCCACCACCGGTTTCCTGGACTTCTATAACTCCACCGTCTTGCGGGTGCGGGCCGTGTGGGCGTGGTTCCCGATGCCCACCTTCAGGTTCGGAGTCTGGTTCGTCGGGCTGGCCGTCCTCGTGTTCGGCTTGGCCCTCGTCGGCCCGCTGGTACGCCGTGGCGTCGCAGGCACGCGATGCGCGTCGTGGCTCCTCAGTGCCATCATGCTCCTGAACGGGGTTGGGCACCTCCTCGGTTCTGCCTACTTCGGACGCTGGTTGCCGGGTACCACGTCGGCCCCGCTCCTGCTGCTTGGGAGCACATTCCTGGCTATCCATACGTGGCGGCGGCGGGTGAGCGCGTCGGTCATCGGCGCTCCCCACCCCCGCCCGGGCGAGGGGTAACCGAGGTGAACCAGGATCTTCATTGCGGAAGCGCGCCGAGCGAGGTCATCCGGCCGGGATCGAAGAGACCGGCCGCGGGAGGCCTGCGGTCTGTGCTTCAGACATCGGCACCCGGGCGCCAGCCGGGGAGCGGCCAGCGCCCTGGCTAGTTTCATGGACAGGTTCCCCGACCGAGGTGCACGGTATGCACGGGATCGTCGCTCTCTTAATAGCCGGTTTGCTGGCGCAGGCAGCTCCGCCAGGCCGGTGGACCGACGCCGACTGGCGAGTGCTCGATGCCAAGGTCCGCTGGGCCGTGGCGCAGGGACTCGACACCCTGCCTATCGGCGCCGCCATCGCGCGGCTGGGCGAGACCTTCGTCGGGACGACCTACACCCCGGGCACCCTCGAGGCCCCCGGCCCCGAGCGGGTGATCATCAACCTGCGCGAGTTCGATTGCGTCACCTTCATTGAGAACATGCTGGCGATGACGCGGTTCATCCGGCAGGACGGAGTCGCCGGGCTGGTCGCTCGGCCCGCGGCAGAGGCCCGCTATGCCAAGTATCTCGAGGACATCCGTTATCGTAACGGGCACTTGGATGGTTACCCGAGCCGGCTGCACTACTTCTCGGAGTGGTTGAGCGACAATGCGGCGCGAGGGCGGCTCCGCCTGCTGGCCAGGGAGCTCGGGGGCGTGAAGGACACCGAGCCTCTGAGCTTCATGTCCACGCATCCCACGGCCTATCGTCAGCTGGCGGATCCGGGTGTCCCGGAGCTGATCCGCGCCATGGAGCAGCGCCTCAACGCAGGTCCGGCGCGGTGGTACATTCCGGAGACCCGCATTGCCGCGGTTGCCGACCGCATCGAGGACGGGGATCTCATCGCCGCGACTTCCACCCTCTCCGGCCTCGACGTGGCGCACACGGGGATCGCGCTTTGGCGCGAAGGCGAGCTGCACCTGCTTCACGCGCCGC
>CAZYPO010000152.1:0-3192 GCA_964649225.1 uncultured Gemmatimonas sp. | reverse complement strand
AGAGGGAGAAATCGCTGAAGACGGCTTCCCCGGGCAGCGGGTAGAGATAGGTCCCCTCGGCGATGCCCATTCCGGTGTTTCGGAAGCGCTCCTGCACTTCGAAACGCGCCACCCGGCCGTCGACCACGGCCCGGATGCTCGAGCTGACGCGGACGAGTGGCGAAGGCATCCGGATTTGGCCGGGGCGTTCCAGGTCGATCCATCCCTGGGCGGCTAGGGGAGAGAGCGGGACAGCGAGCAGCAACAGGGTCAGCCGTGCACGAGCCATCGGGTCCTCACCGGTTTTTGGGGTCGGGGAGGAGATGCGTCTGCTGCGGGAAGTGACACAGCCGCGCCAGGAAGCAAAGGGCCCGGCTTGCGCCGGGCCCCCGCCGTTAGCTGTTAGCCGCTAATCTTTGTCTCACGGCTGGAACGCGACCCGAGTGGGCACCAGGCGATTGGTCACACTGCCATCTCCCAGCTGCCCGAACTGATTGTCGCCCCAGCAATAGGACACGCTGCTCGCGTTGACGGCGCAAGTATGGAGATCTCCTGCCGAGACCGATCGGAAGACCTGGCCACCCGACACCAGCACCGGTGCGTTGTGGTCGACGTTGGTTCCGTCGCCGAGCTGGCCGCGCGAGTTGCCGCCCCAGCAATAGAGGGCGCCGGCTGCGGTAAGTCCGCAGCTGTGTGCCTCGCCCGCAGAGATCGCGGTGAAGCTCAGCCCACCGGCCACGGTCCCCGGCGCGCTGCTGTTGCCGGCGATTCCCGTCCCGAGCTGCCCGTTCGCGTTGCCGCCCCAGCAATAGGCCACGCCGGCGGTGGTGAGCGCACAGGTATGGGTGTAGCCCGCGGCGATCGAGCCCAGCGTAAGGCCGCCGGAAACCAAGGTCGGTACGCTGTCTCTGCTCGTGGTGCCGTCACCGAGCTGGCCGCTGGAATTGAAGCCCCAGCAATAGCCGGCGTTGGCCAGGGTGATCGCGCAGGCATGCTGGCCGCCCGCCGCGACGGCCAGGTATCGCAGTGCGCCTGACGCCACCTCCGTGGGGATCAGCACGGAATCGCGGGTGACCGGCCCCGCGAGCATGACGCCGTCGCCGATCTGCCCATCGCCCGAGTAGCCCCAGCAGTAGAGCCGGTCGGAGAGCGAGAGCGCGCAAGTGTGGTTCCGGCTCACGGCCATCATGCGGAAGGACAAGGACGAGAGGACTTGGACCGGAGCGTCCGAGGGAGTGAGGGTATTGTTGCCGAGTCGGCCGTCGTGGTTGACGCCCCAGCAGTAGCCGATGCTCGAGATGGTCACCGCGCAGGCGTGATACAGCGAGGCCACGATCTGGCGGAAGGTGAGGTTGCCCGTAGCCGCGGTCGGCTGCGGGAAAGCGAAGACCGGGCCGCTCCCCTGGGCCTGCTGGCCGATGCCGAGCTGGCCTTCGCCGTTGTATCCCCAGCAGAGCATGACGGCGTCCACGGTGATGCCGCAGGTACTGCGGCCACCCGAGCTGATGGAGCTGTAGAGGACGTTGCCGCCGCCCGTAAAGGCCTGGGTGAAGCCGCCGCCGGTCGCGGTGACGTTCTGGGGACCGCCGGTGCTGCCCAGCGTCCAGCGGGTGGCCGCACGGCCGTTGGCTCCGGTGACGCTGCTGGTCGGGCTCACGATGCCGCTGCCGCCAATCGGGGTCCAGACGATGGTGACCCCGCTGACCGGATTGCCGAACTTGTCGGTCAACTTAACGCGCAGGGAGTCCGGCAGCGGCGCGCCGGGCGAACCGCTCTGATTGTTTCCGAAGTCAATGGTGAGAGCGTCGGGGGCTCCCGCTCGAGCCGTCGCGGTGAAGGTGAGCTGCGGGAGACCGCTCACGCTGGCGATGGCGCTCTGTGACCCGGGGAGGGTCCCAAGAATCCAGTGCACGCCCGCCAGGCCGGTCGCGTCCGTAATGACCGAGGCCGCGTTCACGGTGCCACCACCGGAAAAGACCGCAAAGGACACCGGAACTCCCGCCTTCGGATTGCCCACGGCGTCGGTCGCCCTGACGACCAGATCCAGGGGCAACTGCGTGCCGACGACCCCGATCTGGGCATCACCGGAGGCCGCGATCAGGCTGGAAGCCGCCGCTGTGGTGCCGGTCGCGGTGAAGACGACGCTGGTGGATTGATCGATTCGTGCCGTGACCGTGTTCACTCCAAGCGCGGCGCCGAGCCGGAACGAGGTGCTGGCGAACCCATCCGCGTCGGAGGCACTTTGGCTCGGGGTGACGGTCCCGCCGCCGGCGGTAACCTGCCAAGTGACCAGGACGCCCGCGACCGGCGCGCCGCTCTGATCCAAAATCTGGACCACCAGGGGCTGGAGGAGGGTTGACCCGATGGGTCCGGATTGCGGGGTTCCTGAGACGATCTCGATGGAAGCAATGCGTGGCCCGCTGGTCGTCCCCTCCCCGCAACCCGCAACAATCATTGCGGCAAACACCGGGGACAACGCGGTCCAAAGGCGGCCTGAACGACACTGCATATCAGTCCTCCGGATATCGGACTTTCCACTGGTCCGGCCGAGCCTGCAGCGCCGGGGCCATCCACCTGGCGGTGGCGGGGGGTGTGTTCCTAGGGCACTGTACACCAACAGCTTACAAGCTTGGGAGGAGCGTTGAGCCAGGTCAGCCGCTGGCTCCCAAGTCGCGCCGCGCAAAGGATGACGCGCCGTCGAGATTCCAGTCGAACGCTGCGGCGAGGGGCAAGTTCCGCGCCCGAGGGGGCGCCAAGCCACTCACCGCGGCGGCGCTCGGGAATCCCATCGCCTGTGTCATAGCGCTCCCCATCGGGCTGGCCCACTGGTTCGTGGGTTCGCCGCTCAATCCGGTGTGGAGCTAGCTGGTCCATGGAGAAGTTCCGGGTCCGGCCGCGATTTTGGGAGGCATCCTGGTGCTGGGAGCGACGCTCACGCGCGCGCTGTGGTCGGAGCCGCGGAATTCACCCGAAAAACCGGGCGGCAGACTTGACCGAAACGCTGTCGCCACACTACAATAGCTGGCTTGACCGTGGTGGTTGTAGCTCAATCGGTTAGAGCGCCGGACTGTGGCTCCGGAGGTTGCGGGTTCAAGTCCCGTCAGCCACCCTGGCAGCGCGTGGCATCGGCCGCGAAGGCGCATCGCCCGCCACGTCGAAGGTCCGTAGCTCAATTGGTAGAGCACCGGTCTCCAAAACCGGGGGTTGCAGGTT
>CAZYPO010000151.1:0-3207 GCA_964649225.1 uncultured Gemmatimonas sp. | reverse complement strand
AGTAGAAGTGGCTCGTCATCATCCCGTACTTGGCGCCCGAGGCCGCCATCCCGATCACTTCCTGGGCGCCGAGATTCGCCGAAATAAAGGCGAGCCCCGCGATCCACGCCGGGATGGAGCGTCCCGCGAGGAAGAAATCCTCGCTGCGTTTCATGTATCGCCGGACGACCCAGCCGATGCCGAGTACGAAGGCGAAGTAGACGCTCAGGATCGCGTAGTCGATCTGGCCGAGATTGATGTGCGGCACGGTCCAACATGTTCCAGCTTTTGGGCCCGGTGCGCAAGGCCGGGGGGGGTCGCGAGCATGCGCGATTGATCACCACAGCCGCTATCATCTGGCGAAGCCAACCGAGAGGGGCTACCGTTGAGGATCCCCACCCCGACTGCGCGCATTGCCTGACGTGCCCGATCGGCTCGTTGCCGCTCTCTCCGGCCACTATCGCATAGAGCGCGAGCTCGGCGCAGGCGGAATGGCTACCGTCTATCTGGCCGAGGACCTGAAGCACCACCGCAAGGTGGCGGTCAAGGTCCTGCGCCCCGACCTTGCCGCTTCGCTCGGCTCAGAGCGCTTCCTGCGCGAAGTCACCATCGCCGCGAACTTGCAGCACCCGCACGTCCTCCCGCTCTACGATTCGGGACACGCCGACGGCTTCCTCTATTATGTGATGCCCTACGTGGAAGGCCCCTCCCTCCGGCAGAAGCTGCTGCGGGAAGGCGAGCTGCCGGTGGCGGACGCGGTCCGCATTCTCCGCGACGTGGCCGACGCGATGGCCTACGCCCATCGACACGGGGTGGTCCATCGGGACATCAAGCCCGAAAACGTCATGCTCGCCGACCGCCACGCTCTGGTGACCGACTTCGGCGTGGCCAAGGCGGTGAGCGAGGCGACGGGGCGCCAGGCCCTGACCACCGCCGGTGTGGCGCTCGGCACCCCCGCCTACATGTCACCGGAGCAGGCCACGGCCGATCCGCACACCGATCACCGCGCCGACATTTATGCCCTGGGCGTCGTGGCCTACGAGCTCCTCACCGGACGCACCCCCTTCACCGGCGCGAGCCCGCAGGCAATGCTCGCCGCGCATGTCACCTCGGCGGCCGAGCCCGTCACCAACCACCGCGCCGCCATCCCCCCCGGCCTCGCCGCACTGGTGATGAAATGCCTCGAGAAGAAGCCGGCCGACCGGTGGCAGAGCGCCGATGAGCTGATCCCCCAACTGGAAGCGGTGCTCACGCCGAGCGGCGGGATGACACCCACCGCCACGCTGCCGGTCCAGGCGATCTCTGCAGCGAGATCGGGAAAGCGCCGTCTGACGGGCGCGCTCGTCGCCGGGATTCTCATCGTCGCGGCGGCGGGCGCAGCCTGGCGATGGTGGCCTCGGGGACTAAGCGCTCCGGGCAATGTGCGCGAGCCGGTGGTGGTGGTGCCGTTCGAGGTCCGCGGCCCCGACGCCGCCCTGGCTTCCCTTGGCCCGCAAGCCTCCGACCAGATTACCGCAGCCATCGAACAGGCAACCATCGCCAAGACGGTACCCTATCGCGTCACTGGCCAGAGTGGGGCTTTCACTCCGGACGTAGCGAAGAACATCGTGAAGGCCACGGGGGCGGCGACACTCGTGACCGGGGTCATTTCCCAGCGGGGAGACTCAGTTGAGGTCCACGCCAGGCTGCTCCGCACCCGGGACCTCGAGACCATCTGGAGTCTTGGCCCCGAGATTCGGGCCCTCCCCGCGACGTCCGCCGCCCTGGGAGCAATGCAGGAACGGGTGCTCGGCGCGGTCGGGGCCTACCTGACTTGGTCTGGCTTTAACCCGTCGATCTACCAGCCGCCTCCCAGCTTGGAGATCTTCCGGTTACAGGACAGGGCGGAGGCGCTCTTTCGACAGGGAAGACCGGCCGAAGCGATCCCCCTCTTCCTCCAAGCCGTTCAGCGCGACAGTACTTGGCTCGCAGGTGTCGAGCGACTGATGGTGTCGTACGGGAATGCCGGGTCTTACCGGGAGCGCGACTCCCTGCTGGCGTACCTCGAGGCCCGACGCAGCCGGCTCGCCAGGGGGAACACCCTCGTGTTGGACTGGCTTATCGGCGTGTACCGCGGCTCCCCCGAAGAGGAGTACCGGGCCGCCGTCGCGGTGTTCCAGGCGGATTCTGCGGACGCCTACGGGGCGATGTACTCCTCCCTTCGCGGCAATCGGCCTGAGGAAGCGCTGCGGTACTACCGGCTTCGAGATACGGCCTCGGCCTGGGGAAGGGACTGGCAGGCTTGGGATGGCCAGGCGGCGTTGGCCTACCATGCCCTCGGGCGTTTCGAGGAAGAGTTGGCGCTGGCCCGCGCCGCGCTCGCCCGGAACCCTGGAACCAGCGCGCATCTGACGAGTGCCGCCAGGGCACTAGGAGCCTTAGGACGCACCGACAGCCTGGAAGCGCTGATCAGCCAGAGCTATTCCTCGACGAACCGCCTCGCCCCGGGAAGCGTGATGTGGGCCGCTATCCTCGAACTGGAGCGGCACGGACACGCAGCCCTGGCTCGCGGCATCGCCGTGCGCGTGATCACTTGGGCCGGCGGGCTCTCACCTGAACTGAAGGTGCAGGGCGAAACCCGGAACGCGCTGCGCCAGGCCAACCGCCTGCTCGGCCACAGGGATGAAGTCCGTCGCCTCTACGCCGAGGAAGCGCGCGCTGGGGGAGGTGGCGGGCTTTGGGCGGTGGTGCTCGGTATGCGAGACGCCATCCTCATGGGCGACTCAGCGGGAGCGATCGCACTGGCCGATTCGGTCCGAATGGCGCCCATGGAGAGTTTTCTCGGGTCGGGATGGGCGGTCCGCGGCGCCCGGCTTTACTACGGCGCCCACATCCTGTCCCTGCTCGGCCGGAAAGAGGAGGCCGTGGGAATGCTGCGCGACGCGCTCAACGACGGATGGCGAGTTGCCCCCGACGAAGCGCTCCAGTGGTACTGGGCCCCTCTCAAGGACTACCCCCCTTTCACGGAGCTGGTGCGGATCAAGCGGTAGTGGCCCGGACAGCCCTGGGCTTACCTTAACCGCATGCTTGACATACTCCGCCGCCTCCGTCTTCTCCGCGTCCTCCGCGTCCCTTGCGTTTTCCTCGCCGCGACCACGCTTCACGCCCAAACCCGCGTCGCCTCGCCGGATGGCCGCAACCAGGTCGCCGTCGAAGTCCGTGAGGGCAAGCTGTACTACAGCCTGGCGC
>CAZYPO010000150.1:0-3225 GCA_964649225.1 uncultured Gemmatimonas sp. | reverse complement strand
TGCGGAGTCACGAAGTCGAGCTCCAGCGCCACGACCTCGGAGGGACAGTAACTGCGCACGGGAACGGTACTGTAACCCACGCCACGAGTCACAAACAGGGCACGCTCGCGGTCCAGCTGGAAGCGTCCTTGCACGAAGCGCCGGTACTCCGGCCCCTCGGGAACGAACAGGGGGATCGAACCGGGCAGCGCCAGCTGGCCCCCATGGGTGTGGCCGCACAGGGCCAGATCGAACCGGGCCTGGCCCAGGATGCCCAGCCCCGAGGGCGCGTGCATCAGCACAATGCGCCGGCCGGGCGCGCCCTCCAGCGCCGCGGCCGGGTTCGGGTGCCCGGAGATCGGGTCGTCCAGCCCGCAAATCCACACCCCATCGTAGGGTGCCCCGAGCCGGACACTCTCGTTGATCAGCACGCGGACTCCCGCCGCTTCGAGCGCGGCGGCGACGGGGGCCGCGCCCGCCCAGTAGTCGTGGTTCCCGAGCACGGCAAACTTGCCGAGCGGGGCGGGAATGTCGGCCAGCCGCGGGGCAAGCTCCCTGATGTCTCGGGAGGACACACAGACAAAATCCCCCGCGAGCAACAGGACCGGTGCTTCGAGCGCCGCGAGTGCGCGGCAGGCCGAGTCGAGCACGCGTGGATGCGTGCAGGGGCCAGCGTGGAAATCCGAGGCGAACGCGATGCGCAGGGCCGCCTGGTCCACCGCGAAGGCTCTAAGCTCAAACCGCTCCTGCGCCACGCCGACCGGGCGCTGTCCGCCCAGCAGATGGGCTGCGCGTGCCGGCCAATGGCCGACGGTCAGCAGCTCCTGGACTCGTTGCCATACCCGCCGCCGGGCGGTGACACGCGGCTCGTGGATCGGTCGCATGGACTTACCGCTTCACGCCAAGGCGGGCCAGGATCGGCGTCACATCAATTCCGAACCGCGCGAGGATAGCGGCCGTGTCGAAGATGTGAGGACCCCGCTGCAGGGGCCATGGGCGATGGAACAGAATGCCCCGATCGATAGCATAGACCCGGCTCCCTGCCGGTGTGGGCGGATGCAATGCCCGCTGGGCCTGCCAGGCGCTGTCGCTCCTGATGTACAGCACGGCAGCCCTGTCGGCTGCCAGGACCCGCATCCCCGCCGGGAGAGGCTGGTCGCTCCGCGCGAGTACGAAGTTGGTGCGAGCCGTGATCACCCCATGTTGCGCATAGTGGTTCCAGACCAGCGGCGAACCTCCATAACTGGAATCGGGAACGCTCGGCTCCCCATCGTAGGGAAAGAGCGCGTGCAGCAGCTGGCTGGCCCGCAACACCGCAGGATCGGAGCGCGCATAGTCTCCCACGGTCTCGCTGATCGTCTCGCTCACTGCGCGGCGGCCGTCCTGGAGACCGAAGGAGGGCGGGAGGGACAGGACGAGGGCCAGAGCGGCCCCGCATTGCCAGGCCCGGCGCCAGCCGGCCGCGCCAGGCCCATCGCCCGACCAGAGACGCCCCGCCACGGCCAGCGGCAGAACCATGGCGGGAGCGAAGTGATGCAGGCTGCTGTGTGCCAAAACGAAAAAAAAGAGGAACAGACCGGCGGTCGTGAGGGTCAGCAAGCGGGCACCGGCGTCGAGCCGGCGCCATTGGAAGAGCGCGATGGCAGGAACGATGCCGCAGGCCACGATTACCATGGCGACGCGAGTCCAGTCGGTGAATTGCAGATAGGCGAAATGCCTCAGCAGCCCAAGCGCTCCGTGTTCCGCGCCCGGCGGCGGTGCGCCGAGCGCCGCCAGCAGCCGCGGGACTAACCATCCGCCCAGGAGACAGGCGAAGAGCAGCATGCCCGCGCGAGCGACCGAGGCCCAGGGCCGCGGGCGAATCGCAACGGCAGTGGCGAGCACGGCGAAGCCAAGCAGCAGCAATCCGTTCGGCGAAGCGGTGAAGGTCAGGGCCGTAAACAGGGCAAGCCAGCCCCATTCGCGTCGAAGCAACGCGTGCACCCAACCCAGGAAGCACACCACCAGGAGTGTGTCCTGCGTCGCCGGCAAAGCGATATCGGCAGTGTAGGGGTCGTAGGTGGCGCTGTACATCATGGCGAAGGCGAATGCCAGCAGACTTAGCCAGACCGCGATTACGATGCCCCGCGACAGCGGAGGCCGCTCGTGCTCGACAACGGCGAGAACGGCGGCACAGAGGACCGTCAGGTACAGCAGGAACGGGAAACGCACTGAGGCTTCCAGCTCCCCGAAAAGCCGTAAATACCAGCCGTTCGGGAAGGCAAAGAGCATCGAGGTGATACCGGGAAAGCCGGCGACGCCTCCCGCCTGGGCTGGCCAGAACGGGAGCGCGTGGCGGACCAGAAGGCGCGAAGATTCAAAGGCGTGGGCTCCATCGCCATTGAAGCTCTCCCAGAGAAACTTGGGTCCCAGCGCGATGAGCAACGCGATCGGCACTAGGGCGGCGAGCGTGAACGTAAAGCGCGCGACGCCATTATTGATCGGCCACGGGAGCTGGACTCGCCGGGTCCGCCAACCGGCGATCGCCGCACTGGCAATTGTCAACGCGAGGCAAAGCAGTCCGAAGTCCAGTCCCGTGACCGGACCACCCGCGATGGCTGTCGCCAGGCCTGCGACAGCACTCACCAACAGCAGCGAGATGGCCAGGGCCGTCAGCAGCCAACTCGCTACGCTCGGGGCGCGGCCCCACGCGAGTGCCAGGAAGAGTCCCGGCGCCAGGAAGAGGACGCCGGCACTCCCGACTGCGAGGGGAACCAGGAAGTACACCAGCCCGCTATGTGCAGGGACGAAGTACCGGTGCGTCCCATCCACGACGGGATGGAGCGCGGCCGCCTGTGCCACGACGCCATGAAGCAGTACCCCGGGAAGCGAGAGCAGGACGATGGTGACCGCAAGCCGGAGAAAGCGCGCTGGCGTGACCGTTTCAGGCAATGCCGCCTCCTTTGGGGGATTCGCTAGGCGAGGATCGTGCCCGCGTACAGCGGCTCTTTCAAGATTATGATTCTTTGAACATAAATAAAGCACGTTCTGAGCAGCCACTCGGCGGAGATTCCTCTTGGCAACAGGGCAAGGAGCGACAATCGTCGACCCGGTGAAAGCGCCCCGGACCCCCGTGAGCGCGGCGGCAGAGGTCGTTCTGATCGGCGTCGCGGCGGGGCTGCTCACCGGGTGTGTTCAGGTGTTGATTCTCTGGGTGACGCGGTTCGGGTTCGGCCGTCTGGTGTTTCACAGCCGGGACGTGCTCTG
>CAZYPO010000149.1:0-3251 GCA_964649225.1 uncultured Gemmatimonas sp. | reverse complement strand
CCCTCGGTACCGTGGAGGCGTTCCAGCTCGTGGTAGCGGGTGTCGAGCACCGCGGCGCGCGATGCAGGGACTCACCAGATGGCGAGCGGCTGGCAGCTCCAAACGGATGTTAGGGGGGGCGACTCCGCCACATGCACCGCCGGCCGCTTCCACTGCCGGCGACAGAATGCTGCCGGGTCGCGCGCCGGCACTCGATGACGGCCTCGGGGCCGCCACTGCATGGGTGCCGTCGGTCGGGCCCGGAGCTCTTCGTGAACAGGGAGCGCCCGAGGGTGCGCTGCGGCTGCGGGCCGCCACACGGAGCGCAGGCAGGGTGGCCAACCTTTCGTCGGCCCGCCAGCTGTAGCGCGGAACCTCGAGGCGGCCCCGCGAAACCCGAGCTCAACCGGGGCGCGCGATCCCGGCATGGGCACTACGGAGGCTGCCGCAGGTAGGGCGGTGATGCCGGAGGGCGAGACCACTTCAGTTGTTGTTGTTGAGCCACGCCTCCTAACTACTATTAGACCGCACCTAGGTTACGACCTCCATTCGGAGAGCGGATACGTCGCTCGAGGTGGAACTGGGAATTGCGTGCGTGGCACGAGTCAAAGACCCCGGCGACCCAAGGCGGAGCCACGCTGTCGAGTACTAGTTTGTCAGCGACCGAGAGGGAGATGAGAGAGCTCCGATGCTGGGCCTGTCTTAATGGACTAGGGATACCGTGGTGCGGGACTGGTTCAGCCGATCGTCGGCGCGACTCGCATTGTCCTAGGATTTGTTGCAGATTCGAGGTGTCCCTACTCAGGCCCTCCCGTGGCTGACATCCCAGACGCGTTGGCGGCCGCCCTGCACGACTGCTACCGTCTCGAGCGCGAGCTCGGGAGCGGGGCGATGGCCACAGTCTACTTGGCGCATGACCTCAAGCACAATCGCTCCGTGGCCCTGAAGGCGCTGCGGCCAGACGTGGCACAAACTGTGGGTGCCGAGCGGTTCCTGCGGGAAATCCAACTCGCCGCCAAGCTCTCCCATCCGCACATCCTCCCGCTCTTCGACTCGGGAGAGGCGGGTGGAGTCCTGTATTACGTGATGCCGAACGTCGAAGGACAGTCGCTCCGCGACCGGCTCGATCAGGTTAGGATGCTTCCGGTGGAGGAAGCGGTACGCGTGGCCGTCGAGGTGGCGGGAGCGCTCGACTACGCCCACCGCCATGGCGTGGTCCACCGCGACATCAAGCCCGACAACATCATGCTGCAGGACGGGCACGCGCTGGTGGCCGACTTCGGCATCGGGAAGGCGCTGAGCGCGGTGGAAGGAGGCGGGGCGACCCACGCAGGAATGAGTGTCGGAACCCCGGCCTACATGAGTCCTGAGCAGGCGGCCGGAGAGGCGGTGGATGGGCGGAGCGATCTCTACAGCCTGGGCTGCGTGATTTATGAAATGCTGGTCGGTGAGCAGCCTTTCACCGGGGCCACCGTCCAGGCGCTGATCGCCAAACGCTTCGTGCAGACGCCGGCCGACGTGGCGTCCCTGCGGGAGGGCGTGTCACGGCCGGTGGCGCGCGCCGTGCAAAAGGTGCTGGCCCGCTCGCCCATTGACCGGTACGATACCGCCGCCCTTTTCGTGACCTCGCTGTGCGAGGTAGAGACTGCAGCAACGAGGGCGGCGCCGGAGAAGTCGCTGGCGGTGCTCCCGTTTGCCAACCAGAGCACCGATCCTGAAAACGAGTTCTTTGCGGACGGCATCACCGAGGAGATTCTCAACGCCCTCTCCCAGATTCCCGACCTCAAGGTAGCCGGCCGTGCCTCATCGTTCTCGTTCAAGGGGAAAAACCTGGACCTGCGGACGATCGGGGAGCGGCTCAACGTCCGCACGGTGCTGGAGGGCTCGGTGCGCCGCTCCGGGAAGCGGGTCCGGATCACCGCGCAATTGAGCGATGCGACCGATGGCTTCCGCTTGTGGTCCGAACGCTACGACCGCGAGATAGAAGACGTCTTCGCGGTGCAAGACGAGATTTCCCGGGTAATAGCCGAGCGACTTAAGACCACGCTCTCGGGCGGGGAGGCGAGCCGCGCCCAGCGCGCGACGGACAGCATTGAGGCGTATGAGGCGTACCTCAAGGGTCGCGCGCTGATGTATCGGCGCGGCGCCGGGATCAAGCAGGGGATGGCGCTGATGGAGAAGGCGCTGACGCTCGACCCGGAATACGCGCTCGCGTGGGCCGGGCTCGCCGATGCGTACACCATCCTGGGCTACTGGGGAGTGCTCCCCCCTGAACAGGCGCGGGCCAGGGCACGCGAGGCCGCCTGCAAGGCGATCGAGTTCGGACCGGACATGGCGGAAGCCCAGACCGCAACGGCGATGGTATGTCTGTTGTTCGAGTGGGATTGGGCCGGCGGCGAGCGAGCGTTTCTGAGAGCGCAGGAGCTCAATCCCGGCTACATCCAGGGCGGCTCCTGGTACAGCATCTTCTATCTGGCTGGCGCCACGGGGCAGTGGGAGGAGGCGTGCGAGGGATGCCTAGCCCTGCACCGGCAGGACCCGCTCTCGGCGTACATGATGGGCATGGTTTCGGTGTCCTACTCCTTTCGCGCCACGCCGCGTCCCGTCGAGGCAATCCAGTGGGCGGATCGCGCCGCGGCACTCGCGCCGGACGCCATGATGACACTCTGGATCCAACTGCTGGCTCGGCAGGTCGCCGGCGATTGGCCGGCGACGAGCGCTGCCGGGGATGCCGCCCTCGCGGCGTGCGGTCGCGCCATCGCCCAGTTGATGAATCTGGGCGTCGCCGCCGCAGAGGCGGGGGAGATGGCTATCGCGCGCGACCTCTATGACGAGATGCGCCTCCGCTCCCGGCGCGAGTATGTCTCGCCGATGTGTCTTGCACTGCTGGCGGCGGCGCTCGGCGACCGTGACGTCGCGATCGCGTCGGCGCGTGAGGCCCACGCGCGGCACGACCCAATGCTGTCGTTCTGGGCCCTCGCGGGGCCTGGGGGGCACTTCCTACGCGCGCTCCCGGAGTTCCAGGAGATCCTTGCGGCGATCAAGATTCCGGGCTGGAAGGGAAACTCGAGCCGAGATCCTATCTCTTAGTCCCTGGCTCGGCGCTGAGTCTCACGCACCCGCGATCTCCGTGAGCGCTGCGATGACCGGGCCGGCGGGAATCAGCTCCTTCCGCACCGGATCAACCTTGAGGTTCAGTCCTTCCAGCGAATGCACCCCGAGGAGCACCATGTCACCCGGTTCCGCGAACACGACCAGATCCGGCGCTTCAG
>CAZYPO010000148.1:1654-3357 GCA_964649225.1 uncultured Gemmatimonas sp. | reverse complement strand
TCGGGCCGAGCACGTTTGCCGCCCTGGCCTGGGGCTGGACCGGCCGGGAGGCTCCAAGCATCGAGGCCGGTACTGGACGAAGCCTCCGGCCCGCGATAAGCTCGCGCCATGCGATCCTATCTCCTGGCCGCCGGGCTGCTCGGCCTCGCCGCCCCCAAAGCCACAGCCCCCGCAGGTCTGCGCTTTTCCGTCACGTTTCCCGCGGCACGGAGCGGCACCCCGCTCGACGGCAGGCTCTTGATCCTGATCGCCACCGACACCTCCACCGAGCCGAGGTTTCTGGTGAGCGACAACGTGGGGACGGCGCAGATGTACGGGATGGACGTGGACGGGTGGAAGCCGGGGGAGAAGCAGGTAGCAGGGAGCAGGGAGCAGCCCGCAGTGAACGGATATCCGCTGCGCTCCCTGGCCGATTTGCCGAAGGGGCGCTACCGGGTGCAGGCGCTGCTCAACCGGTACGAGACCTTCCACCGGAGCGACGGGCACACGGCGAAGCTGCCGCCGGACCGGGGGGAGGGGCAGCAGTGGAGCCGGAAGCCGGGGAATCTGTATTCGGTTCCCAGGATGGTGGAGCTAGACCCGGCCAGGGGGGCCACGGTGCAGCTCGTGCTGGACCAGGAGATCGCGCCGATCGCGCCGCCGAAGGAGACCAAGTACGTCAAGCACGTCACCATCACCTCGGAGCGGCTGAGCAAGTTCTGGGGCCGCCCGGTGAGCCTCACGGCGCACGTGCTGCTGCCGCAGGGATTCGAGAGTCACCCCAACGCGCGCTATCCGCTGGTGATCAACCACGGGCATTTTCCGGCGGACATCGGCGGGTTCCGGCCGGAACCGCCCGACACCACGATCCCCTGCGAGTACAGCGTGCGGTTCCAGCTGGATTGCTACAACCGGATCCAGCAGCAGTACGCGCACCAGTTTTACGAGGAGTGGACCGGGCCGGATTTCCCCAGGGTGCTGCTGGTCGAGATCGCGCATCCGACGCCCTTCTACGACGACAGCTACGCGGTCAACTCGGCGAACAACGGACCCTACGGCGACGCGATCATGTACGAGCTGATCCCGGAGATCGAGCGGCGCTTCCGGGGGATCGGGCAGGGGTACGCGCGGTTCACCTACGGCGGCTCGACGGGCGGGTGGGAGGCGATGGCGGTGCAGCTGTTCTACCCGGAGGAGTTCAACGGGGCGTGGGTGGCGTGTCCCGACCCGATCGACTTCCGGGCCTACACGGTGGTCGATCTCTACGCCGACAGCAACGCGTACTACCTCGAGGGGCCGTTCAAGCGGACGCCCCGGCCCGGGTTACGGGATTACCTGGGGCACGTCAGCACGACGCTGGAGCAGATGAACCACCGGGAGCTGGCGCTGGGCACGCACACGCGCTCGGGCGACCAGTGGGACATCTGGGAGGCGGTGTATTCGCCGGTGGGGCCGGACGGGTATCCGGCGCGGATCTTCGATAAGGAAACCGGCAAGATCGACCACCAGGTGGCGGCGTACTGGAAGGAGCACTTCGACCTGTCCTGGATCATGAGGAGGGACTGGAAGGGGCTGGGTCCCAAGCTGCGCGGGAAACTCCACCTATATGTAGGAGAGGCGGACAATTACTACCTGAACGACGCGGTGTACCTGGTGGAGGAGTTCCTGAAGACGGCGGATCCGCCGGCGGAGGCGGAGGTGGATTACGGGGCGCGGGCGGAGCA
>CAZYPO010000148.1:0-1554 GCA_964649225.1 uncultured Gemmatimonas sp. | reverse complement strand
TCTCTTGCATTTGATAGCTAATTAGCTATCATAAATCATGGCTGCTAAATCAATGGGAAAACGAGTCCTGGAGATGGCGCGGACGCAGGCTGGCTTGAGCCAGCGGCGCCTGGCGGAACGGGCGGGAACGTCGCAATCGGTGGTGGCGCGGATCGAGCTGGGCGAGGCGGTGCCGACGCTGCGGACGCTGGAGCGCTTGCTGCGGGCGGCGGGGTTCGAGCTGGAGCTTCGGGCCCATCCCGCTCCGGTGCTGGATCGGCAGCTACTCGAGGACGTGCCGCGGATTCTCCGGCTGACTCCCGAGTCGCGGTTGCGTGAAGTCGCGAATCTGAGCCGGCTGGTGACGGCCGCTCGACGTGTCTCACCCGACTAACCCGCCGCCGCCGCCGGCTCCGCTCGACCCCGAGCTGCTGGTCCGCACCCTCGCGGAGCACCACGTGTTGTACGTGCTGATCGGCGCGCTGGGCGCGCGGCTCTTCGGTTTCCCCCGGGTCACGGCCGACGCCGACATCACCCCGGCCAGCGAGCCGGCCAACCTCGAGCGGCTGGCCGCCGCGCTGCGCGAGCTGGACGCGCGGGTCTACACCGAACCAGTTCCCGAGGGCCTGGCCTTCGATTGCTCGGCGGCGATGCTCGCGCGCGCCGAGATGTGGAACCTGGTTACCCGCGCCGGCCGAGTGGATGTGGCGTTCCGGCCGGCGGGGACGGGCGGCTATGCCGACCTGGCCGAGGGTGCGGTGCACTTCGAGGTGTACGGCGTGGACCTGCTGGTGGCGCGGCTGGAGGACATCCTGCGCTCGAAGGAAGCAGCGGACCGGCCGAAGGACCGGCAGGATGCGCTGCTGATTCGGGAGATGCTGAAACAGCGGTCACCAGTGACCAGTGCCGCGGGGGCTACCAGTCGTCCTCGACCTCCTCGAACACCTCGGGTACGCTGAGGCAAAGCGGCTCCGCGAAGCCGGGCGGATGCCACGCCAGCCGCTGGTCCTCGCGAGTGATCGCACCGCCGGGCTCCCGCAGCACGTAGATACAGTGCTCCGCCAGATCGGCGCGCCACGCCTCGCGGACGCCGAGCCGGGGATAGGCGGCGTGTTTGAAGTCGCGATCGTAGATGCGGGAGCCTCGGCCCGAGACTTCCACCGCGAGCCACCATCCGGTGATGTCGGCCCAGACCCGCCTTCCTCGAGCCGATCTCGGCAGGACGAGAATGTCCGGCTCGAGACTGGTGCGGGGTCGGAGCTGAACGGCTCCCCGACAAAACACTCGAGCGCGCTTCCCCAGGTAGGTGACCAGCTCGTAGTGAAGCCGCTGCACCACGAACTCGTGTGCCGGGAGGGGGGCCGGACTCACCAGCAGCATCCCGTCCAGCAGCTCGTAGCGATTCCCGTCGTCCGGGAAGGACTCCAGGTCTTCGATGGTGTAGCGCGGCACCACGATGGGGAGAGGCATGGCCATAAGCTATGGACTCGGCGGAGGGCGAGGCAACTCGGCACCGGTCATGATGGGCCGAGGCGGGCGCCCCGGTGGCATCATTCTGACGCCGAACCCGGGCAA
>CAZYPO010000147.1:0-3384 GCA_964649225.1 uncultured Gemmatimonas sp. | reverse complement strand
GCCGCTCGGGAAGCGCCACGAGCGCCTGGATCGTCTTGCCGAGCCCCATCTCGTCATCGAGCAGCGCCCCCTTGCCCTCGCTGATCCGCCCCATGAGCCACGCGATGCCGTCGCGCTGGTAGGGGTAGAGTCGTAGGCCGCGGCGGTGCAGATCGACTTCACGGCGGGCGAGGGTCGCCTCCGCCGTCTCCGCGGTGCGGCGCTCCTCACGGTTGATGATCGACAGCGAGGTCTCCAGCGCCGAATCCAGAGCCACGTCAAAGCCGGTGCCGCGGAGCCGCCGTACGATGGCCCCTACCTGTCCGATTGGAGCGGTCCAACTCTTTTCGCCCGGGTCCCATCGACAACCGCACGAGCGGACATCGACGAGAAACGCCGGCCATCCTCCGCTGGTGAAGCGTTCAAGCGGATCGACCCTCACGCGGTCGGGCTCCAGGCGGCGCAGGGAGAGCTTCACGCGCGGGCCTCCATGTACGCCCTCACGAACTCGGCCGCGACTTGCGGGATGATCGCGTTGCCGTAGGCGCGCAGGCGTCCCACTCGGCCTGGAACCCCATGAGCCAGCGGACGAACGCCGGATTGAGCGTCGGGGACGCGCCGCGCCTTCCCGTCGGCGCAGGGGAGCCAGAGGGCGCCACTCCACGAGCCTGCTCGTCCAGAGGGGTGCCCTTCGGTCGGTCCCTCACCGCGCTGCCTGCGCTGGCCTTGTAGTCGCGGGCCAATGGAGTCGCCAATCCAGCCAGCTTTGAGGCTACGTCCTTCGCCAAGCTCCCGCTCGTCGTTCTGATGGGGCCGTTCGGATCGCCCCGCCTGAGCGTGTTCTCGCTCGTTTGCTCCGGAACCCATGAATCGGCCGCATTGGGAGTCGGCCATCCCGCGAGCATCTTCATCTTCCGGCCGTTGCAGGTGTCGCCCGCTTCGTTGTACTCGTCCGTCGCCGGTGAACCAGCCATCGGAGTCGGCCACCCAGAACAGTCTCTGCCTGATGTGCGGCGCCCCGACGCCCGCAGCCGGGAGATCGCAAGCCCCGAAGGTGTAACCGACCGACTCCAGGTCAGCCTGTACTCCGGAGAGCCATGCACGTCCAGCGCGGCCTCCAACTTGCTCCCCAAACAGTCGCACAGGTCTTGACTTGCGGATGAGACGGAACCACGCCGGCCATAGATGCCGAGGGTCATCTGCTCCGAGTCGTTTCCCGGCCGCGCTGAACGGCTGACACGGACACGATCCGGTCCAGACGGGGAGGTCGTCGGGCCATCCCGCGAGCCGGAGCGCGAGGGGCCATCCTCCGATCCCGGCGAAAAAGTGCGCGGTCCCTGGAACGTCACCGGCCCCAACCTCCACGATGCTCCGCTCGTCCACCGGCCCGGACGGAAGGTGTCCGGCGGCGATCAGATTCCGGAGCCAGCGCGCGGAGAACGGATCGATCTCGTTGTACCATGCGATCACCGCCGCCTCACAGCGCGAGCCCCATCTGGCCATCATCGGCGCCTGGCTCCGTCGCCTCCGCCTCGCGTGTACCGGCGGCAAACGGCAGCCCCTTCGGCGTCCGCCTGATCCGCGCCTCCGCGATCCGCATGTATTCCGGCTCCCTTTCGATGCCGACGAATTGGCAGCCCTCCATCAGCGCCGCGCGCCCGGTCGTGCCCGAGCCCATGAACGGGTCGAGGATGACGCCTCCGGGCGGGGTGACGAGTCGGCAGAGCCAGCGCATGAGGTCGATGGGCTTCACGGTCGGATGGTGGTTGGCCCGCTTGCGGACGCCGATTGTATGCTGCGCCCCTCCGTCCTCTCGCACCGTGCCTGTCGGTCGCGGCCAGTGATGCAGCCCCTCCTCGCGCTCGCTTCGTGACGCCTTCGAGCTATACCGAAAGCGAGTTGCCGACGCCGGGCCGTTGCCGCCCACCTCCTCGGCCTCGCCTCCCGAGTTGATGGGCTCGTCGGTGACACGCAGAGCACAGCCACACGATCCGCAGAAGATCGGCGTAGTTGGGGTGATGACGATGCCGCCCTGCCGCACCGCACTCGCCGCATGGTTGTGGCGCTGGGTAGAGGGCCCGGAGTTTGCGATAGAGCCCCGACCAGCTATTTCCGGTGGGGCGGTTAGGCCGGACGCTGTTGGAGCATGACTTGGAACAGAATCGCCGCGTTCGCTTGGCCGGGATGAACCCGGAACCGCACTTCTCGCATGATCGCATACGCCCTCCTTGCTGACGAAAAAGAATCGGGACGGACCACCGGAGTCGCCGAAGCCGGGATGCGCCTGCGCGCTCCAGCCGAGAACCCCGGCTGGAGCGCCACCCTTCGCCGGCCCGCCGCCGCCCTTGTCCCCCACCTCCGCATCGAGCAAGGCGGCCGCCTCCTCGTCGAAGCAGACGTTCGCGGGAAAGCGTCCGATTCTAGGCGCGTTGATCTCGTGTTTCTGGCCCCAGCCAGTCCCGGATCCACCGCCTCCGCCTCGAATAATCAGCGGCTCGACGCCAATCCTGCACCCATCCACGTTGATCCCGCCCGTCCCCCACTTCGCCACGTTCGCCGCGACCGTCCCGTCGAGAGGCTTCCGCGCGAGGATGATCGGCTCCCACGCAGGCTTGAGCGCCGTCCCCCAGCCATCCCATGCTGCTGCTGCTGTAATGGGATCTCCCTTCGGTGTCCTCTCGTACTCCGTCCCCTTCGCTGGCTGCTCAGGAATCGTGATCGCCCCGGCACGTCCGCGCCAGATTCCGGCCTCCCGATCAATCGCCTTGCTCACGTCGAGCGATTTAGGAAACCCCTGCCCGTGAACCCAGAGCAGCGGGCCATCGCCGCAAAGCCGCCGGAAGCACTCCCGCTGATCGTCACTCAGGCTCGCAACAAATGCTTCGAGCAGTCCGCCTTGCCCCGCGAGGTCAGCGACGGAGTCCCGGATCTCCCATCCCGCATCCTCGATGGCGCAGGTCAGCCGGTGAAAGGTCCGCGTACCCCCGAAGGCGACCAAGTGCGCGCCCGGCTTGGCGACGCGGAGAGCGGCGGCGGCCCACAGCCGAGCCCACTCTTGGAAAGCGAGCATCGTCGGCGGGGCGGCGTGTGGATCGATGAGTTCAGTCCGCCAATTCGTGCGCTCATGGCAGCCGTGCGGCTTGCGGAATTGATCCCGTTTCCCGCACCCCTCGCAGCGACTCGTGGTCGGCCTCTTGCCTCCACCGAACGCGGCCGTCGTATTTCGCCGTGCTGGATGTGAACTCTCGGCCTTGCCAGCCTCACCATGAGAGCCGCCAGCCCTTCCGTTGAAGCCGGGAACCGATCGATCGCCAACCCGGAACCGATCCCACTCCTTCCCCATGAACTCCAGCCCGTACGGCGGGTCCGTCACCACCGCGTCCACGCTCGCTTCCGGGAACGCGG
>CAZYPO010000146.1:1658-3390 GCA_964649225.1 uncultured Gemmatimonas sp. | reverse complement strand
CCAGGACCGCCCCGTTCGCGCTCTGGAGCTCGAGCCGGCCGGCCACGACCTTGCCGCCCACCTGATTCAGCACCCAGCGGACCCGGATGTCGCCGCCAGCGCCCTCCACCACGATGGGCGCGGCGAGCGGCCCCGACCCCCTGCGGGTTAGGGAATCCTCCGGCAGCGCGTCGTGAACCGCAGCCCCGAGATCCAGCGTGAGGATGACCGCACCGCCGTGCTTGACCACGACCGTCGTCCCCGCGCCGCGCGCCAGCTCGACCGAGTCGACCGCCGTCCCGATCCACCCCAGCGCCGGATAGAACATCTCTCGTGTAACATCGAACCCCGTGACCACCAGCGCGCGCGGTGCGGCGTAGTTGGCCCAGAAATAGCCGCCGCTGGCCGCTCCGCGTTCCCAGCGACTGACGTAGGTAATCCCCAGGCCCCCCAGTGCCCTGGAGGCCATCGGGCTGTCGGTGCCGCCCTGATTGGACCGCTCCCAGGCGAGCAGCGAGTCGGCCGGGACGCCCATCACCCGCGCGACGCTCTGGGGGCCGTGGGACTCTTCGAGGTAGCGAAGAATGGCGCTCAGCTCCCGGCGATCCTTGAGCCCAACCACTCCGGCGGGACGGGAGGGCGCCCCGGCCGTTCCCATCCCGTTTGCCGCCAGGATTCTGCTGAAGCGCGCGGTCTGGCTCCTTTTCGATACGGCGTAGGCGCCCCATGGCCCCAGCGCGGTGAGTGCCGCCACGACCCCTAAGCTCACCGGGATGAGCTTGATGTTGTCGGACGCGCTCCAGATGTAGTACAGCGCGAGGCCGAGCAGCCAGAGCGCGAGCACCAGCAGGAAGTAGCGCGGCTCCGTCACGCCGTACTGCCCCATCCGCTTGGCCACGGCAAACAACAGCATCGCTAGAGCCGGCAGCAGCGCCACGAACCACCAGCGCCCGTAGGCCTTGACCCAGCGGCTGTCCTCCCGCTGGCGGATCGGGTGCACCAGCAGCAGCGCCAGCACGCCGGTCAGCGACACGCTCGATACGAGGTACCCGATCCAGCCGCTGGGCCAGCTCCGGGTGATCAGCACCTTGCCGAGGTAGGCGGTGAGGATCACCAGGTAGATGGCGACCAGCGGAATCAGCACGTACTGGGTGAACACTTTGAGCCCGGTGGGATAGTCCTCCAGCTCATCCAGCTGCGCGTAATCGCGGGGGACACCGGAAAGGAAGAACCAGGGATGGAATCCGAAGGCCAGGACCGCCATGAGCTGCGCGTAGCGTTCGCCCGACACCCGCACGCCGAACAGCTTGTCGATGGCCGCCAGGGCGACTGCAAGGCCGACCCAGAGGACGAACGCATACAGCGTCGCCACCAGAAACCGGAGGAACAGGAACCGGTTGAACTGCCAGAACCCCCGCAGCCCGCCCGGCGCGAGATAGGGCGCCACCGCCGCGAAGAGGTGCGCCACCACGAGCAGTTGAACGAAGCGGAAGAAGGCGAGCTTGTCCGGCCAGCCGAGCGAGGCGAGGTACACCAGCGCGAGAGCCAGCGCGATGAGACCGTCGGCCACCCAGCGCCGGCGGGCTGGAATCCCCCGCCGCTCGGCGGTGGTCACCGAGGCGCTGAAGAACACGAGCCCCAGCAGCAGCGTCACGAGCAGCCGCGGTTGCCAATCGCGGTTGGGCCCGTCGATCATGCGCAGGGCGACCACCGTGGCCGACAGGGCGGAGAGGATCGCGAGCGGAAAACGCTG
>CAZYPO010000146.1:0-1558 GCA_964649225.1 uncultured Gemmatimonas sp. | reverse complement strand
GTATTGGTCCAGGCGTATTCCACGTAGCGCAGCTCCCCGCGTGCGGGATCGATCCAGAGCACGCCGGCCACGTCGGTGCGATCGGTCGTGGGAAGTGGCGCGAAAGCGAGGCCCAGCAATCCCGCCGCCGCGCCGCTCCCGGTGATCCGGCTGAAGCAATGCCGCCGCAGGAACCACTCAGAAACCAGTAACCCGGCATCGGGGCCGTAGAACACGGTGGTCCCGCCGCGCTGCTGAATGTAGCCGCTGCGCTCCAGGTTGCCGGGCAGCGGCTTCTCGAAGGGATGCAGCGTCTGGACGAAGGAGGTGTCGCGCCGCTCCCAGCGCAGCCGCAACGAGCCATCCAGGGTGCGCCGCCATTCCTGCACCAGCAGGGTGGGAGGCGCGTCTTCCTCGCGGGCCGCGCTCTCCAGCGTTTGGCGCGCCGCGAGCCAGAGATCGGTCGTTTCCGCGGCGGTCTCCGGATGGACCTCGCAAGGGGTCCGGGCGGAGACGCGGAGGTTCGGAAGCCGGATCTCACGTTTCCGCGCGAGCTCCGCTTCCGCCGCGATATACCCGAACGCCGCCCATTGGGGCGATTCCAGAATCTTCCGGAAGATCGCGAGCGCCTGCTCGGGGCGCCCATTGTATAGGTGCCAGTTGCCGACGCCGTAGCCCAGGGTGACCTCCTCGACCGATCCCATCCCGGGCGAGAGCAGCGAATCCGGCGCGAGCTGCCCCTTATACATAAGGAGGAGCCGGAGGTAACTGCCGTTCTCGATGACCGGGAGCTCGGTCGAGATCGGGGCCAGCACGGCCTCCGCTGCCCGGGTCCGCCCGAGTCGCCGCAGAGCCATGTACAGCCAATGGCTCGACGCCACCAGCATGTCTGCATTCTCACTCGCGCGGGCAGCGGCGACGTCCCTCCCGTAGATCGCAGCGGCCTGCTCGAAGCCGCCCTTCAGGTAATGGGCCAGCCCGAGGTGATACCGGATGTTCGACTGCAGCGTGCTGGTCGGGATGCCTCTCGCATTGGGGATTCCATCGGGCTCGACCGTATCCGGTTTGCCGTGCTCGAGGCTGTCGGCGCGGGCGAGATCGGTGATCGCCCGATCCAATTCGCGAATCGTGATGTAGCGGTGGCCGCGATGCCGGTACATCCGCGCATCCGCCGGGTGCTTCCGGATTCCCTCCCCGAAAATCGCAAGGGCCTCCCGATAGCGCCCCAGGTAGGCCGTCCGCCTCCCCAGCCAGATGATGCTGTCAGGGTCGTTCGGGGTGTGTTCGTAGGCCCGGCGGGCCTCGGCCAGTCGCTCCTCGTACGCCTGCCGAGTCGCGGGAGGCAACGCTCCCGGCACCAGCGGTTGTCCAAGGAGAGAGCGGGCCTCGGCGCCCGGCGGGAGCGACGGTTGGGCTGCGCCGGGCGTCATACCCAAAACACCAAGAAGACAGACGATCCGCGCCGTTCGGCTTAACTGTTCACGGTTCACTGTTCACCGTTCCGCCAGGAAGCTATCTTTGAAATCTAGGACTTTCCGCGCCTGCGAGCCGAATCTTCGCCCCCGCGGTCATCGTACAC
>CAZYPO010000145.1:0-3431 GCA_964649225.1 uncultured Gemmatimonas sp. | reverse complement strand
AGTCATGGCCTATGCTTATCGCAGGTCCAGACCGTGTGCAAGTGTGTCCAGGTGTTGACAGGGCAGCCAGGCACGCCGGGTGCATCTGGCTTCACTCCAGGTGAGCGGAAGCTACCGCGCGTCGAGGAGGATCGTCACGATGCGCCGGGCGGTCTGGCCATCCCAGAGCGCGGGCGGCTCGCCCGTGGGCCACTGCCCGTCAACGGCGCGGCGCCAGTGGGTGTAAATCGCGTGGGGCTCGACTCCGATGACCCGGTTGGTGCCGCGCCGCACCGTGATCGGGCGCTCCGTGGTTTCCCGCAGCGTGAGGCACGGGACACCGAGCGCCGTGGTCTCCTCCTGAATCCCGCCCGAGTCGGTCAGCACACAGCGCGCATTGGCCATGAGCTGCACGAAGTCCAGGTAAGGCAGGGGATCCGCGAGCCGGAGATTGACCATGGCCGGCGGCGTGCCGAGGAGGCGCTCCAGGGGCCGCCGCGTGCGCGGGTGCACCGGGAAGACGGTGCGACTTTGCGCCGGGGATCGCAGGCCAGTCAAGCACTCATTGACGCACTGGCACCCAGAGGAGCACAGCGCTTGACAGTACACCCGTGACTGTTAGAATGCCCACCCTGACGAAGAACCTTCCAGCGCCCGAGCAGCGACACGCTCCAGCCGGAAGTATATCCTTCCGATCCGCCGGGGAGGCGCGATGACCGAAGGCTCGGTCGGTCTGTCGGCCAACCGACGTGACGAGTTCCGCGAACGAGGGCCTGGCCGGCTCCGGGCCGGCGTGCTCGCCGGGGCGGTCGTCGCCATCCTGATCGGGCTTTACGCGCCCGTGTTTCCCGTCTGGCTGGACGATCTCTGGCACGATCCCAACTACAGCCACGTGTTCATCGTCCCGATCATCAGCGGCTTCGTGATCTGGCAGCGCCGGCGGGTCCTGGCAGCGGTCCCGATCCAAGGCAGTTGGCGCGGGGTGCCGCTAATCCTGGCAGGCGTGGCCGCGCTCATTGTGGGCGACATCGGCGCCGAGACTTTCCTGATGCGAAGCTCGCTCATCGTCATCCTTGCCGGGCTGGTCCTGTTTCACTTCGGCTCGGCGATGCTCCGGGCGCTCGCGTTCCCGCTGGGCTTCGTCCTCTTCATGGTGCCTATGCCGGGGATCATCTTCTATGCCACGACGGCACGGCTCCAGAACCTCGCCGCCGAGAGCGGGGCCTGGGCGCTCGATCTCCTCGGCGTGCCGATCCTGCTCGACGGCAACATCATCCACCTGAGCCGGATCACGCTCGGTGTCACCGAGGCGTGCAGCGGGATCCGATCGCTGATCACGCTGGTGGCTCTCGGGGTCGCCTGGGCGTACCTCATGCTGCCGAGGTTCTGGATGCAGGTCGTGCTTGTGGCCTCGGTCCTGCCCATCACGATCGGATCGAACGCCGGCCGCATCGTGATGACTGGTCTCGTCGGTCGGTGGTTCGGTATCGAGTATGCCGAGGGGTTCTTCCACTACGTCTCCGGCTGGTTGGTCTTCGTCCTCGCCCTCCTCTGTTTCCTCGCGGTCCACGGTGTCATCCGACTACTTAGCGGGCGCCGAGACTGGGAGACCGCATGAGTCAGGCGGTCCGAGTGGCGGTGTCGCTAGCGATTCTCGTCAGCACACTGTTGATCTTGCAGCTCCGGTCCACCGGAGAGGCCGTGCCGATCCGGAAGCCTCTCGACTCCTTTCCGGCAACGGTGGGGGAGTGGAAGGGACGAGGGGGAACGATCTTCGGCACGCCCATTCTCGACAAGCTGAAGCTCACGGACTACGTGATGCGCGGCTACGTCGCTCCGGATGGGCGAGGCCTGAACCTCTACATCGCCTACTGGGATACGCAGCGGAAGGGCGCGGTGATTCACTCACCGAAGAACTGCCTCCCCGGGGTCGGGTGGGAGCCCGTCGAGTCCTCGCTCCTGACGATCCCTCTCCCTCCTCCGCATCCTCCCATCATCGTGAATCGGTACCTGATCCAGAAGGACCGGGAGCAACAGGTCGTCCTGTACTGGTACCACTCCCAGGGGCAGGTGATCGCGGGGGAGGTCCCCGCCCGGATCGCGATGGTCAGGAGCGCCCTCGTCCACAATCGCACCGACGGAGCGATCGTAAGGGTCATGAGCCCGATCTACGGAAGCGCCCGGGAGACCTCCGACCGCCTCGTCACGTACGTCCAGGCGATATACCCGGCTCTGGGCGACTACCTGCCCGACTGAGTCTTGTGAGGTGCGCCCCATGTTTCCTAGACCGCCACGAGTGACGGTCCTGCTGCTGGTGATGGGGCTGATCGCCGCCGCTGGATGCGATCGGTCACCGGAGGCCAAGAAGGCCCGCCATCTGGAGCGCGGCGACCGCTACTTCGCCCAGGAGCAATACCAAGATGCCGCCATCGAATACCAGAGAGCGGTCCGCATCGATGCGAAGGACGCGCGGGCAATGACGCGCGTCGGTCTCTCCTTCTACGAGCTGGGCGCTGCCGCGCGTGCTTTCCCGTATTTCGTGAAATCTCTCGAGCTGGACCCCGGCAATGCGGAGGTCCGCCTCAAGCTTGGAGCGATGTATCTCCAGGCGCGGCAACCGGAGAAGGCGTGGGAACAGGCGACGCTCGTCCTAGAGAAGGACCCCAAGAGTCTCGACGGCGTGGTCCTGCTGGCCAAGGCGGCTACTACGCCGGAGCGCGTGGACGAAGCAATCCGACGCGTCGAAGGGCTCTGGGCTGATCTTGCCACCACGGCGAAGCTCCCCATGGCGCTCGGGCAACTTTACGTCCGCAAGGGGGACCGTCGGATGGCGGAGCAAGCGTTCCAGGAAGCCGTGTCCAGAGAGCCCAAGTCGATCGACGCCCATATGAGCCTGGCGGGGTTCTACGAACGCCAGCGCGATTACGTGCAGGCAGAGCGCGAGTACCGGGCCGCCGCCGGCCTCGCGCCGCTCAATTCGATAGCGCCGCTCAAGCTGGCTGAGTTCCTCGCCCCACGCAAGCCCGATGAGGCGAAGCAACTCCTGGGGCAGATGACTCAAAAGGCCCCGGATTACTTGCCCGCGTGGCGGGGCGTCGCCCAGGTCGCGTTCGCCGAGGGCAACCTGGCGGAGAGCGACAAGGCCATCGGCGTCATTCTCAAGAAGAACCCGGGGGATCTCGAGGGGCATTTCCTTCGCGGCCAGATTTACCGCGCCCAGCGAAAAAGCCAGCAGGCGATCCAGGAGTTTCAGACGGTCCTGAAGCTCGAACCTCGGTCGGCGCGGGCGCGTTACGAGCTGGCCCTCACGTATCTCCAGGCCGGGAATGTCCAGCTAGCCCGGGCCGAGTTGAGGGAGGCGACGACTCTCGACCCGAACCTCACGGACGCGGTGCTTCTCCTGGCCGAGCTGGACATCCAAGCGGGCGCCTTCCAACCGGCGATCGAGGCGC
>CAZYPO010000144.1:0-3440 GCA_964649225.1 uncultured Gemmatimonas sp. | reverse complement strand
TCGTAGATCACGTGCCCTTGCCCCGCATACGAGGCGAGCTGGGCCGGCCGGTCGAGCCGCCGGAGCGCGCTGAAGAGCTTCTGCGCGTCGCGGTACGCCATGTCCTCTTCCCCGTGCACGATCAGCATCGGCGTGAAGATCTTGTCCGCCTGGTAGTACGGTGAGTTGTCGAGGTAGCGCTTGAGGTTGGCCCAGGGATGCGTCCCCATGCGCGCCTGCCCGCCCTCCGACCATCCGACCCAGAACGACCCGCCCACTTCGTCCAGCTCGCCGTAGATCCCCGCTAAGTCGTAGATGCCGGACACCGCGACCGCGGCCCGGAACAGGTTGGTCCGGCTCACGATCCCGGCCGTCGCGTAGCCGCCGAACGACTGCCCGGTCAGCGCCAGCCGTTCTCCGTCTACCAGCCCGAGCTCCGCCAGCCGGTAAAGCTGCGGCAACAGCACGTCCACCATCTCCTGCATCGGATTGCCCGCTTCGCCGTTGGGGCCGAGCGGCAGGCCGGCCAGCACCACCGCGTAGCCGCGGCTGGTGAAGACGAGATTCGGCACCGTCACCGCGTCGCCCCCGCCGAAGCGTGACGCCTCGCGGGAGACGTCGCTGCCCGGATACATCATGACGATCGCCGGCAGCTTATCTCCGCGCTTGGCGCCCGCGGGCAGCAGCACCGCGGTACGGGCCCTGCCGAGCTTGCCGTCGTAGAGCGGCACCATGGTCTCGACCACTTCGGCCGTGCCGACGGCCACCCCGTCGAGCCGCGGGTCGATGTGGGAGACCCGGTCGCGGGAGGAGAAATCGGGGGAGAAGCGGTACAGGTCCGGCGGCGTATGCAGGTCCTGATAGATCCCCACCAGGGTCCCGTGGCTGCCGCCGCCGGTGAGGTCATCGAGCCGCGCCAGCCCCTTCCATAACACGCTGCTCGCTCCCGTCGCCGGATCGAAGCGGACCGCGGCGCGCTCGCCGGTCGCCCGCTCCTCGAGCAGCAGCGTGATCGAGGCGCCATCGGGCTGCCACACCGTGCGCTCGTCCGCCTTGACGATGTCGCGGTAGATCCAGCGCGCGTCGTCCAGCGCGAAGCGCCGCGGCGCCCCGCCGTCGAGCGGCACCACCGCGATCCCGCGGGGCCGGATGTCGCTGTAATCCTTGTCGTCCTGCGGGTCGACTCCCACTACCACCGCCCGCCCGTCCCGGGTGAACCAGTTGAGCGTGGGCGACAGGTCCCCTAACCCGGCACCAAGCCCTTGGGCAGGGGCGGGCCCGTCGGGGCCGAACTCCACCATCCACAGCTTGGCGTCCTTGAGGTAGACCAGCCGGTCCTCAGTAGGATGCCAGCTGTAGTTGAGGCGATGGTAGTCGTTGAGTTGCGCGAGGTCTTCCCCAATCACCCGCACCGGGCCGCCGGTCGCCGGCACTACGCCTAAGTCCATCGTGGTCTTCTGGCTGGTCGGTCCCTGCGTCTTGAATACCGAGAGATAGGAGACCCAGCGGCCCGAGGGCGACAGCCGCAGCACCATCGGCTTCGGGGTTCCTTCCGCCGGAGCCAGGACCTGAACCTTACCGGACAAGAGCTCCACCGCCGCGACGGACGCGAGGTTCTCCCGCATCATGTGGGCGACGATGGGCTCGGCCGCGGGCTTCGCTTCGAACGGCGCCGCCTTCGCCTCGCCACCGCTCAAGAGCAGCTTCACCCGCGGGTCGCCCGGAGCGGCCGCGGTCTTATTGGGCGCCGCCGGCCGCACCGGCGAGCGATACTCGCCCTCCGGTGCGAGCGGCACGTAGATAACCCGCCCGCCGGGGCTCCAGCGCGGCTCGTCCCCCGCCCAGAGCTTGGCTTTGACCGGCTTAGGCGAAACCTTGCGCGCCCGTTGCGCGGCCAGGTCGTACATCCAGAGCGCCGGCGGGCCGCCCGCGTCGGAATAAAACGCGAGCATGGTCCCATCCGGCGACCACGCCGGGCGCCAGCAGGAGCCCCCGGGACACACCTCGACCGTCCGGCCGGCGGCCCGGTCGGTGATCATGAGCTTGCTGCCAGCGACCGAGCTCGGCGTGCCGTTGGGCAGGAACCGCGCGTTCAGGTTCGCGCCGGCCACGGGTTGCCTCACTTCATAGGCGATCCGGTTACCGTCGCGGGTTACTGCGAGGCTGCTGTTGCGGAGGAACTCGCGCCGGTCGAACGCCAGCTCGTAGGGCAGCGCACCCGGAGGATCCACCGCTTGCTGCTGCTGGGACAGGAGCGGCGCCGCGGCGAGCGCGATGGCGAGCGAAGCCGCGAGAGGACTCTTCAAGGGGGTGAGGCAAGTGTGCATTCCCATTCCGCTCCGCTATCGGGACAGCATCTGTTGCTATTCCGTTTGGGGGACCTTTCCCCATTCGGGACCCAGCCGGCGTTGCCGCACGAAGTCGCCGACGGTCGGCAAGTCGACGAGATCCGGGCGCACTCGCAGCATGGCGCGGATATCGGTCAGATGCTTGGTGGACCCGCCCTGCCGGAAGTATTCTAGCTTGCGGACGATCACATACTCAGCGGGCGCCACCCAGACCGGCTCGTCACCGACGGTCTCCTGCCGCCGGTGTGCCAGGCCCCAGGTATCCAGAGGATCGTTGCTTGCGAGGTAGATGTCAGCCCGTAATCCGGTACTATGGTGCAACAGGTTGAAATGACCGTGGTCCGGACGCTCGGCTTCGCGCTGAATGGCCTCGAGGGGAGGAACGTAGAATTCATCGGCCGGGAAGGCCGCTGCAAATCCCGCCGCTTGCCGAGGGGCCAAGTCGAGCACCAGATCCAAATCGAGAGTCAGCCGGGGCTCGCCATAGACGATGGCGGCGACGGCTCCGGTGGCCATGTACGGGATCGCGAGCTCGTTGAGGGGGTGCGCGAAGCGACGAAACAGCTCAACCAGTGACATTGGCGAAGAGCTCCGTCACGCGGGCCCGGAGCGCTGCCTCAGAGAGATCGGGATGCAGTTTCCGCAGGGAGGATACTTTGAGCTCCCGGGCCAGGGTGAGCAGCTCGTCCGCAAGCTGGAGCTTGCGCTCGGCGTTCATTTCCCGGAATCGCTGAGTTTGCAGGTCCCGCACGACGGGGTCGACATGCTCCATGGCCGCAATGTGGGGCTTCCGACCAGGGGGGACAAGACCGGATTCGCAGGGTAGGCCGCAGCGCGCCGGGACCTACCGCAGCATGATCCGCGAGAACTCCCGGGTCATCGGATGCGGCACCAGCCGCGGGAACCGCAGCGCCGCGACGAACGCGAGCGCGCCGCCCGCCGCGAGGTAAATCGCCGGCGACAGGATCATCCCGGTACGCGCGACCAGCCAGGTGGCGACCAGCGGAGTGGTTCCCCCCAGCAGCGCAACGCCGACATTGTACCCCACCGAGAGCACCGTGCAGCGCACCCGCCAGGGGGCCAGCTCGGCCATCGCGGCCGGCAGCCCGCCGC
>CAZYPO010000143.1:0-3461 GCA_964649225.1 uncultured Gemmatimonas sp. | reverse complement strand
CTTCCAGCGCCAGTTCGTCCAGAGCTTCATGCGCGCCGGCATCCGCTGATCCCGCGGGGCTCTGTCAATCGGAGGTTAGGGCTCGTGTTCTCCATCAGGCCTTGGTCCCAACGGCACAGTGAAGGGGCATGGCGATGAAAAACGTCCCCTCCGCCTTCGCCTGCGCCACCGCACTTCGCCACTCCTGAGCCTCCTCTGCGCTCAGCGGGGCCAGGAGTTGCTGCTCGAAGCCGGCCAATCGCGGTTCCGCTGGAGTCACGGTCTGGAACTGGGCAAACACGTTCAGATTGGTGAGCCCCGCCGCATGAAACCGCCGGTAGATGGTGGCATCGGCACAGCCGCGCGCCGCAACACCAGATCCCTTCTGACCGCCGGGGGCTTCCACCTTGGTCTTCAGCGCCGGTCCCAGCGGGGCGTTCACCCACCACGGCATGTCAATGGTTCGCACGATGACGGCCACGCGACCACCTGGCCTGGTCACCCGCACCAACTCGGCCAGCATCCGATCGGCGTCTCCCTCTTCGAGGACGGTGCATGCCATCGTGACGTCGAAGCTGCTGTCCGGGAATGGAAGCGCTTCTGCGTTGCCTTCCCGGAACGTAATTGCGGCGTCGAGCCCCTCCTGCCTGGCTAGCGCCGTGGCCTCGCGCAACAAGTACGGGCTGATGTCGGCGCCGACGATGCGGTTGGCTCCTCCCGTCTGTCGCGCCAACCGGCGGATGAGCACTCCCGAGCCGCACCCGACCTCGAGGATGGCCTCGCCGGGCCGCAGCTCGATGGCATCGATCAGGCTGCGTACCACCTGCCAGTAGCCCGAGTGGCCACGCTTTTCCAGCAGCGCGACCATGCCCAACGCTGCACCACCGAGTGTGATCGTGCAATAGCAGGTACTCAGCGTCGCGAGCAGGGGCTCCCATTGCGAAGGGGCCAGCCCCAGGGGCAGCAGCAGGAGCGGCGGGCCCGTCCCCCGGATCCTGTACGAGAGGCCCGCGACGTGGCCCTCGCCTTCGCGGATCGCCACCGCCCGGCTCTGGCGCTGCCGATCCATGCGTCGCAGATGCTCCCCCATGGCAGTGCCAATCTCCTCCAGGCGATCGGCGATCACATCGGACCAGCCTTGAGCGACGTAGTCGCGCAGCGTGATCATCGTCGCATCGGGGATGGTCTCCAGGGATTGGCGGATGCGCGCCACCGACGGCCCCTGATCGCCCATGATCACCACGAGTCGGGACGCGACGGGGCGCAGGGGCGCCGTGTCCATCGTGTGGGGGCACACGAGGGCGAGCGATGCGACGCGGTCGGGGTGCCGGGATACGAAGCCCTCCCAGTCCTCAGGCCGGCACGCGGCAACGTGGGCCTCCGGGAGACCCAAATGATCGAGCAATTGAACAAGACGTTCCTCAACCGGCTGATCCGCTCCACCCGTCATGCGCCGGCCTCCGAGCTGCCTAACTCAAGTTGGGCGGCCGCAAGCAGCACCCATCCTCATGTAGTTCGTTGCTCCCACTCCGCGCACCGATTCTGCACGGACAATTGGGTCAGATTGACCCCCGTCACTCGATGATCTGATCCGTCCGCAGCAGGATGGACTGCGGGAACGTCAGCCCGAGGGCCTTCGCGGTCTTGACGTTGATGACCAGCTCGAACGTCGCGACCCGCTCGACTGGGAGGTCGGCGGGCTTGGCGCCCTTCAGGATCTTATCGACGTAGGCGGCATGGCGCACATATGCCCAGCGGAAGTCCGGCCCGTAGGAGATCAGACCGCCGGACACCACGGCATCCTTGACTCCATAGACGGCCGGCACTCTGGACTGTGCCGCAAGCTCTGCGATCTTCACCCGGTTCTGGAAGGTAAGGGCGTTTTGCAGCACGAGGAGTCCGCCGGGCCGAGCCCTTGCGATCTCGGCAAACGCTCCCTCCAGTTCTGTGGGCTCGCCAACCTTGTAGCTGTGAACGGTTAGCTGCAAAGCGGCGGCGGATTTTTCGGCCTCCTTGAACGCCCTGGCGACCATCGGTTCGGTCGCGTGCCCGAGGACGGCCACGTGGGAGAGTCGAGGGACTATCTCCTTGAGCAGCTGCAGCCGCTTTCCAACCAACTCAGGTTGAAAGAGGGTGGTTCCGGTGATGTTTCCATCGGGCCGCGCGAAACTCGCCACGAGACCAGACTCGACAGGATCGTCAGCGACGCCCATGACAATCGGAATCGTGGTGGTCGCTTGCTTCGCGGCCCTGGCCGCCGGCTCCGATACGGCAACCAGGACATCGACTCTCCGTCCAACCACATCCGAGACGAGATCGGGGAATCGCTCAAGTCTTCCTTGCGAGAAACGGTACTCGAGCACGATATTTCGATTCTGGACGTAGCCAAGCTCGCTCAGAGCCTGCTCAAACGCCTCCCAGTACACGGAAGGGGCAGTCGCGACGACTCCGACCCGAGGAACCCGCCCGGCCTGCTGCGCCCCCGCTCCAATCGGCGCGGCAAGGAGGATGAGGGCCACCATCACGGCGAGCGTGAGTCTCCTGTCGATCATGGGGAGTCCCCTCCATCTGGTGAGTCAGCGGCTCGTCCTCGGCGCGACTATAGAGGATGCTGTCGCGGCGGGCAAGGTGAGACTCGACTTAGGATGCCGGCGCTTCCAGGCCGAGGCGGTAGCCCTTGATGGTCACGCCGGGCGCCGGCTGGATATCGAGCTCCGGAGCGCGCCGGAAGCCCAGCCGGTCGTACAGCCGCATGGCGGCCTGCATGATGTCGGTGGTGTGGAGCGTCAGAGCTGCCGCTCCAGACTGGCGGGCGCGACGGATGCACTCGTGCATGAGCGTGGCGCCAACGCCCCGACCCCGAGCCTCCGGTGCGACGGCCAGGAGGCGCACCTCCGGTTCCGCCAGCGTGATCGATCCGCCACCGGGTCTGGCCATCGCGCTTCCGGCCGGGTAGAGCAAGACCGTGCCGACGATGCGGCCGTCTTCGTCAGCCACGATCTGCGCGCTGGGATTGGCGGCGGCCAGCGTGGCGAGGATGTTCTCGCGGTAGCCTGTCCAGTGCGCCGGCATCAGCGCGGCGTATTGCGCGTAGGCGGCCAGTGTGACCGCCTCGATAGCGCCGCGGTCGTCCGAGCGGGCACCCCGAACCCGCAATCCGGCCACCGCGTCAGAGCCAGCCGGAGCGTTTGAAGCGGATGTAGAGGAACCCGGAGACCACGGCCATGGACGCCACGACCACAGGGTAGCCATAGTGCCACTCGAGCTCCGGCATGAACTTGAAGTTCATCCCGTAGACACCGGCGATCATCGTCGGCACGCCGATGATGGCCGCCCATCCCGCGAGCTTCTTCATCGCGTCGTTCTGCGCGACCGCGGTCAGAGACAGGTGCGCCTCGAGGGCGCCAGTCAGGAGCTCGCGCAGCGTGTCCACGTGCTCGTTGATCCGGATCGCGTGGTCGTAGACGTCGCGGAAGTACGGC
>CAZYPO010000142.1:0-3472 GCA_964649225.1 uncultured Gemmatimonas sp. | reverse complement strand
CAGCGGCTGCAGGTCGAGGAGGGAGCGCTCTATCCGGCGCTCCACCGGTTGGAGGAGCGTGGCTGGCTCGAGGCGGAATGGGGGTATACCGAAAAGGGCCGCCGCGCCAAGTATTACCAGCTCACCCCGCTGGGCCGCCGGCAGCTCGCCGCCGAGGTTACCAAGTGGTCCCGCTACAGCGAGGCGGTTCACCTGGTGCTTACGACGGAGGGTTCCCGATGAGCGCCCGGTGGGATGGCCTTCGGCGCGTGTTCCGGCTTCCGCTCGGCACGCGCGTGGTCCGTGAGGAGGTGAAGGACGAGCTGAGCTTCCATCTTGAGGAGCGGATCGAGGAGTTGGTTGCCGCGGGATACCCGCGTGAGGAAGCGGAACGGGAAGCGCGGCAGCGATTCGGAGATCTGTCCCGCATCGGGACCGAGCTGGTGCGGATCGATCGCCGGATGGTGCGCCGCCGCTCGCTCGGAGAAGCGCTCGACGCCCTGGCCCGGGACGTGCGATTCGCGGGGCGGTCGTTGCGAAAGAGCCCCGGGTTCACCGCAGTGGCCATCCTCACGCTTGCGCTCGGAATCGGCGCGAACAGCGCGATCTTCAGCGCGGTCAACGGCGTGCTGCTCCGGCCGCTTTCGGTTCCAGACCTGGACCGCCTCTTCGTCATCCGGCAGGACGTGCCCGGCCTCAAGCTGCTGGCTGGCCAGCTCACTCCCTCCCAGGCCGAGGAGGTCGCGACCCATACCGAGATGCTCGAGGTATTCGCGGGAGTTTCCGGCGGGAGCTTCAACTTGACGGGGGGATCCGGCGAGCCGCAGCGGGTTACCGGCGTCCGAACCATGGGCCGCTTCTTCGAGCTCTTTTCGCTGGTGCCAGCGCTGGGCCAGTTCTACCGGCCCGAGGATTCCCAGAACGGCAACAGCCAGGTCGCCGTACTCAGCAACGGTTTCTGGCGCAGCTGGGCGGGAGGCGATCCCAGTGTGATCGGCAGGTCCATCGAGCTGAACGGCGTGACCTACCGGGTGATCGGCGTGCTTCCGACGGGATTTCGCTATCGGCAGGATGCCCAGGTCCTGGTGCCGTTGGTGATCACGCCGCGGATGCGGCAGCAGGGTTCTTGGATGATTACTGCGATCGGCCGGCTCAAGACCGGCATCGCGCCCAAGCAGATGCAAGCCCGGCTCGCCACCATTACCCGGGAATGGCAGGCCGACCCGAGCAAGGCCTATCCGCCCGAGCTGCACTTCTCCTTCACGGGGTCTTCCCTGGTCAACGTTCAGGCGGGAGAGCTCCGCTCGCTGCTGCTGTTGTTGCTGGTGGCGGTGGGCCTGGTGCTGTTGATCGCGTGCGCCAACGTGGCCAACCTGCAACTGGTCCGGGCCGCCGGACGCGCGAAAGAACTGGCGGTCCGTACCGCGATGGGCGCGGGGCGGTGGCCCGTCATGCGGCAGCTCATCGTGGAGAACACGTTGCTTGCCGGCGCGGGAGGCGCGCTCGGGCTCGGGCTCGGGTTTCTGGCGATTCGTTCGCTCAGAGGAATGGGAGCGACACAGTTCCCGCTGCTGCGTGATCTGCATATCGATCCGCCGGTGCTCGCGTTTACCGCCGCGGTCACCATGCTTGCGGTGCTGGTCTTCGGAGTCGTGCCTACGCTGCGGGCGGCGCGCGCTGATCCGCACGACGTGTTGCGCGAGACCACTCGCGGAACTTCCGGCGGGATGGGACGCAATCGTCTGCTCTGGGTGAGCTCCGCGGCCCAGGTCGCACTCTCGCTGATGCTCCTGCTCGGTGCAGGCTTACTGATCCGAAGCTTGTCGCTGGTGCTCCAGACCGACCCCGGTTTCAAGCCCGACCAGGTATTGACGTTCCGGGTGTCGCTGCCGGCGGCCACCTATCAACAGGAGAGCCAGTACGTGGGGTTCTTCGATCAACTGATCGAACGGCTGGCCACCTTGCCGGATGTCGAGTCGGTGGGCGCCATCAGCGACCTGCCGTTTGGTGAGGGCCGGAACAGCAGTCCGTTCACGATCGAGGGCAAGCCGGTTGGCCCGGGTGAGCCGGAGCGGCACGCCGACATGCGATTCGTCCAGGGGAACTACTTCAAGGCCGTAGGCATCCCGGTGACGCGAGGGCGCTCATTCGGAGCCGAGGACCGCCGGAGTAGTCCCTGGGTCGCGGTGATCGACGAGTCGCTTGCCCGGCAGTACTTCGGCGCGGAGGATCCGATCGGCCACAGGATCAGCCAGGGTCCCACGGCGACCATCGTGGGGGTGGTCGGCGCCATCAAGCATGGCGATCTCACCGAAGCCGACAAACCCACGATCTATTACGGCTACAGCCAGGCCCCGTGGTACACGGGCCTGTACCTGGCGCTGCGCAGCCGGCGGAGCGTGGACGCGAGTTCGCTGGCGCCCGAGGCCAAAGCCAAAGTCGCCGAGCTGGATCGCAGTCTCCCGGTCTACGACATCGAGCCGATGCAAGAGCGAGTGGATCGCTCGGTCGGCGGCAGACGGCTCGCGATGGTGGTCTTATCCGGATTCGCGCTGCTTGCCCTGCTGCTCGCGCTGCTCGGCGTGTACGGGGTGCTGAGTTACAGCATCAGTCGCCGGACCCACGAGTTGGGGATCCGGATGGCGCTGGGCGCCATTCCGAGTGATCTCATTCGGATGGTGCTAGGCGGCGGGCTCGCGCTCACGGCGGCGGGACTTGTGGCAGGCCTCGCGGGGTTTCTGCTGCTGGCACGACTGCTCTCCGCGATTCTCTATGGCGTGACGCCGCGCGACCCACTGACGATCTTGGCCGGGATCGGGATTCTGACTTTGGGCGCGGTGGCGGCGGCGTTCGTTCCGGCGTGGCGTGCGGCGCGGGTGGATCCGGTGGAGGCGCTGCGCGAGGAGTAGCGATCAGGGGCGTCGGGCTACTGCCATCGGAAGATCCGCAACGCGACCGCGAAGCAGACCAACAGCCACGCCGCGACGATGCCGAGCTCGGGAGCGACCTGGGCCAGGCTGGCGCCCTCGAGCATGTTGGCGCGCAGGGCGTTGTTCACCGCCGTCAGCGGAAGTGCCTGGACGATCGGCTGAACGACCGAGGGAAATCGGGTCGAGGAGAAAAAGATGCCGGAGAACACCCACATCGGCACCATCGCCAGGTTCATGAGGCCGGAGGCGCCTTCGATGGTGCGGGGGCGCGAGGCGATCAGCAAGCCGAGCCCGCCGAAGGCCAGCGCGGAGAGGATGCAGATCAGCGCGAGCGAGGCGAAGGAGCCGCGGAGCGGGACACCGAACGCGAGCCTGGCGAAGAGCAGCAGCACGCCCGCCTCGAGCACCAGCAGCGCAATCCGGGAAAGAATGAACGAGGCGAGATAGGCGGCCTTGGGCATGGGTGTCGCCACCAGGCGCTTGAGCAGGCGTTTGCGCCGCGCGTCGACGATGGAAAAGCCGATGCCCCAGACCCCGCTGCCCAGCAGGTTCATGCCGAGGAG
>CAZYPO010000141.1:0-3507 GCA_964649225.1 uncultured Gemmatimonas sp. | reverse complement strand
AGCGGCTTGAACCAGACGTTCTTGAACTCGATCCTCATGGGCGGACCGGAATGAATCTGCAGGCCGAGCAATCCTTCCAATGCCCGGCCCTGCTCGTCTTCATCGATCAGCGCGCTCATTACCCGGCCGTTGACCAGCTGGATGATCAGGTTCCCCCGGGCGATGATGTGCAGCGCATTCCAGTCGTCGGATTTGAGCAACGCCTTCAATCCGACATCGTCGCCCAGCGATCCGATCGGCTGCTTGCCTCCTCCCGCCGTGCCTCGCATCCGCACCAAGGCACCGCGCACGGCCAGGAATCCGCGCCCCCGCTCCTCGTAGATCTGGCCCGAGTACCAGTTGGCGCCGTCAAGATCCGCCTGGTAGCCCTTCATCACCCAGGATCCGAGGTTGCTCAGGACCACGCTGCGATACTGGACCCCGCTGTTGGCGTCCGTGGTCAGCCGGTAGTCCACTTTGAGCTCAAAATCCCTGGTGGTGCCGCCCCGCCAGATGAGAAAGCTGTTTTGTGTCACGCGCCTGTCCGGCGTGCTCTCACCGATGATCTTGCCGCCTTCGACTCGCCAGAACGCTGGATCTCCGTCCCAGTGGTTCAGCGTCTTGCCATCGAAGATCGCCACGAAGCCGTTGGTACTGTCACGCGCCCCGGCATCCTGCGATGCTCCGCGGGAGAGCAGGTATGCGACCAGGTCCTGGATCTCTTCCGGCTGCAGGCCGTTCAGCAGCCCTGGAGGCATCATTGAGACCTTGGCGTGCTCGATGGAGTCGATGTCCTCGCGCCGGATGTGGGTGAACTTGCCGGGCTCGAGCATGTCCTGGACGACCTGCACAACCGGGCCGTTCAGATTCGCCACGCGGCCCCTGACCACTTCGCCGTTCTTCTTGCGAATGACGATCGCGGCGTACTGATCGCTGATCGCCTTGCTGGGCTCGACGATCGCTTCGAGCAGATCATGGACGCTGAAGCGGCCCGCCACGCCGGTCAGGTCGGGCCCGACCGAGCCCCCATCGTCGCGGAACCGGTGACAGGCGGCGCAAGCCACCTCGCCGTACAGCCGGTGACCTCGCTCGAGATCGCGCTTCCCGTTCAGGCCGCGCTCGACGATGGACACGAGCTCGCTCACGGTCCACGCTTTGACGAGCGCCCGGGCCGCCAGCGTGGTTTGGGGCGATCGTGATTCCGGGCGCAGGTCGAGCACGGGCTTGAGGGCGATCTTCTCGTCCTCGCTCAGGTTCTTGACCGCTTCGCTTTTGATCGTGTTCAGGGCGCGGGCAAAGGTGTTGCCGCCCCGGTACGCCGCGGCAGTGGCGACGAACCACCGGAAGTATTCCTCCCGTAAGGGCTGCGTCCAACCGGCGGTGAGTGCCCGCAACGCGAGCGCGTACTCGATTTGTTCCTCCTGGGTGACGGCCTTGCGAAACAGTGCCATCCCCTGCTGCGCCACGGCGGGAGACTGCAGGTCGACCAGCAGATTGACCAGCTGGACGTTGAGGTCGCGGGTCGCGGCCGGCAGCAGGGGATCAAACCGGTCGATCAAGCGCTGGCGGGTTGCTTCGCCGGGCGGGCCCAGCCGCGTGAAGGCCAGCTCGTAGGCCCGCAACAAATCGAGCTGATCGCCGGGGCCGAGCTGCTGCCACGCGATGCGGTCCAGCGCGGTGAGCATCCGGTTCTGCAGCGCCGAGTCGGGCGCCGGGGTGTTTGCGTCACGATGCCAGACGTCCTTGCCGCTGACGCGGGCCAGGGCCGCCAGCGCGGCGATTGCGCTTCGCGGCTCCGGTTCGAGCAGCGCTTTCTCCCGCCAGTCCGCCGGATCCTGCCACTCCAGCGCGGTGCGGGCCGCGAACCGGATCGCACGATCCGCATCGGCCAGATACGGCCACAGCGTCGCCAGCGCCTGCGGATCGGCTCGGCTGTGGAATTGCTCGAGCCTCGTGCGCAACGCGCGGTTGGCACTGAAGCTCGTATCCGGCGCGCTGGGGGCGGTGGACTCCTTCCCCACGTAGGTCAGGCGATAGAGCGCCGACTGGCTCTGCCGACCGCCCACCGCGAAATACATGGCCCCATCCTTCGGATTGATGACGAGATCGGTCACCGCGAGGGGCTGACCGCTGAGAAACTCTTCGATCTCGCCGGTATAGCTCGCGCCGGAAGGCGAGAGATGGACGGCGCGAATCTTTCCGAAACTCCAGTCGGCGACGAAGAATGCCTCCTGATACGTCGCCGGAAACTTCGCGCCGTATCCGAAGCTGACTCCCGTGGGGGACCCCGGACCGACGTTCACCACGGCGCCGAAGCTGTCGAGGAAATACTCCGGCCACTTGCCCGAGCCGTTGCGGAAGCCGAACTCCGCGCCGCTGATGACGTGGTTGATCCGGGTAGGCCGATACCAGGGGTCCCCAATGTCCCATTCCATGTCTGCGTCGTAGGTGAACAGGTCGCCCAGACGGTTGAAGGCCGCGTCGAATTCGTTGCGGAACCCGGCCGCGATCAGCTCCCATTCCTTCCCTTCGGGATCGGTGCGGGCGATCCAGCCTTGCGGCGCAAGCGAATTGTCCATGAAGCCGGTGGGAATGCGCGGGAGGAGATTGTCTTCGCTCCAGTGGAAGGGCACGCGGGAGGAGGTGACCGGCGTGAGCGTGCTCTGGTTTCCCACCGTCACATAGAGGGACTTGCCGTCCGGCGCCAGCACGATGGAATGGCCGCCGTGTTCCCCGGAGATCTCCAGCGGGCGGAGCAGTCTGACTTCGTCGAACCGGTCGTCGCCGTTGGTGTCCCGCAGCCGGTACAATCCGTGGGGGCGCGATCCCTCATTGACCATCACGTATAGGCTCTCGAAGGCGTAGAGCAGGCCGTGCGCGCCTCCAATGTCCAGCTCGATCGGCTCGGGCCGAATCGTCCCCCGCCGGTCCGCGGGCGGCAGCGTCACGCGATAGAGCTTCCCGTCTTGGTCGCTGACAATCAAGCGGCCCTTGGGATCGACGCACATCGCGACCCAGGAACCCTCGGTCTGACCGGGGACCGTGTACAGCAGCTCCAGCTTGAAATCCCGGGGAACGATCAGCGTGGGACCCGTCTGGCTGGCGTCGGCGCTGAACAGCGCCAGCCCCGTCAGGGCCATTCTGGCGAGGGCGGGCCTGGTGGTCCTCATGGGGACACCGGGAGTGAGTGTGGGGGCCGGAAGCCGCCGGCTACCGTGCGCGCACCCGGAACGTAACCAGCCCGGCAACGCCGAGCGCAAACAGCGCCAGGCTGGGGGGACGTGGCGGCTCCGCTGCGCTAGATTCTCTCCCCGGAGGAACTCCCCGTCATGGCCGACGTGTTGCGGATGCTTCAGGAAGGCCTGGCCGGCCGCTATACGGTCGAGCGCGAGCTTGGCCGGGGCGGCATGGCGGCGGTCTTCCTGGCCCGGGACCTCCGCCACGACCGGCTCGTCGCCCTGAAAGTGCTGCATCCCGAGCTGGCGATGAGCATCGGGACCGACCGCTTTGCCAGGGAAATCCGCTTTG
>CAZYPO010000140.1:0-3510 GCA_964649225.1 uncultured Gemmatimonas sp. | reverse complement strand
GTGCGTGTCCCGACCGTCGTGGCCGTGGGGCCGGGAGGCGCCGCCTGGTCGCGCGACGAGGGCGCCACCTGGACCGTGATCAACCGGAACAACTATTGGGGGATAGGCTTCGCTTCGGCGAACGCGGGATGGATCGTGGGACGCGGCGGCCGGATCACCCGCCTCAGCGGTTTCTGAATAGCTCGCCTGCCCTAGCGGGCGCTTGGCCCCAGGCACATCTTTCCTGCTCGGACCACGTCCGGAGTCCAGCCTGCCTACTGTCCCGGAACGATTGACAATTGCCCTTGCCGACCGTTACCGCATCGAACGCGAGCTCGGTGCGGGCGGGATGGCCACGGTGTATCTGGCCGAGGACCTCCGCCACGACCGCAAGGTCGCCCTTAAAGTCCTGCGGCCCGATCTGGCGGCGGTGATCGGCGCCTCCCGCTTCCTCGCCGAGATCAAGACCACCGCTAACCTGCAGCATCCCCACATTCTCCCGCTGCACGACTCGGGCGAGGTAGACGGCACGGTCTTCTACGTGATGCCTTACGTGGACGGGGAATCGCTGCGCGACCGGCTGATGCGAGAGAAACAGCTTCCCGTGGATGAGGCCATCCGCATCGCGGTGGAGGTCGCCGGCGCGCTCGAGTACGCGCACCAGCACAAGGTGATCCATCGCGACATCAAGCCCGAGAACATCCTGTTGCAGGGCAGTCACGCGCTGGTGGCGGACTTCGGCATCGCGCTGGCCGCCGCGCGCTCCGACAGCGGCAGCCGGATGACCGAGACCGGCATGAGCCTTGGCACCCCGCACTACATGAGCCCGGAACAGGCGATGGGCGAGCGCGAGATCACGGCCAAGAGCGACGTCTACGCGCTGGGTTGCGTGCTCTACGAGATGCTCACGGGCGAGCCGCCGTTCACCGGGCCCACGGCGCAGGCGATCGTCGCGCGGGTGATGACCGAGGAGCCTAGGTCGCTGACGCTGCAGCGCCGCACCATTCCACGCCACGTCGAGGCAGCGGTACACGTGGCGCTGTCCAAACTACCGGCCGACCGATTCGCCAGCGCGGCGGAGTTCGCTCATGCACTGCTCACGCCTGGCGCGCTCCCGCTCCCGACTGGAGCGACGACCACGGCGATGCCTCGTTCGAAGCTGGCGGTTGCGGCATGGATCGCCGCGGCGGCCGCGCTGCTCGCGCTCGGCCTCGGCTTCCTGGCAGGTCGGAAAACCGCTCCAGCTCCGCCCCAGCGCCTCGTGCAGATCTCCATCGAGCCCCCAGACAGCGTGGTGGGCTTCGGTCGCTGCTGCGGGAATGAGCTGGCGCTTTCTCCGGACGGCAGCACCCTGGTCTTCGTCGGCGTCAAAGCGAACGGTGGACCGCTCTATCGCCGGACCCTGGGCCGGCTCGACGCGGAGCCCATTCCGGGCACCGAGGGGGGAGCGACCCCCTTCTTTTCTCCCGACGGCCGCTGGGTGGGCTTCTATGCCGACGGGCGGATTCGCAAGGTCGCCCTCGCGGGCGGGCCGGCGCTGCCGATCGCGAGCGCGCAGACGGTGTCGGAGGCCACTTGGGGCGAGGGCGACGTGATCGTCTTCGGCAACGGAGGCCGGCTCGCCACGGTTCCGGCGGCCGGCGGCGAGACTCGACCGCTCACTTCTCCCGACTCGACCACCAGGCACTATGCGCCGTCGTTTCTCCCGGGAGGAAAGGCGGTCTTGTTCACCGTGCGAGACACCACGCCAGGTCTCGAGGCAGTCCGCATCGGCCTGGTAGATCTCGCTTCCCGCAAGGTGGATACGCTGGGATTCGGTCTGCGGGCGAGATACGCCGAGGGCTACCTGGTGTTTGCCGGCGCCGACAATACCCTGCTGGCGCAGCCCTTCGATCTCAAGCGCGGCAGTACCACGGGACCGGCCGTCGCAATCCTCGATCGTGTGGCCCTGCACGGGAATACGACCCACGAGTTCGCGCTCTCGCATAGTGGAGGACTCGCCTACCAGCCGTCGGGCGGGGCAACCGGTGGCGATCAATTGCGCCTGGCCGGCCCGGGTGGACGGAGCACCATCACCTTGCCGGGGCGCAGCGCGGAGAATCTGGAAGACCCCGCCTTTTCACCCGATGGCCGGCGCATCGCCCTGCGAATCGTCGGCACCGGCAGCACCAGCGAGGACCTCTGGCTGCTCGATCGCCAGCAGGGCACCCTGGAACGATTCACGGTGGGAGGTGGGCTTAGCCCGGCCTGGAGCCGGGACGGCCGCCGGCTCGCCTATGCGACGACGAGCGGCATCTACGTCAAGCCCGCGGATCAGACCGGCACGGCCCAGCTTGTGCTCAAAGGGAACAGCCTGACCCCGGCCTCCTGGCTGCCTGACGGGAAATCGCTGGTGTTCCAAGTCAGCGGCCGTCCCAATACGCGAGCCGACATCGGCATCATTACCCTGGGAGACTCAACTCCACGCTGGCTGGTGGCCACGGAATTCCGAGAGCGCCAGCCGCAAGCGTCTCCCAATGGGCGGTGGCTGGCCTATGAGTCCGATCGGACCGGCCAGTTCGAGCTCTACGTGCAGCCGCTCGTCGGGGAGGGCGCTCGGGTGCAGGTATCCACCCAGGGCGGCGAGTCGCCCCGCTGGAGCCCGGACGGCCGGACGCTGTACTACGTCGTCGGCAGCTCGATCGTCGCCGCGGCTTTGGCACCGGGTCTCGAGTTTCAAGTTGCGAGCCGCAGGACGGTCGTCGAAGGCGGAGTGACCGACCTCAACGGTGGCAACGTGAATTGGGACATCCATCCCGATGGCAAGGAATACCTCTTCATCGATCAGACCGGCGGGGTGTCACGGCTGGTCTGGATTCTCGACTGGACGGAGATCGTCCGTAACATGGCGACGGCAAAGTGACGACTCCGCTCGCCCGGCTCACCGCATCGCTCGCCGACCGCTACCAGATCGAGCGCGAGCTTGGTTCGGGCGGGATGGCCACGGTGTACCTCGCACACGATCTCAAGCATGGGCGCCGCGTCGCCCTCAAGGTGCTGCACCCCGAGCTCGCCGCCGTGTTAGGCGCCGAGCGCTTCCTCGCCGAAATCAAGACCACCGCGCACCTCCAGCATCCTAATATTCTGCAGCTCTTCGATTCGGGCAGCGCCGACGGGCTGCTCTATTATGTGATGCCCTTCGTCGAGGGTGAGACGCTCCGTGGGCGCCTCACCCGCGAGAAGCAGCTCCCGATCGACGATGCGATTGCCATCGCGCGCGGTGCGGCGGCCGCGCTCGACTACGCCCACCGCCACGGCGTGATCCACCGAGACATCAAGCCCGAAAACATCCTGTTGCAGGATGGCCAACCGCTGGTGGCCGACTTCGGCATCGCGCTCGCGGTGAAGGCGGCTGGCGGCGTGCGCTTGACCCAGACGGGACTTAGCCTGGGCACCCCGCAGTACATGAGCCCCGAGCAGGCGACCGGCGAACGCGAGCTCGATGTCCGCAGCGACGTGTACGCCCTCGGCGCGGTGACCTACGAGATGCTG
>CAZYPO010000139.1:0-3722 GCA_964649225.1 uncultured Gemmatimonas sp. | reverse complement strand
CCCACTGTTGCGGAAACCGGCGTTTACTATCCGGGGCCGGGAGAGGGCTGGGCCAGAGCCCACCCCGCCGCGGCGGGGTTCGACTCCGTGGCCCTCGCGAGCGCGGTCGCCTTTGCCCAGGCCAGCGAGATCAACTGGTCGCTCGACATGAAAGCGCAGCTCGCTACGAATACCGCGAAGGAGCCCTACCCCGACATCATCGGTCCCTATCACGATCGCGGCCACCAGAACGGCATCGTCCTGCGCCACGGTTACATCATCGCCGAGTGGGGCGACACCCGCCGGGTGGACATGACCTTCAGTGTGGCCAAGAGCTATCTCTCCACGGTCGCGGGCCTGGCCTTTGACCGGGGGATGTTCCGCGACCTCGATGAGCCGGTGGGCAAGCGTGTGCACGACGGAGGGTACAGCTCGGCGCAGGACGCGCCGATCACCTGGCGGATGCATTTGACCCAGACCAGCGAGTGGGAGGGCGAGCTCTGGGGCAAGCCGGATCGCGCGGACCGTCGCGCCGGATACGACCGGAGCTTGCGGCCGCCCGGGACCTTCTGGGAATACAACGACGTGCGGGTCAATCGCCTGGCGTTGTCCCTGTTGCGGATCTGGAACGGCCCGCTCCCGCACGTGCTCAAGGCGGAGCTCATGGACCCGATCGGCGCCTCACCCACCTGGGAGTGGCACGGATACACCACGTCCATGACCGAGCAGGGCGCCCGCCGGGTCGAGTCGGTGAGCGGCGGCGGTCACTGGGGCGGCGGCCTCTGGGCCAGCACGCGGGATCACGCCCGCTTCGGGCTGCTGCTGCTGCGCCGCGGCCATTGGAAGGAGCGACAGCTGCTCTCGGAGCGCTGGATCGCGCTGGCAACGACTCCGACGCCGGTGCGCCCCAATTACGGGTTCCTCTGGTGGCTCAATCCGGATCGCAAGCTGTATCCCTCGGCTTCCGCGCGTGCGTTCTTCGCGCTGGGATCCGGCGGCAACGTCATTTACGTCGATCCGGAGTACGACCTGGTCGCGGTGATCCGCTGGACAGCCACCGACAAGATCGACGAGTTCATCCGGCTGGTCGTCGCCTCGCTCTCGCCCTGAAACGGTGATGTCCTTTCTCAACCTGCACGAGGCAGAGGCCGCGGCGCGCGCCACGCTCCCGGCCGCGACCTTCGATTATTTCGCGGGCGGCGCTTGCGACGAGGTTACCCTCGCTGAGAATCGTCGCGCGTTCGACGCGATCGCGCTGCGCTACCACGTACTGACCGACGTAAGCCGGCGTGAGCTGGCGACCACCTTGCTGGACAGCCCCGTGGCGGCCCCGATCGTGGTGGCGCCGATGGCCTTCCAGCGGCTGGCGCATCCCGACGGCGAGCTTGGCATGGCGCGCGCCGCCGGCGCCCTGGGCCTGCTGATGACAGCGAGCACCTTCTCCACCGCATCGCTCGAGGAGATTGCCGCGGCGGCCAGCGCGCCGCTCTGGTTTCAGCTCTACGTCCACCAGGACCGCGGCATTACCGCCGAGCTGGTGCAACGCGCCGCCGCGAGCGGGTATGCCGCGCTGGTGCTCACGGTGGACGTCCCGGAGATCGGGCGACGGGAGCGCGACGATCGCAACGGCTTCCGGCTTTCCGCCGACCTGCGAGTCGCCAATTTCGTTCCGCGCACCAGCGAGCCCCTGCAGGGCGGAGCCGCCGGCTCGCACCTGGCCAACTTCATTCAGGGCATGCGGGATCCCTCCTTCTCCTGGAAGGATCTGGCGTGGTTGCGCTCGCTTTCCGACCTGCCGCTGATCCTGAAGGGACTGGTGCGCGCCGATGACGCGGGGCGGGCGGTCGATCATGGCGTCGCCGGGATCGTGGTGTCGAACCACGGCGGCCGCCAGCTCGACACCGCCGTGACCGGGGTGCGCGCGCTGCCGGACATCGCGGCCGCGGTGGGCGACAAGCTGCTGGTGATGATGGACGGCGGAATCCGCCGCGGGACCGACATCATCAAGGCGCTGGCCCTGGGGGCGCGGGCGGTCATGATCGGCCGTCCCGCCCTGTGGGGACTCGCCGCCGAGGGCGAGGCCGGCGCCCGGCGCGTGCTCGAGCTGCTCACCAGGGAGCTCGACCTGGCCATGGCGCTCTGCGGCACGCCACGGCTCTCCGACATCAGCCCCGATCTGCTTTCGTGAGCTGGCCCCAGCGCTACGACCCGCTGGGCTCGGCATTGCTCTCCACGGCCGCGGCGGCGCTGCCCATCGTAGCGCTGCTCGGCTCGCTAGCCTGGCTCCGGCTGCGGGCTCCGCTCGCCGCGTTGAGCGGACTGGTGACGGGAGTGCTGATCGCCATCCTGGTGCTCGCCATGCCGCCGGGGATGGCGCTGGCCAGCGCGGCGTACGGCGCCGGGTACGGGCTCTTCCCGATCGGCTGGATCGTGCTCAACGTGATTTTTCTCTACCAGCTGGTGGAGCGGCGCGGGTTACTCGATGCGCTGCGCCAGGGGGTCACCAGGGTCACCGACGACCGGCGCCTGCAGCTCCTCCTGGTCGCCTTTTCGTTCGGGGCGTTCATGGAGGGCGCCGCGGGCTTTGGAACGCCGGTGGCGGTCACCGGCGGACTGCTGATCGCCCTGGGCTTCGGGCCGCTGCAGGCGTCCGGTCTGTCGCTCATCGCGAACACGGCGCCGGTAGCGTTCGGCGCGCTGGGGACCCCGATCATCGCACTGCAGGGAGTGACCGGCCTGGACCTGCATGCCTTGAGCGCGCAGGTCGGACATCAGCTGCCAGTCTTTTCCCTGATCGTCCCGTTCTGGTTGGTGTGGGCCTACGCGGGCTGGCGCGGAATGCTGGAGGTCTGGCCCGCGGTGCTGGTGGCCGGGGTTTCCTTTGCCGTACCCCAATTCCTCGTGGCGACGCTGCACGGTCCCTGGTTGGTGGACCTGGTCGCGGCGGCCTGCTCGATGGGAGCGCTGGTGCTGTTTCTGAAGTTCTGGAAGCCGGCCAGGGGCGGCTCGGAGAGCGCAGCGGCGTCCAGGGCACACCCGCCCATTCCACTCCGCGCCTGGGCCCCCTGGATCATTCTCACGGTACTGGTATTCCTCTGGGGCATTCCGCAGGTCAAGACGGCGCTCAACGGGCTCTCCGCCCCGAAATTCCCGATCACCGGGTTGCACAACCTGGTCGAACGGGTCCCGCCGGTGGTGGCCACGGCCGCGCCGGAGCCCGCGGTATTCACGCTCAACTGGCTTTCCGCTACGGGCACCGGGATTCTGCTCGCGGCGCTGCTGACCGCGGCGCTGCTGCGCTACGGACTGCGCGAGCTGGGCCAGACCTGGCTGCACACTCTGCGGCTGGTGCGGGGCTCGCTGCTCACGATCGCGCTGATGATGGCGATCGGCTACCTAACCCGCTATTCGGGCCTCGATGCCATCCTCGGGCTGGCCTTCGCGCACACCGGCGTGCTCTACCCCTTCTTCGGCACCCTGCTCGGCTGGCTGGGCGTGGCCCTGACGGGCTCGGATACCTCCTCCAACGTGCTGTTCGGGAGCCTGCAGACCATCACCGCACGACAGCTGGGCATCGATCCCGTGCTGATGGCCGCGGCGAATTCCTCCGGCGGCGTGATGGGCAAGATGATCGACGCCCAGAGCATCGTGGTGGCGGGCACCGTCACGCAGTTCCAGGGACACGAAGGCGACATTCTCCGCTACGTGTTCTTTCACAGCGTGGCGCTGGCGTCGCTGGTCGG
>CAZYPO010000138.1:0-3749 GCA_964649225.1 uncultured Gemmatimonas sp. | reverse complement strand
CGAGCAAGACCAGCCAGACCGGGCACATCGGCAACGGCTTCGGGGACGGACGCACCATCGTCGAGATCTTCAATGACTCGGTGCAGCTCGATCCCTACCACGAGGTCGCCCATATCGTCGGCGGCGAGCGGGGCTCGCCCCCCGCCCTGCTGGACGAGGGATTCGCGGTCTAGGTGTCCGAGCTGCTGGGCGCCGACGCGCTGCAATATCTCGGCGGGCGCGGGAAGACCGTCACCCAGGTCGTCTGCGGCTATCTGCGATCGAACCAGCTTTTCCCACTCACGCGATTGCTCCGGTTCAGCGACATCGGGTCGGATTCGACCCGCCCCGGCATTGCCTATCCGGAGGCGGCCTCGGTGACGGCTTTTCTGATCCAGCAGTACGGTATCGAGCGCTTCCGCGAGGTGTATGCGCGCTTGCGGAGCACCACCAGCGCGGTGGAGCTGAGCCGGAACGAGCAGATCCTGGCGGAGATCTACGGACGGAGCGTTGCGGAGATCGAGCTGGCCTGGAGGGCTTCCCTGGCCTGCTCTCCTTGAGCGTCACCGGTCCAGTACTTCGCGGACTTTCGCAGCCAGGCGACTGGAGTGAAAGGCTTCGACAGCCATGGCATGCTCTGCCAGCTCCCGGCCGCTCAGCCCGGGCATCACGACATCCGTGATTTCGTTAGGGACGATCCCGTCGCGCGGCAAGCACCGCCAGGCTCTGCCGGGTCCCCGCCCAGTTCGCGAGCTGGTCGGTCGCCCAGGTGTACTCTCCCTCCAGCGTTTGTCCCGTCGCCACCGCGACGAGGAACCATTCGCTGGCATCCTCGTAGCGTCCCTCTGCCCTGGCGCGCACGCCGAGGTAGTAGGCCACCTCGCAGCGGCGATCCGGCGTCTTCGCCAGGGCCAGCATCTCCGCCTCGGTCGCCAGGCCAAGCAGATAGCGACCCATCACGAAGTAATCGTCCTTCCCCGCTTGACCGTAGTAGGCCAGGAGCTGGGCGCGATGGGGGTCCCCGGCCAGACCGGCATCGACGGCGGCAGCGGCACGCATGAGCCAGACGAAGCGGCCATTGTCGCCGGGTCCGGGCTCTCCGATCAGCTCCCAGAGCAGTCCGCCCTCGCCTTCGCGGTAGAAGATCATGCTGGCGGGCTCGCGCTGTTCGGCGGGCACCGCACCTCGCATCCATTGGAGCGCTTCCACCGGGCCGCGCCAGCGCTTGAGAAACTTGTATGCCCTGGAGGTGTACATCATCCGCTCGAGCCCACCGGTGGCTGCCGTCAGGGAAGACTCGGCGACGAAGGCCAGGTCGTTGCGGCCGAACCCGGCCGCGGCGGTGGAAATGTTCCAGAGCTCGTCGACACTCAACCCCTGCCGGCGCAGCTCGCCGAACGCGGTCTCTCCATCCGCCAGGGGCCGCTTCCAGAATGCCCGGGCGAAGGCAGTGCCGACCTCCGTCCACCCTTCGGTTCCGAAATGCGCTTTCTGCCGGACCAGCCATTCCGCGGCCCGCTCATCCTTCCCCGCGATCCACAGCACTTCCGTCGGGGTGGCCAGCGCCGGCGCGACGTTCGGATAGCGCGCCACTCGCAGCAGGGCCAGGCTCTCCGCGGCCTCGTGGCGGCCGAGGTGGGCGAGAATGAGCGCACCGCGGCCCAGCGCTTCGCCCTTCATCGTGCCGATCGCGGGCTCGATGGCCGCCCATGCCTCGGCGGGTTTCCCGGTGACGTCGAGGATGTAGGCCCGGCGCGTCATGGCCGCGGCGGTCGTGAGGTCCATACTCCGGGCGCCGGTCGCGTCGAACCACTCGGAAACCACGCGGAGCGCTTCGGGGTAATCGTCGTGGCGCATGAGATAACCCGCGTACGCGTCCCGCCGGGTCCAGCGCGCCGGGTCGGCCTGAATGATCCGGCGGAATTCGGCCCGGATGACGGAATCACCCAGGCCGCCGCTTTCTGCGAGCTGGCTGAGCGCGGAAGACCGCGTCAGCTCCGGAAGCGTGCTGTCGGCCAGCAAAGGACCGATCCGGGCGGTCTGGCCCGAGAACATCGCATACCACAGCACGTTCCAGGCGTGATCGGGCGCGGCGAGCTCGCTGATCCGGCGGTACAAGCAGTCGGTCAGCCGGAGGTCGTGGGTGACGGTGAGCACCACGTGGGCCAGGTCGAGCTGATGTGCGATCCGGGTGTCCATCCCGGCGACCAGCCGCCGAGTCGCCGGCAGCAGCCGAGGGTCGGCGTAGGGGAGCTTCACTACCGCATGCTCGAAGGTCCACTCCCGGAGCACGTGAGCGGGGAAATCGCGCTGGTCGAGATCGTCCAGGTCCGCGGTGGGCGGGAGGTTCCCGGCCATGGACTCGCCGGTGCGCTGCACCCAATCGGCGAATCCGGCCGCGGTCCCCGGCGGACTGCCGGTCAGCGCCGTGGCGAACGCGCCCAACCCGGAGAGGGAGGCGAGGTTCGCGATGAGGTGATGCGCCTGGACATAGAGCGCGGAGTAGAAGTGCCCCCGGAAATAGGCTCGGTAGGCCGGGCCATCGAGGAAGGGGCCGGAGTATTTGCTGTCGAGCCGCGCGGATTGCTGCTCGAGGGCGCGCAGGGCCCCGCCCAGCGCCGCGACCGTGATCGTATCCGGCGTCTCCGCGCGCTCCGAAGAATCCGGCGGACCGGCGGCGGCGGTCAGCTCCTGCGCGGTGAGCGCGGCGAGCCGACCGGCCAGGGGAGCATTGAGGTCGAACCAATCGCCCTTGAGGCCGCTGCCGACGATCCCCGTGGTCGGCCGGGAGTTCTCCCAGCGCTGGGAGAGCCAGCCGGCCCACTCAGCGGGCTCGGGCAGGTCCGTCAACCGCAGCAGGTACAGGTAGTCGGCCAGGTGATCGGGCGCCTGACCCGCTTGGGCATTCTGAGGCGGGCCCATCCGGCGCTCCACGAACCGGCGCACCGGGTCCGCCGCCGCGAGGCTGCCGGCATAGGCGACCGCCTCGCCGGTGTAGCCCATCGCGTGGGCCAGAAGCGCTTTCTCCCGGCGGGCGGAATCCGGCGCAATCACCCCGGCGAGCACGGCGGCGGCGAACGCCTTTGCCGGGAGCGCGTCGCCGATTTCCAGCAGGTCCTTCGCCTGGAGCGTGAGGGCGACGAGACCGCGCGCGGCCAGCGGGACCAGCTCCGGACTGCGGGCCTGCTGCCAGGACCGGTCGATCCGTTGCAGCGCGGCGGCGGTGCTCGGCGCGAAGAACTCCGCGAGCCCCGCCGCGATCGAGTCCGGCGCTTCTTTTGGGGGAGGGCGCCCGCTCGCGAGCGGCGCCCGTTTCAGGAGCTCGCGGGCCCAGCGGGTCAGAACGGTATCGCCGTCGCGAAAGCCCGGGAGGAGCGGCAGCATCCCGACGGGCTTCCCGCCCACGGTGATTTGCCAGCTCCCGTTGGCAAACTTTGCCGCCGCCGGTCGGGCCGGCTTGCCCAGAATGAGGCCTTCCAGCTCGGCGGCGGCGAGCAGGAAGCGCCGGTCGGGCTTCAGGCGGAACGCGGCGGCGACCACCTCGCGCATTCGGCTCGCGGGCACTTCGAGCACGTCGCGAACCTCGGGTGCGGCGCTCGGCCCGGAGCGGCAGCCCAGAGCGCCGAGCAGCAGCAGAATCGCCCGAGCAGCACGGCGCGAGGCCATCGGAAGCTCCGGATCAAATGGAGATGGGTAAGAACGCCCCCCTAGTATGGTCGAAGTTGGGCAATGCGCCACAAGCCCCGGTTTCAGGGCGCAAACAGCTCAGC
>CAZYPO010000137.1:0-3864 GCA_964649225.1 uncultured Gemmatimonas sp. | reverse complement strand
CCGGAGCTGCTTCTCGGCCTCGACGGCGGACTGCCTCCCGATCTCGATATCCTGGCTGACGGTGAAAAGATTGAAGCCGGGCTGGGGCTGCTTGGCCGTCGACTGAGCCACGCACGGGGCGGCGGCCAGCACGCCGACAGCGCTCAAAGCTGTGAGGAACCGTTTCATTTTGTCGCCTTCCTTCGGGGAATACCACTCTGTCACGAGTGGCGACGACCTCCGGCGATCAGCGCGCACACCCCCGAAAGAGGAATTTCGACGCCTACATCATCGGATGTACATCATCGGATGTAGCTCATCGAATGGCCCCGAACACGCGAACTTTCATCTCGCAATGCCACGCCCTCGTCGTCTCCCGTTCGCAGCCTTGCTCCTCGGGCTTCCAGGCCGGGCACAGCGTGCGCGACTCCGGCCCCCGAGCGAAGGGTCCTTGCCGCTCGGTGCGATCCAGATCGCCGCTCCAGCCGGCTATCAGGAATGGGCCCAACGCACCCCCTCTTGCAGCGGGCTAGACGGGAACTTGTCCACAGTGCAATTCTATGTAGTGCCTGGAGTTCCGACTTTTTCCACAAACGAAAGAATCAAGGTTCGGCTGTGGTGGAGCCCTTCCCGTCAAGGCTTCCATTCCTTAATTACCCGAGCGGTCCGGATGTGGTCGAGCTTCGGGTACACCCGGTCCAGGTATGCGTTCCCCTTCAGCTGAATCGAATCCTGGGCCGGACAGGTTCCCTGACTTCCGCGCCGGCAAGAATACTCCGCGAACATCGAATCCATCACCGCCATGCCCTCGACAACTTCTCCGATCGGCGGAAAGCCGAAGCTACTGGTGGTATCGAGCCGGGCGTTGTTGGCCAGATTGACGTAGAGCTGCACGCTGCGGGTATTCGGGCCACCCCTGGCGTAGGAGATTTTCCCGCGCGCGTTGCTCTGGCGTACCGGCTCGTCGGGCAGGTCGCGGGCTTTCCAGGCCGCGTTGACCGCCGAATCTCCCGAGATTCCCCATTGGGCCACAAATCCCGGAACCACCCGAAAGAACCGCGCTCCATCGTAATACCGTTGTCGCACCAGAAAATGGAATCGGTCCACGCCGAGCGGGGACCATTCTCGCCGCGCCGCGATCACCACGCTGCCCCGGGTGGTGACGAGCTCCACCAGGAAGCTGTCCGGCGCCTCCCGCGCCAGATCACGCGGCGTCGGCGCCAGGAGCCGCGAATGTCCCGCGCATCCGCTCAGCCCGGCGGCGCCGGCGAGGAAGAGCGCGGGGAGACGGTAGCGCATCGGTCGACTAGGCGCCCGCGGCCGGCGGATTGCGCGCGGCGTGAATCCCCTGACTCAGATCCATGGTCGCGATCCAGAGATCGGCGAATTCCGCGTGCGCGGGGTTGAGCAGCCCGGCGCGCAGATCGGTGGTCAGGCGAACGCACAGCTCGGTGGCTCGCCGCACCCGGAAACGCTCCTCGAAAGAGGCGGGATCCCGATCGTGAGGCGCTTTCAACAATGCCCAGACGCGGAGCCGCAGGTCGTCGAGCGAGCGCTTGACGTCGCCGAGCTCCTCGAGGGGCATCGTTCCCCCCGTCGCGCGGGTTTCCAGGGCTTGCAGCGCAATGTTGAGTCGCGCCAAATGGTCGACGATACTGACTTCGCTCATGAGGTGTTCCTTGCAGGTGTGAGCTGGAGGCAAAATTTATCAGCACGGCCCGTATGGCGCTCTTTCGGCTAGGCAGCTTTCCGCAGCAGCCGGGGAACGAAGTAGATCAGCAGACCGATAAGCACCGCGATGCCGGCATCCCGCGCCTGGGCACCGGTGACGTGGGAGAGCAGCCAGGCCGCGAGCAGCAGCGCAGCGATCGAGACCGCCAGCCCCGCTGGGGCTTTGAACCGGGCGGGAGGAGCAGCGGGCTTGCGCCGCAGCACCGGAAGGGCCGCGCAGGTCGCGCCATAACTCAAGAGCCGTGCGATCACACTGATGGTGGCCGCATAGACAAAGGTGCCCGAGAGCGTGAGGACCAGCACCACCGCAGCGGTGAGCAACACCGCGAGGTGCGGGGTGCGAAAGCGCGGGTGCGTGGCTGCCAGGAAACGCGGCAGCTCCCCGCGTTCCGCCATCGCGAAGGGCAAGCGCGAGGCAACCAGCAGGATCACGTTCAGGTTGCCAAGGATCGAGACCAGCGCACCCGCCGAGATGATCGCGCCGCCCGCGGCACCGAGAAAGGTCTGCCCCGCGTCGGCCAGCGGGCGGCTGGAGTCTGCCAGGCCCGGGAGAGTGCCGATGGCCACTACCTGAATGAGGAAATAGAACACCGCCACGAAGCCGATCGACGTGAGCAGCGCCCGCGGCATGTCGCGTCCCGGATTGCGCACCTCGCCACCGGGTATCACGGCCATCTCGAATCCGCTGAACGCATAGATCAGCAGCAGCACGGACACCGAGAAATCCGCGAAGGGAGGCCGGGGCCCCAGTGAGTAACTCCCGGGGTGGATAAAAAACAAACCCACCGAGATGAAAAGGATGAGCGGCAGCAGCTTGGCGATGGTGAAGAGGTTGCTCACCAGCGCGGCATTGCGCACGCCGGTCAGATTCACGGCCGTCAGCGCCAGCACCACCGTTGCGATCGTCACCACGCGCCCCAGCTCCGAGCCTGCTTCCGGCCAGAGAAACCCCAGATAGCCGACCAAGAGATTGCAGTTGGCGGCGAAGGCCGTGACTCGGGCGATCCAGAGCAGCCAGCCGACCTCAAACCCCGTCAGGGATCCGAATGCCTCGCGGGCATAGAGGTAGGGACCGCCGGTTCCCGTGAACCGGCTGCTGACTTCGGCGAAACAGAGAATGATCAGGGCGACGACGAGGGCGCAGACGACGAAGGCGAACAGGCTATAGACCCCGATGCGCCGGAAGACCTCCGACGGCAGGCCGAAGATCCCCGCTCCGATGATGGAGTTGACGGCCAGCGCGGTGAGGTCCCACCGGCGGATGGCTCGGACCAGTCCTGCAGCGGGCGGCGGCGGCATTGGGCTCCTAATCTCGTCCACAGAGCTGCGGGCGTCCACATCGAGGTTGAGTGGCATCTTGTGTCCACACCATGAAATAGCCCGGTTTCCCACGGCGTGTGGATGCAACCTTGCACAACTCCATGGCTCCCACCAATTTCCGCTCCGCAGGAGTGGTGGCCGAGAGGCTTAAGGCACCGGTTTGCTAAACCGGCATAGGGGGAAACCTCTATCGAGGGTTCGAATCCCTCCTACTCCGTTCCTCTTTCAGGCATGCACGCCTCCATTCCCCGCGTCCGCTTTGCTCCCTCCCCCACCGGCTATCTCCACGTCGGTGGCGCCCGCACCGCGCTGTTCAACTGGCTCTACGCCCGGAAGACCGCCGGCACCTTCATCCTGCGGATCGAAGACACCGATCAGCAGCGCAGCACCGATGAGCACACCAAGGTCATTCTCGACGGCCTGAGCTGGCTCGGGCTCGGTTGGGACGAGGGACCGGTCTTCCAAGGCGCGGCCGTGGCCCGGCACCGCGCCGACGCGGAGGGATTGCTGGCCAGGGGTAAGGCGTACCGCTGTTTCTGCACCAGGGAGGAGCTGGAGGCGCAGCGCAAGGCCACGATCAAGGGCGCCGATGCCTTCAAGTACGATCGCCGCTGCGACCGGCTTCCCGTGGCCGAGGTCGAGGCGCGGATCGTGCGAGGCATGCCGTTTGTGATCCGTTTCCGGATGCCCCAGGAGGACATCAGCTGGGACGATGCGGTCCACGGCACCATCACCTTCCACGGGCGGGATCTGGACGACCTGATCATACTGCGCGCGGATGGCACGCCGATCTACAATATGGCGGTGGTGTCCGACGACATCGCGATGCGGATC
>CAZYPO010000136.1:0-3916 GCA_964649225.1 uncultured Gemmatimonas sp. | reverse complement strand
CTGCGTACCCCGTCGCCAACTGGAAGAACATGAGCAGCTCTCCCAGCGTCTCGGCCGTCAGCGTGGGGAGGCTCAGGGTGAGGTTCATCCTGCCCATCCGGGCCAGCGCCGCCGAGGTGGCCTCCTGCTCGCTCAGCAGCAGCTCGCCGATGGTATGACCCGGCAGGTAGGCCAGCTCCTCGGGGAGCCCCTCGCGCGAGGGGATGCGGACGTCCTCCTCGGGATGCTCCACCCGGACAAAGCTCACCAGCTTGTCGAACGGCCCTTCCATGAAGAGCTGCGCCTGGCTGTGCTGATCGGTGGCGCCGATCGCGGCCAGCGGTGTCGGCCCGGTGTGGACGATCTCGCCACGCCGGTCCAGCCGCTTGCCCAGGCTCTCCGCCCAGAGTTGGGCGTACCAGGCCGCAAACTCCTTGAGCCGGTCGGAATAGGGCATCAAAACATGAATCCTGGCTCCCAGCCAGGCGTCGGCGGCCCAATGCAACGCGGCATAGAGCGCAGCGGGATTCTGCAGGAGGCTGGGGTCCTCCGCCCGCTCCAGCGCCCGCTTGGCGCCCACGACCAGGCCGGAAACGTCAATCCCCACCAGGGCGGCCGGGAGCAGGCCTACGGGCGTCAGGACGCTATAGCGCCCACCCACCGACTCTGGGATCTCCAGTGCGGCGATGCCTTCCCGTTCGGCAATGGCCCGGAGCGGGCCGCGGACCGGATCGGTGGTGAAGGCGACGTGCCGGACCGCGGCATCCTGCCCCAACGCCTCATCGAGCCAGCCACGCACTACCAGGTACTGTGCCAGGGTTTCGGCGGTGCCGCCCGACTTGCTGATCACGTTGACGAGGGCCCGCCGGGGGTCGATCCGCCGCAGCGCGGCACCGATCGAGGTCGGGTCCACGTTCTCGAGGATGGTAATGCGGGGAAAAAACTCCCTTGCTTCATCGTCGAGCTCGTTCCACGCCGGCGGACGGAGAGCGTTCACCAGCGCCTTGGTCCCCAGCGCCGAACCTCCTATCCCCAGCACGAGGACGTGATCGTAGGCCTGCCCGATGCCCTCGGCGAAGCGGCGGATGGCAGTGACCGTTTGGGTCTGCTCCCCCAGCTCGTAGAAGCCGTACTCGCCTGCGCGGCGCCGGGCTTCAACCTCGTTCCGGATCGCGGGGAAACGCGCCGCGAGATCGTCCAAGCGAGCACGGGGGAGTCCGTGCTCACCATCCAGCTTGTCGCTCAGCATGCGGCCGTAATGGAGCTTCATACCGGAATCTCCAGCGTTTGCCCATCATAGCCTGGCTCGATGCCGGCCGGGAGCCGCGCTGCGAGCTCGGCGTGTCCGGTTTCGTGTGTCAGGTGCGTCAGAACGGTGCGCCGCGCACCGATGGCCTGGGCTACTTCAATCGCTTCGGGAATACTCAGATGGGTCGGATGCGGCCGCCACCAGAGCGCGTTGAGGACCAGCAGCTCCACTCCCTCGAGCAGCGCGCGCTCACGCTCCGCCACCCGCTTGGCATCCGTGACGTATGCCAGGGCGCCGATCCGGAAGCCGAGAACGCTGCCCTGCCCATGCTCGAAGGCCAGCGGCAGCACCGTCATCCCCCCAATCTCCGTCGTGCGGCCCGGCTCGAGGGCATGCAGCGCGAGCTGCGGCTTCGAGGTGCCGGCGGGCGGTAGCACCGCCGGGTCGAAGATGTAACGATAACTCTCGCGCAAGAAGCGAAGCGTCGCTTCCGCGCCGTAGACCGGGAGCGGGGCCTCGCGCCGCAGCGTAAGTGCCCGGAGATCGTCGATCCCGTGCACGTGGTCTGCGTGCTCGTGGGTGTAGAGGACTGCGTCGATGCGACCGGCCCGCGCCGCCAGCAGCTGCAGCCTGAGCTCGGGCGGGGTATCGATGAGGAGGGTGGCGCGCTCCGCCTGCAGGAGGGCGGCGCTCCGCGTTCTGCGATCGCGCGGGTCGTTGGAGCGGCAGGTCGCGCAGTCGCAGCCGATCTGGGGGATGCCGGAGGAAGTGCCGGTGCCGAGCAGGGTCAGTCGCACCGCTAGACGGTTTCGATCTTGAGCAGGTTGGTGGTCCCTGCTACGTCGAAGGGCACGCCCGCGGTGACCACGACCCGGTCGCCGGGCGCGGCCAGGCCCAGCCGCAGGATGGTGTCGCGGGTGGTCGGGAGCATTGCCTCGTAGGTCGGATGGTGCTGGGTCAGCGCCGGAATCACGCCCCACACCAGCGCCAGCTGACGGAACGTCATCGCCTCGGGGGTCACGGCCAGGATCGGCACCGTGGGCCGGTAGGAAGCCACGGTGCGCGCGGTGAAGCCACTGTGGGTCAGGCAGACGATCAGGGGGACTCCGAGCAGCTCGGCTGCCGCGCACACCGCCACCGCGATCGCATCCTCCGTGTTGGTGGTCACGTGGGGCTGACGCAGGAGAACCGCCGAGCTTTCCCAGGCGGGCTCCCGCTCGCCCTTGCGCTCGTCGTCCTGCCGGTGGCGCTCGATCTCGCGCGCGATGCGATCCATCGCCAGCACCGCCTCGAGCGGGTACTTGCCGACGGCGGTTTCGGCGGAAAGCATGACCGCGTCGGTGCCGTCGAGGATGGCGTTGGCGACATCGGACGCCTCGGCGCGGGTGGGCCGGGGGGCCCGGATCATGCTCTGCAGCATCTGGGTCGCGGTGATCACCGGCTTGCCGTGGCGGTCCGCTTCCCGGATGATCCGCTTCTGGACCAGCGGTACCTGTTCGAAGGGAAGCTCCACCCCCAGATCGCCGCGGGCCACCATGATGGCGTCCGCGACTTCGACGATCTCCGCCAGATGGCGGAGGGCGGTGTCCTTCTCGATCTTCGCGATCAGCTTGACGTTGGGCGGGACCAGGCTCCGCATTGCCTCCAGATCCTCGGGGCGCCGCACGAAGCTCATCCCGATGTAGTCCACTCCCAGCGCCACGGCGTGCAGCGCGTCCTCCCGGTCTTTCTCCGTCATCGCGGGAGCGCTCACCTCGATGCCTGGGAGGTTCATTCCCTTGTGGGGTTTGAGCTGGCCGCCGTAGCGAACTCTCGCCGTCACCCGATCGCCCTGGACCGCGGTCACCTCGACCGCCAGCAATCCGTCGTCGAGCAGAATGCGATTGCCCGGCGCCACGTCACCCGCCAGCTCCGCATACGTGGTGGGGATCTCGTTCGGCCCGGCCGATGCCTCGGGCGCGAACACCACGGTCTGGTTGGGCTCGAGCGTAAGTGCCGCGGGCAGGTCACCCACCCGGATCCGGGGGCCCTGCAGGTCCACCAGCAGCGCAAAGGCGGCCTGCCGCTCGCGCTGAATCATCTGGAGATCGGTGATCCAGCGGGCGCGTACCTCCGGTGTTCCGTGGCTCGAGTTGATCCGGACGACGTTCACGCCCGCGTCGAGCAGGGTCCGCATCTGCTCGGGCCGTTCCCAGGCGGGACCTAAGGTGGCGACAATTTTGGTGCGACGGATCAGAGTGTTTGCTCGGTCTGAAGATGGCCGCAAACTAAGCTGATGTTGTTGAAAAGACTTGTCCACGGCATTCACATGCGTGGGCGGAATGACGCAAGTTATTGTCTGGAAATCGGCACCGGTGGGTTGCCTTGGCCTTGAGCGTTTGTTACGGGCAAACCGGAGGCTCCACAATCCTGTGAATTCCCGGGTTTTTCCACACGTGGAAATGGGAAGAACCCCCAACCGAGGTAGGGAAGTCTCTGGCTGGCCGAAACATGGGCCTGAGGGTGCTTATCAACATTAGGGAAACCATTTAAGCCATTGGTCCACATGACATACACATCATAGTCATATGTGGAAAATCCACCGGTCCAATGTCATAGAGTGGTGTCAGTTTGACGGTCCGTCGGCCCCGCGCCTAGATTGTGCCGTCCCTTAGGCTTGCCGTCCTACCTCGAGTGGTACTCGACGCA
>CAZYPO010000135.1:0-3944 GCA_964649225.1 uncultured Gemmatimonas sp. | reverse complement strand
TCAGGATGGAGCCGGAGGTTTCGGTGCCCACGTTCGCCGCCCAGAAGCTGACGTTCGTCCCCACCCCGGAGCTCGATCCGCCGGTGCCGAGCACCGGCCGGCCGTCGAAGCTGTTCTCGCGGGGGTCCCGGCGCGGGTCCCAGGGGTTCATCCCATAACCCGTGAGTGCGTTGTAGTTGCCCGGCATCCCGCTCGCGACCCAGTTGGCGAGCTCGGTGAGCTGGGTCTTGGCCAGGATGATCGCGCCCGCGGCCTTGAGGTTCCGCGTGAGGGTCGCGTCGTACGGCGGCACCAAATCGGAAAAGGCCAGCGCGCCGCCGGTCGTGGGCATCTCGACGGTGTGGATGTTGTCCTTGAGGGCGACGGGGATCCCGTGCAAGGGACCGAGGATGACGCCCCGGGCCCGGAGGCGATCGAGGGAGTCCGCAATGGCGAGCGCGTTCGGGTTTACAGTGATGATCGCGTTGAGCCGGTCCTCGTAGGTGGCGATCCGCATCAGGTACTGCTGCACGATCGCGCGGGAGGTGGTGCGGCCCTGCTCGAGCGCGATGCGCAGCTCGGCGATGCTCGCTTCGACCACCGAAAAGGGCCGAGCCGCCGCGGTACGAGCCGAGGCCAAGCGGCGTGGGGTTTGGGCGGCGAGGGGCCCGCTGGCAGCAATGAGCGAGACAGCGATGACCGTGCCGAGGAAGATGGGTCGAGACATAGGGGGCCTCAGTCCTGCATTATTACTCCGCCGAGTCCGCGGCTCTGCAACATTCGGTTAAACGCCGCGACATCCTGGGTCATCACCGCGTCGTATTTCGTCTTTGAGGCCCGGAGCTGCTCCCGCAGAGTACGATGGGCTTCCCGTTGTTGATCGGTGGGCCGGAAATCCGTTCCATCGATCCCTCCAAAGAGATAGAGGAGCTGTCCGCCCAGCTTCTGTGGATAGCGGATTCCATCTTGTCCGCGGCCGGTCACCCGGAGCTGGATCAGGTCCTCCTCGACGGCGACCAGCTTCTTTCCCAGCGAGTCCACCGCGTTTCGGACATCCGCCGCCTTTTCTTCCGTGCCGAGGGTCCCCTTGAGGGTGGTGAGCTGGGCCCGGGCCCGCTCGATACCGTTCACCATTTCAGCGACCGCGTTCACGTCCCCAATGACCTCTCGCAGTAGTGCCGTCTGCTCGGCGATCTCGGTCCCGCTCCCGCCGGAGTTGGGGTCCTTCCTGACCTCGATTCGCTGCGAGAGCTCTTGCCCGGCTGCCGACAGCTTGACCCCATAGGTCCCGGGCTCGACGAGGATGTTGCCCCGGCCCATGTCGGCCGGCTGCTTGCCATCCGGTCCGATCACGATTTCTGGCGCATGGAGCGGCGAAACCCGAAGCTTGACCTCCGTGCTGAGCTCTCCCCGCAGGTCCCACCAGACTCGGTTGACACCGGCCGTCCCCGGGCCCTTGAGAGTCCGGACGGTCTTGCCTCCCGGGTCCGTGATCGTGAGCGTAGCGCTGTCCTTCTGCTCCGCCTTGAGCCAGTAGGTGATCGAGGCGCCGTAGGGTGGATTCTGGCCGAGCATCTCGCCACCCAGCCCATCGAAGGGCGGCTCCATCATCCGAAACCGCCAGGCCTCGCGCGGAGCGAAGAGCTGCGCCGCGCTCGCGGCCACCTGCGGGGTGAGCTGCCGCAGCGGGGTCAGGTCATCGAGGATCCAGATCCCCCGGCCGTAGGTCGCGATCACCAGGTCCTCGAAGCGTTCCTGCACTATGATCTCGTACACCGGCGCCGCCGGGAGGTTGTTCTGGAGCGGCTGCCACAGCTCCCCGTCGTTGAACGAGACGTAGAGCGCGTTCTCGGTGCCGAGATACAGCAGCCCCTTCCGAACCGGGTCCTGCCGCACCACATGGGCGTAGCTGAGCGGGCTCTTCGGGATCCCGTTCACGATCAGCTTCCACGACTTGCCGTAGTCGGTCGTCTTGTAGACCCACGGGTCGCGGTTGTTGACCTGATGGCCGTCTACCGTGAGATAGGCAGTCCCGGCGTCGTACGCCGACGGGTCGATGTTGCTGATCGTCCCCCAGGACACCAGGCCCGGAAGGTTGGCCGTCACGTTGCTCCAGGTCGCGCCGTTGTCACGGGTTAGGTGCACCAGCCCGTCGTTGGAGCCGGCCCAGATCAACCCCCGCTCGACCCGCGACTCGGCAATGGTGTAGAGCACCCCGGCGTATTCGACTCCGATGTTGTCCGGAGTGAGCCCGCCGGAGATCTGCTGCCGGCTCTTGTCGTTCCGGGTCAGATCCGGGCTGATCACCTGCCAGCTCTGCCCGCCGTTGCTGGTGAGGTGGACGTGCTGGCTGCCGACATACACCCGGTTGGGATCGTGCGGAGAGATGGTGAGCGGGAAGTTCCACACGAACCGGAAGCGCAGATCGGCCGCCGACCAGCCTCCGGTCGAAACCGGCCAGACCTCGACGTTCCGGGAGATGCCGCTGCGTAGGTCGTGCCGGATCACGATCCCGCCGACGGCACCCGAGCCGGAGGCGCTGGACCACACGATGTTGGAGTCCGCCGGGTCGGGAGTGGCCCAGCCGCTCTCCCCACCTCCCACCGTGCCCCACATCCCACTGCTGATCGCCCCGGGTCCGAAGATCCCGCCGAACTTGCTGTTGCTCGGCCCCCGCGCGGAGGGGCCGTCCTGGCGGTTGCCGTAGACCCAGTACGGCACCCGATTGTCGGTGGTCACGTGATACATCTGGGCGATTGGGAGACCGGTGCGCTTCCAGGTCCGCCCCCGGTTGGTGGATACCGACACGCCGCCGTCGCTCCCGACCACCATGCGGTTCGGATTGGTGGGGTCGATCCACATGTCGTGATGGTCCCATCCCGGCCAGCCCGTGAACGACGCGTCGACAGTGGTCTTCCCGCCATCGAGCGTTTTGGGGAATCCCGAGGTCACGAACCAGGCCTCGTTCTCGTTGTCCGGTGCCACAGCCATCCGGGTGTAGTACTGAGTCCGGCCGGCCAGCTCGCGGTCGTAGCTCACCACGGTCCAGGTGGCCCCGGCATCGTCCGACCGCCAGAGCTCTCCGCGCTCGGCCTCGAACCCCGGCAGCGGCACCCCGTCGCTGGTCTCGATCAACGCATAGACCCGGTTCGGATTACTCCGCGCGATGCCGAGCCCGATCTTGCCGACGTACTTGGACGGCAGTCCGTTTCCTTGGAGCCGCTTCCAGGTGGTTCCGCCGTCTGTCGTCTTCCAGATCCCGCTGCCGGCGCCGCCGCTGGTCCGTCCCCAGGTATGGATCTCGATCTGCCACGTCGCGGCGTAGAGGATCCGCGGGTTGGACGGGTCCATCACCAGGTCTATGGCGCCGGTGCTGTCGTTGACGAAGAGCACCCGCTCCCAGGACTTCCCGCCGTCCATGGTCCGGTACACCCCACGCTCAGGCTGCGGGCCGTAGGCGTGGCCAAGGGCGGCGGCGAACGCGATGTCCGGGGTCCTCGGGTCCACCACGATCCGTCCGATCCGGCCGGTCAGCTCGAGTCCGGCGCGCGACCAGGTCCGTCCGGCGTCGGTGGAGCGGAACATCCCCCAGCCGACCGAAATGTTGCTCCGGATGAATGGCTCTCCGGTTCCAGCCCACACCACGTTCGGGTCAGAGGGTGCCACCGCGAGCGCGCCGATCGAGGAGACAGGCTGGCTCTCGAAGATCGGCTGCCAGGTGTTGCCCCCGTCGCTCGACTTCCAGAGTCCGCCCGAAGCGGCGCCCGCGTAGTAGGTGGACGGGTCACCCGGCACGCCCGTAACAGAGGAGACCCGGTTGCCGACGGGGCCGAGGTGGCGGTACTTGAGACTGGAGTAGCGAGCCGGCTCGATCGCGACTTGCGCGTCGGCCTGCCGGGCGACGAGGCCCATCACGAGGAGGAGGGCGAAGCGAGGCATGGTGAACTCCGCGGCGGGGTTCGGGA
>CAZYPO010000134.1:0-4066 GCA_964649225.1 uncultured Gemmatimonas sp. | reverse complement strand
GGCTGCCGCGCGATCGCTTCGGCCGCCTGGCCGCCGATCCGGCCCAGCCCGATCCCCGCACCCACGATGGCGAGGCCGATGCCGATGCCGGCGCCGAGCAACGCGTTGTTGTTGAGCGCGGCCCGGACCGACTCGGGTGCCACCGCGGCCTGGAGCAGAGCAAGCAGGTTCAGCATGGGAGGATTCCTCAGGATCCCTGGAGAGTGCGAAAGCTGTTGCGCCGCCCGCGCTCGGGGCCGTCTCTCCGGGCCGGTCCGTCGCTACGGTGTCTGCCGTTGCCCCGCGGGCAGCAGACTTCCCTGATCGCTCGATCAGGTACCTGTGGAAACCGGCTGCAGCGCGCTGGCCGGGCTCCTAGTGCTCGTGCTGCAGCAGTCCAATGAACACCGCGGTCAGCAGCGCGAACACATACGCCTGCAAAAACGCCACGAACAGCTCGAGCAGCATGATCCCCACGACCAGCAGCACCGTCACCCCCGCGATCCCGTAACTCCAGGCCCCCAGGTGACCGAACAGGAACATGATGCCGAAGAGCGAAAGGACCACGAAATGGCCCGCGGTCATGTTCCCGAAGAGCCGGACCGCGAGGGCAAACGGCTTGACCAGCTTGCCGATGACCTCGATCGGCGCCATCGCCACGGCCATCACCGCGCCGCCGGTGCCGCCCAGGCCCTCCACCTTCGGGAAGATGGTCCGCAGGTACCCTATGGGACCGAGCCTGACGAACCCGCCGATTTCGATGGTGAGAAACACCAGGATGGCCAGCGCGCCGGTCACCGCCAGGTTGCCGGTCGGGCTCGCGCCCCAGGGCAGCAGGCCGAGAAGATTGGAGTACAGAATGAAGAAGAAGAGCGTCATCACGAGCGGCGCGAACTTGGCGCCGTCAGGGCCGATGTTGGCGATGGCGATCTCGTCGCGCACGAAGAGCACCAGCCCCTCCATCGCGGCGGCAAATCCCCTGGGCGCCCGTTCGCCCGCGCGCTGCCGCGTCAGCGCCCATCCCGCCAGCTTCATGGTAAGGAACACCAGCGCCGCGGCAATAACGAGGAAGACGACGTGTTTGGTGGGCGTGAGATTGACCCTCAGCGAGCCGAGCTGCAGGTCGGGCCACTTGTGCCACGAGAGGTGGCCCAGCGGATAGAAGTCGATCGAGTAGGCGTCCGCCGTGTGATGGAGGACGATCTCGCCGATGTCCACTTCCTGGGCCGCGAGCATCATCGGATCAGCCGTACCTCGAAAAAAAGTAGGGGCAGCAGCACCCCCAGGAATCCGGCCGCCGTGGGCAGCGGCGGAAAATGGCGGGGGTCGAGCCCGGCGGCCAGAGCGATGCCTAACACGCCCAACAGCCGGAGTCCCATCCCGGCGCCCCAGCGCGCCAGAAAGCGCTGGAACGGCGCGGCGCGCACCGGGCGCACCAGACCGAGCGCGGCGAGCTGAATCGCGAGCGCCAGGGCGCCGAAGACGCCCGCCGCCAGCGCGGCCTCCCCACCCCAGACCCGGAACGCGATCCCCGACACCGCCCCGCTCAGCAGGAGGCCCGCGAGCAGCGTCGCGATCACCTCGCGCCGCCTCCACGTTTGCGCCAGGTGGGCTGATTGGCCCGATCCGCCATCAGCTCCCGGTACACGCTCAGGAAGCCCAGTCCGGCCCCCAGAAACGTCCCCACCAGCAGGAAGAGCGGCACGGTATGCAGCCAGCGGTCGAGCAGCAGCCCGCCGAACAGGAAGACCACGATCCCCCCGGCGAACCGGAGCCCCGCGGCAAGGTACTTGTAGCCCTTACCGATGGACTGTTCCGGGGTCTCGGGCTCCATGACGCAGGGAAAATATGGGCTTGTGAAAAATTTCGCAAGCGAAATCCGGGCTTCTCCGACCGGGGGGTTCGGGGCTAATCTCCCCTGACTGCCTGACCCCTCAATCCTGACTCCTGGCCCAATGACCGCCGTCGAACAGCACGACGATGTAGCCCAGCTCGGCCGGCTCGCTCAAGCCGTGGCGGGGCTGCGCCGCCAGGTGGCCCAGCGGATCGTGGGTCAGGATGAGGTCATCGACGGCGTGCTGACCGCGCTCCTGGCCGGGGGCCACTCTTTACTCATAGGCGTCCCGGGCCTGGCCAAGACCCTGCTGGTGTCCACCATCGCCGAGGCGCTCGACCTCTCCTTCAACCGGGTGCAGTTCACTCCGGACCTGATGCCGGGTGACATCACGGGCACCGAGCTGGTGGAGGAAGATCCCGCCACCGGCAAGCGCGGCTTCCGATTCGTGCCGGGCCCGGTGTTTGCCAACGTGCTGCTCGCCGATGAGATCAACCGCACTCCGCCCAAGACCCAGGCGGCCCTGCTGCAGGCCATGCAGGAGCATCAGGTGACCGCCGCGGGCAAGACCTATCCCCTGCCCCACCCCTTCTTCGTGCTCGCGACCCAGAATCCCATCGAGCAGGAGGGCACCTACCCACTCCCGGAGGCGCAACTCGACCGCTTCATGCTCGAGCTGCGGGTGGGCTACCCCTCGCGCGAGGAAGAGGAACAGGTCGTGGAGCGCACCACCGGCAGCAGCTCGGTCACCATCCAGCCGGTACTCGACTCCGCGGCCATCCTCGCCATTCAGCAGTTGGTGCGGCGGATCCCGGTGTCGAAGGGCCTGGTCCGGGCCGCGGTGGCGCTGGCGCGGATGACCCGGCCGGGCGATGGTCAGGCGCCTGCGTTCATCAAGGAGTACGTCGAGTGGGGTGCCGGGCCCCGCGCCTCGCAGTACCTCGTGCTGGGCGCCAAGGCCCGCGCGGCCATGGAGGGCAGGCCGATGGCCGATCTCGACGACGTGAGGGCAGTCGCGCCTTCGGTGCTGCGCCACCGGATCGTCACCAACTTCAGCGCGGAAGCCGCCGAGCGGTCGAGCGAGAGTCTGGTCAGCGAATTGGTGGCCGCCGCCGTCTGGAACGGCGGGCGCTGATGTTCGAGGAAGTATTCAGCATTTATCTCCCCGATGCCGGTGGGGCGCTCTGGGTGGGCCTGCTGGTCGCGCTGCTGCTGTTCGGAGATTTCAGCCGGATCCTTTCCCCCCGTAACCTGGCCCTGCTGGGCTTGCTCGCCGCGGCTCCGTTTCTCAACGACATCGGGCGCTGGACCTGGGAGAAGCACCACCAAATCGCGCCCTGGTGGTGGACGGCCCTGTTTCTCGTTCTGATTGGACACACGGTCTGGTCGTTCGCGCTGACCCGGGACCGGCCCCGTCCGGTCTGGCAACCCAATCTTCCCAGGGCCGTGCTCCCGATCGTCGGGGCGCTGCTGATCGCGATGAACCTGCTGACGGGATTGGCGCGGCGTCCCGAGGACGCCGGTGTCTTCATCGGCATTGGCGCGCAGCGCTGGATCGAGACCGGGACCCTGCCCTACGGCGATCCTCAGCTGGTCGGTCCGGAGGCCACCGGCTACGGTGCGGCCTCGACCTACGGCCCGGTGCTCTACCTCAGCCACGTTCCGCTCATACTGGCGACCGGTGGCGCACACAATCCGCCCGACGCGATCGTGCGCCGAGGGGTTTACACCCGCCCGTCGACGCTCGCGACCAAACTGGCCGCGATGCTGTTCCATCTGGGCGGGCTGCTCGGCCTGTTCCTGGTGGTGCGGGGACTCGCCGGAGCGGCCCCCGCGTGGGGGGCGGTCATCCTCTACTGCAGCATGCCCTATCTCGCGGGCCTGGACGGCGGCAACGGCTCAATCTCCGGCATACGCTTCATCTCCCACATCGCGCCTTCCGCGCTGATGCTGCTTGCGCTGGCCTCGGTGGGCCGTCCCTTCCTCTCGGGACTCTGGTTTGCCGCTTCGGCGGGCGCGCTGTTCTATCCGGTCTTCATTTTTCCGGCCTGGCTCGCCTGGCGCGTGTGGCGCAAGGACCGGCCCCTCAGATTCCTTGCCGGCGTGGCGGCGGGCGGGATAGCGATCGCGGCGCTGGTCATCGCCTTCATGCCGGGCCATGGGCCGCTCGACGCGATTCAGACGTTCCTGCGGGCGGTCATCGAGCACCAGGAAGGCAGCGGGCCGCACCAGTACGGGATCAGCATGTTCGGG
>CAZYPO010000133.1:0-4257 GCA_964649225.1 uncultured Gemmatimonas sp. | reverse complement strand
TCGCGGTGGCGGTGAGCGCCTCCCTCACCCTGGGCAATTCCGAGGCGAAGACGGGGGTCAATCTGGTACTGGTCGCCGCGCCATAGCTCAACCAGGAGCACCGTGCGGCTAACCCGCCGCAGGGGTCCGGAACACCGGGCTCCTGCGGCGGTAGCGTTTACGGCAAACCTATGGAGCGGCGTGGGCTCGCTTCAAGAGCTCGGCGACTTCGATCAGATAAATCGAGCTGCCCTTCAATTGCTCGGACGGATACGCAACATACTTACCGTCGGGTGACAGGATGTGTCCCCACTTGCTTACTGGATCCGCCTTGGTCAGCAGCACCGGATGCTCGGGATCGGCGAGCTTCACCAACGCCACTTCGGTCACCGGCGCGCCCTTCGGCTGCGCGATCATGGTGAGCCCGCTGCCATCGGGCAGCCAGAAGACTTCGTACCAGTAGTCGAACGGGAGCGTGAAGGACAGGGGCGGGCCCTGAACCATACCGGCAGCGTCGAACCGATACACGAGCTGGGTCTGCGGGGCGCCACCCAGGTACAAGGTGAGCTGGCGTCCGTCATGGGACCAGGCCATTTCCCCGGGAGCACCTGACTTCGGGAAGGTGCCCAGCGTCGTCGGCTGGCGGCCGGGTCCCCTGACCAGCCGGAGCCGGACCGAATCCTTGAGGCCTTGGGTGTAAGCCATCCGGGTCTGAAATACAGCGACGAAACTCCGTTCCGGGCGGTCGGCCGGCAGCTCCCCCACCAGGCGGGATTCCCCGCTAACCCGCATGGCGTGGATTTCGAGGCGATCTCCCTTTACCTGCCGGTAATAGAACTCGTTCCCGGTAATGCCGTAGTACATCCCCCCCGGACCTACCGGGTCACAGCAACCGGCGCCCCGCCCCGTGATGTCTCGCGCCAGCTCCTTCCGGCTGCCGTCCTTGAGGCTCATGCTCATGATTCGCCACCCGGTCATGGCTCCAGGGCTGCCGGTCTTATAAAAGAGCTGTCCGTCCTTGAGGCCGATAACGCCGTTCGCTTCCGGGGAGGCAAGCTTCTTCACTACCTGCCCGTTACGGGTCACCAGTGCAAGAACCTCTTGGCCGTTCTCCTGCCCCGCGATGTGAAGGGTGTCCCCGTCCTCGCTCCAACCGACCGGCCACTCGTAGGAGTCCCCGGGGGTGAGCTGCCGGACCGGCCCGCCGGCTACCGACACGAGCTTAATGGGCGCCTTTGCATCGGTGGCCGCGCCGATGATGTACTTCCCGTCACTGGTGAATGAGGTCCGGGCCTGCTGGAGCTGCGGCGCGGGAACTTCAGCGAGCAGCCGTCCGTCAGCTGCGAACAGTCTTAGGGTGGCCCGACCCGGCGGGCGATTGACGACGAAGGAGTATTTGTTGTCAGGGGAAAGCGGACCCCGTCCCTCTCGAACCCGGAGGTCGACGATGGGAGTGCCCCCGTCCCGACTGATTCGCATCCGGAGGAGCTCCTCGGGCCCGCCTCGCGTCCCGTAGAACACGAACCGTCCATCGGGACTCCACGCAAGCAGGTTCACCGCCGCCTCAGGCTCGACTAACGTCCGCGCATTCCCACCATTCACTGGCACGATCCTGATCGTGTTGGAGCCGCAGCACGTCACGTACGCGACCCACGTCCCATCCGGCGAAATCAACGGATTACTTCGTTGCCCCACCGGGTCGAGGGAGACTTGCCGCGCTGAACCGGACAGGGCACCCGTTCTGGTATCGAACGGCGCGCTCATAAGGTAGAAGCGATCCTCGGCGGCGCTGCGCCGTGGCAGCGTGGAGGTGAAGACCAGGCGGTCTCCCGTCGGAGTGAAGCGAGGCGAGTCGTGGATTCCCTTGGAGACCACGAGCGCGCGGGGTTCACCGCCGGCAACCTCTCGGATCATCAACTCGGTTTCCTGATTCGAAATGAACCGGGTGAATACGAGCCAGCTTCCGTCCGGTGACAGGGTTGGTTGACCCACAACGATGGTATCGGAGCTGAATACCTTCCGGCCCGGGAAGCCGCCCTGTGCCTGCGCCACGACTGCGGGGAACAGAGCAGCGGCGAATAGGATCGAGAGTTCCCTGCGCATGGCCATCCTCCGGGGTATTGGGGTCTACCCCGTATTCATTAACAAGCCGTGTGCCGGGCTTGCTCAAGTAAGTAACTGGTTGAAGCGAGAGGGGTTTGCCCCTGATCCCCAGACTTCGGTCGGACCGCTATGGTCAGGATTCTTGACCGGGGTGGTCAAGTTCCTTTACCACGCCGACGGAAAGACCGTACTTCTCGATGAGCCGGTCGAGCGTAGGTCGTGAGATGCCGAGCAGCTTGCAGGCCTGGCGTTTGTTGCCCCCGGTCTTCGCCAGCATGCGCTGGACGTGCAGGCGTTCGACCGACTCGAGCGAATCATCGCCCGACTCGGCCTCGGTAGGCGCCGCCGATCTTCCCGCACCGAGCGCCAGATGCTCGACACCGATCACACCACCCCGTACCACCACCAGGGCACGGTTGAGCGTGTTCTCCAGCTCGCGGACGTTGCCCGGCCAGTCGTAGGAAACGAGTGCCTTGAGCGCCGGCGTAGACACCGTCACCACGCCGAGGTGCATTTCCCGGGAGATCCGCTCCACGAATTCGTTCACCAGCAAGGGAATGTCCTCCCGCCGCTCGCGTAGCGGCGGCACCCGGATCTCGACCACGCGAAGCCGGTAATAGAGATCCTCCCGGAAACGCCCGCCCCGCACCAGTGCCTCGATGTCCCGGTTGGTCGCGGCGATGACTCGCGCTTCAGTCCGCCGCGCGCGCTCTCCACCGACCGGATGGAACTCGTGCTCCTGAAGCACTCGGAGCAGCTTGGCTTGAAACGCCGGCGAGGTATCCCCGATCTCATCCAAGAAAAGCGTTCCCCGCCCGGCCAACTCGAACCGGCCGCGCCGCTCGGCCACCGCGCCGGTGAACGCGCCCCGCACATGGCCGAACAGCTCGGATTCGAGCAACGTCTCGGCCACCGCCGTGCAGTTGAGCGCCACGAAGGGCTCTTCCGCGAATTTCGAGTTGAAATGGATGGCCCGCGCGATCAGCTCCTTGCCGGTGCCGGTCTCCCCCCGAATCAGCACTGGCGTTCGCGAGTCCGCTACCTGGCCGATCAGTTTGTAGGTCTCGATCATCGCCGGGTGGCGGCCCACCAGGCGCTTGAGCTCGAACGGCTCGGCAACCGCCGCGGCAAGGTGCTGCGCTCGCGCCCGCAGCGAGCGATCGCGCAGGCAGCGGCCGACCACGAGATCGATGTGGTCTAGATCGAGCGGCTTGACGAGGTAGTCGTACGCGCCGGCCTTCATCGCAGTAATGGTGGTTGTCATGTCCTCATGGGCGGTGATCACGATCACGTCGATATCGGGCCGCACTGCCTTGACCTTTTCCAGCAGCTCAAGGCCCGACATGCCCGGCATCCGCACGTCCGTGATGATCAGCACCGGATCGAAGGATGAAAGTCCGGAGAGCGCCTGGGCGGCATCGGATACCGTCGTCACCTCGTGGCCTGACTCGGTGAGATGGTCTGCGAAGGTCTCCCGAATGGAGTCGTCGTCGTCCACCACCAGGATGCGGGCGCTGGGAGTCCCGAGCGACGGGGTGGACGGTGACTCCGCGGCGGCACCGGCCTGGGCAGCCCGCCGGGTTCCGGAAACGGCGCCACTCGGCCAGGTGAGGGCCTGGGCGAACTGGGCCGCCGTCGAGTAGCGCGCGGAAGGGTTCTTCGCCAGCGCCTTCATGACCGCGCGCTCCAGCCATCCGGGTACCTCCGGCCGGCGCTCGCGAAGCGGCGGCACCGGTTCGGTGAACAGTCTCGCGATGACGGCCTGCACCGTCGCCCCGCTGAAGGGGGCCGCTCCCACGATCATCTCGTACAGCATCGCGCCGAGGGAATAGATGTCGCTGCGGGCATCGAGCTCCGCCTCGCCGACGGCCTGCTCCGGGCTCATGTATGCCGGCGTGCCCACCGCAGTGCCTGATTGAGTGAGATTCTTCGTGACCGCCGCGGTCACCGCCTTGGCGATGCCGAAGTCTGTCACCACTGCTTCCCCGTCGTGCAGCATGACGTTTTCGGGCTTGATATCCCGGTGCACGATCTGCTGCCGGTGGGCGTAGTCCAACGCCAACGCGACCGCGTGCGCTACCTCCACCGCCTCTTTCAGCGGCAGCTGCGGCGTGCGCTCCAGGCGCTCGCGAAGCGTTTCGCCCCCGACGAAGGGCATGACATAGTAGAGGAGCG
>CAZYPO010000132.1:0-4388 GCA_964649225.1 uncultured Gemmatimonas sp. | reverse complement strand
ACCCGGGACGCTCGGCGTCCGGCCTTCCTCCCCGTAGGCTTCGACCTTGATGCCCGGACCATCATCGGCGAGGGGGTGCCAGGTCGCCATCTGGACCACGAGCGACGCGGACAGCACGCCATTCCGCAGTGTGCCCGCAGAAACCTGGTACCGGTTCGACGTGGCATCGGGGAGCGGCGGCGAAGTGTGCGGCGGCGGCGCGCTCGTGAGCGTACCGGCGAGGAGCGGCGCCAGGCGGTGAAAGTTCACGGGGCGGGCTTCCGGGCGTCGAGATCGATTCGGTTGAGCGGCACGTCCCAGTGCGCGATCAGCAGCTCGAAGCGCCGCCGCTCCTCCTGGGCGAACTTCGCCCGATCCGGGAACAGCCGAGCGAGGATCTCCTCATCGGTCGGGGTGACCGGTGCAGCGGGCGGGACTACGAGCTCAACGGCAAAGGTCCAGTCGGCGCGGCCGTCGCCGTGAAACTCCGGGACGAACGTGCGGACCGACAGAAACTGCCCGGCCTGTTGCTTCGCCTTGAGCACCGGGTAATGGTTGCGCTGGAAGAGGTCGAGGAACTCGTCTTGATAGCCCCACTTCACCGTGTAGAAGTACCACGTGGTCTTGGGCTCTGCCGCGCTTTGCCTCGGCGGGGCTTGCGCGCCTGCCGCCGACGCTCCGAGCAGCATGGCCGCCAGGACCGCGGATCCAGTGAATCGTCGCATGGGTCGCTCTCCTTGAAGCGTACGAATCATAGAGCCTCTGCTTCGGAAGCCTGATCGCCAACCAAGGGGCAATCCTTCGGGCCCGTTGAGTGGTCTGGATCTACTGAGGGGGCTGCAATCCTCAGCGCGGCAACGGAAATCGCTGCAGGTGCTCGAAATCGTGCCGCCCAGCTCGCGGCAAAACCTGACCTGCTGGAGATCCCTAACGAACGGAGCGGGCTAGCTCTTGGGCGTTGCGAATCTCCTGTCGCAGGCGATCGAGACTTTGCTGGAGCTGGTCTGCTTGGGGAGCAGCGGCACTACTTGCCGCCTTTCCAGCCTGCCAGGCGACGATAAAGCCGACGACGCCCAGCGCCAGGACCCCTGCGATCGCAAGGTCGAAGCTATTCCACACTATTGAACCTCCACTCCAGGAGCAACGCGAGCCCAAACAGCAACAGGCCACCTCCAAGAAACTTAATCAGGAATCCTGCGGGACGGCTCGACGCGCTGTTACTGAGAGCCGCCTCGAGCGGGGCAAAAGCGATCAGCAACAGCCCAACCTCGCGCAAGCCCTCGAAGATGCGGGCCTCAAGGCGCGCCGCCTTTCGCGGGTTATCCTGCAGCCAAGTCCAGAATGCCACCACGACTCCAATGCGAAGACGCCAAAGGATGAATCTGGCGAGTGCTGGCGGAAGGTGAGTGTCAATCTCGCGCGGAAAGGGACTTTCCATCGCGGTGAGAGTGCCGGGCGGTTCAAGAGCTGAAGTGGCCAGGTCACGCGCATGATCTTCCAAATCAAGCGAGCCGGCGTACTCACGGTCCTGTCGATGGCACCCTACCAGACCGCTCGCGTGGCTCACCAAACCGTGAAGCGATCGACCGAGATGGGGCGTCCATGGATCTGGCAGATGGCCAGAAAGTCACCCTTCGGCCACTTGCCGGGCTGCTCCCAGCCGAGTCCGAGGGCGGCAGTGCCGCTCGTGGCTGGCGGGGTGAGCTCGTAGACAAAGCTCAAGGTGCCGAGCACCAAGCCGGTGGACGCCAGGTAGTAACAGTCGATCGGCACCTCGCCGCTCCGGCTTAAGCCGGGGTGCACGAAGCTGAGCTCGATCCCGATCCGAGTCGCTTCCGACGAAGAGAAGCGGTCGAGGTATTTCCGTTCCGCTGGGGCAGTGAGCTGGGCACCCGTAGGAAAGAACCGCACGTCCTTGAGACGGAGCTCAGTGTCCGCGAGCAGCGAGGGCCCGGGACTCATCTGGAACGTGGTTTCCCCGAGGGGCTGGCTGGCAGCGCAGGTCACCTTATAGATGCCAGGCTGCCACCCATCTTTTCCACCCCCGAACATGTAGTTCGCATCCACTGCGCGAGTCGATCCCGCCAGGATTTCCACGCCGATCTTCCAGAGACCATTGATCACTCTCCCGTCCGGGCGGGTCATCTGGCAGCCGATCGTGAGCTCGAAGGAGGCCTGGGTAGGCGCATACTCCAGCGTCGCCTCCACCCCGATGTAGCGAGTCCGCAGCGTATTGAAATACGAAGTGTAGACCCGCTTCTCCGCCCCGAGGACGAATCCTGAGGCCTGCTCGAACAGGCGGAGGGTCGTTCGGTTCACGTTGATGGCCTGGGCCTGAACCAGCGCCGGGACGAGTGTCCCCGCGAGGATCAAACGGCTGAGCGCGGCTTGCATAGGGAGCCCTCCCGTAATTCCATGCGCAGAACCCCTGGCGGAGACGTCACCGGAACAGCACTCCACGGAAGGCTCTGTCTCTAGGGTGAGGGGATCCGGCGCGATGACGGGTTAGTCTACTGCGGTGGATCTCCCGGCGGCAGCTAGCCGAATTCCAGTCAGGCAGGGAGGGCAAGGTTCGTGCTTCCCGAGGAGCCGGCACCTACTTCCGGGTGAACCTCACCCCCCCGAGCTCGAGGGACCTGGCCGGCCCGGGCCCATCGAAGCGAAACGTCACCGTGCTCCCGCTCCCCACGAGCTCGACGCGCAGCACGTGCCTGGCGGCATCGAACACCTCGACCGGACCCCACAGCGCGCCCCACCGGAACGCCAGGGCGTCGTTGCGCTGCTCGAAGGCCACGGTGCCGTACGCCTCGTTGTAGTAGGAGCCCGCGTAATCGCCCAGCGGACGCTCGAGGGGCCGCTGCCGCGCGGCGCGCGTCGATTCGCTCACCGCGATCTGCCGCAACCCGGGGCCGAGCTGGGCGACCAGCCCCTGGAAACGCTGTTCCATCACCTCCCGCGCCTTCGGCTTCCCCGCCTCGAGATCGTAGGCGTACGCGGCAATCAGATCGGTGGCGGTCCAGCCCGGCCGGCCGTTGATCTGCGCCACGACGCCGATCCGCCGCCGGGGCAGCATGGAGATCTGGCTGCGGCTCGTGCCGTAGCTCCCGAAACGGCTCACCATCGGCTCGCCTTCGTAGCTGCCGATGTCCCAGCCCGCGCCCCAGCCCTCGCGATCGAAGTAGGCGAACCGCCTGCTCTGGGCCACCGTGTGCGGCGCGATCATCCGGTGGCTCAGCGCCACCGCCTCGGACGGAAACACCCGCTTCCCGTCGAGCATCCCGTCGTCCATCTGGACCGTGATCCAGCGCGCCAGGTCGTGCAGCGTCGCCACGTGACCGCCCGCCGAGTTCATGGTGGCGTCGGTCTTGAAAAACGGAGCCGTGCTGAAGGAGCCGTCGGCGTTGAGGGTGTGTGGCATCGCGATCCGCCTGGGATCGAGGCCGGACAGCCGGGTATAAGTCTCGCGCATCCCCGCCGGCGCGTAGACCGCGCTGTCGAGGAAGCGGCGCCAGCCTTCCGGCCGCTGCGCATCGATCACCATCGCCGCGACGTTGTAGCCGAAGTTGCTGTAGACCAGGTCGTTGTTGCCGGTGGGCTCGGCGAGGCGCAGCAGCTCGGGCCAGCGCGCCTCCGGAATCTCGCCGGTAAACGCCGCGCTCTGGACGATCGCGTTGTCGTTGAGGTGATGGGTGTGCGAGAGAAACTGCGCGAGGGTGAGCCGGCCCGGATCCACGCCGGCATGCCAGACCGTCCCGGGCAGCAGACTCGCGATCGACTGGTCGAAGCGCAGGACGCCCTGCTGAGCCAGCAGGGAAATCCCGAACCCGGTGTACGACTTGCTGGTCGATGCCAGGTACCAGAGCGTGCGCGCGTCCGCCGGAATCCGCTTGCCGACATCTGCCAGTCCGTAGGCCTTGGCGAAGACGGTCTTGCCGTCCATCACGAGCGCCACGCCGAGCCCGGGCGTGAGGTTGGCGGCGACGATGCGGGTGGCGAGCGAGTCCACCGCCCGGGCAATGGTTTCGGGGGCGGGACGCGGGCCCTGGGCGGCGAGCGGCGCCGCGAGCAGCACGGAGATTGTCAGGCGAAGCATGCCTGCCATACTAAACGGTTCGCTGCGCGCTGCCTTGAATCCGTGAAACCAGGCGACTGTAGTGACCGGGAGTGAGGCCGGTTGCCTTACCGAAGGCCCGGCACAGGTGGGGTTGATCGGAGAAGCCGGTCCGGTGGGCGTCCTTCACCACCGCGCTCAGCGCTCCGGCGTGCTCGGTCGTGCTACCCACCCGCTCGGTGATGCGACCGCGCAGGGCCAGGCTCAGGTGTAGCTGGTCGTGCGAATGAGGCGGGTGGCAGCAGCCGGGGGAGTAGACCGACAGGTCGAAGCGGAAGGCGGCGCGTGGCATCGCCGG
>CAZYPO010000131.1:2433-4533 GCA_964649225.1 uncultured Gemmatimonas sp. | reverse complement strand
CCCGCGTGCGCGGGCAAGCGCGCCGGGTAGGACACCGAAGGTTTTGCGGAACGCCGTGGTGAAATGGCTGTGGCTCGCGAACCCCGCGCGCAACGCGATGGTGCTCAGCCTCCCTCCTCCACCACCTAATTCTTCCAATGTCAGCGCGAGGCGGAGCCGCAGCAGGTACTGATGCACGGGCAAGCCCGTCGAGGCGCGGAAGACGCGGGTCAGGTGGTAGGGAGAGCTGCCCACCTCGAGGGCGAGCGCGGAGAGCGACCAGGATGCGGCCGGCGCTACGGCCAGCGCGTGCCGCGTGCGCTCGACGAGCTCGCGGCGGGCACGGCGGGTGGCTTCGCGGCGAGGCACGAGCGTTCTGCCGTGCGCGCGGTAGCCATCGGCCAGGACCTGGCCCAGCAGCGCAAGCAGGCGCTCCTCGTGCGCCAGCCCATCCGCTCCCCGGGCGAGCGAGGCGCGCAGGCGATGCAGCTCGAGGCGCAGGCCGGCCGCAAAGGGAGCGTGGCTGATGGGGAACGGCGCCTCGGGCCGGTCCTGCGCGGCGGGATCCAGCTCGGCGAGGACGTCGCCCACCGCTTCGGGCGAGAATTCGAATACGGTGCAGTCGTCGCCCCCGGCAGCCGGATGGCTGATGCGGAAGCGCTCATCCTGGTTGAGGAAGAGGGCGTGCATGGGCTCGGCGACCAGCTCCCGACGGGACGAGGTGGCGGCGTGCTTGAGAAAAACACCAGACCGGATCACGACGAGCTGGTGCGCGTCGGCCCGCTCTTCCCCAGAGCAGGCGGAGGAGGACTCCCGGCAGCGGACGTCGAAGAGCCGCACCAGGGGGCCGGAGAACAGGGTACGTCTGCTGAGGTGGGGCATGAGAGCAAGGGCTAGGGGCTAGGGAGTTGGCTGAAAAATATCCCCGGGCTTCCCCGGGGCAAAACGAGCAAGATTATGAAAGCGCGGGGTGCAGGCCCCGACCAAATTGTCCCCCACCTTCTCTAAGAGGGCGTAGCGATGCGAACCTATTGGCTCCTGGCGGTCCCCGCGCTGGCCTTCGGGGGGACTTCCCTGCTCCGCGACGACGCGGCGACAGTGGCAGCGCTGGACACCAGGTACCAGGCGGCAGTCGAGGGGAACGACGCGGCGGGGATGGACGCGATCCTGGCCGACGACTTCATCCTGGTGACGGGCAGGGGCACGGTCTTCACCAAGGCCGACCTGCTGGCTGAGGCGCGCAGCAAGCGCACGACCTACCTGCACCAGGAGGACTCGAAGGGCACCTCGGCGGGCAAGCCGTTCGAGAAGCGGCTGTGGTTCAGCGACACCTACGTGAAGACCCCGGCGGGCTGGCGCTACGTCTTTGGCCAGGCTTCCCTTCCACTACCATAACGCCCATGTCGGACGAGAGCACGCTGGCTCAGCTGAACGCCGGGTACATCGAGTCGCTGCTGAAGGGCGATGTGGAATGGTACCGCGAGCACCTGGCCGAAGACTTCCTGTGCATCGAGTCGAACGGCTCGGTACTCGACAAGTCGGAGTTCCTCCAAAAGACCGCGGCTGGGCCGGACCTGGCCGAGTACCGGCTGGAGCAGGTAAAGATCCGGATCTACGGCGACGTGGCGCTGGTGCACGGGAAGGGACTGTTCCGGCGCCGGGACGCCACGACGGGAACGAGCCGGTACACGGATATCTATCTGCGGATAGGAACGCAGTGGAAGGCGATTTCGGCGCAGGTAACCCGCACGCTGAGTCGGCGGAAGGAAAGCCTGCTATGAAGCGGGACCGGCACGCGCTGCTGGTGCTTTGCGGGCTGCTCGCCGTCGGCCCCACGCCGGGCTCGAGCCAACCGCCCACGCCCGCAAGCTGCGCAACCCCTGAGCACCGCCAATTCGACTTCTGGCTGGGCGACTGGGACACCTTCGAGGTAAGCAAGCCCGACAGCAGCGTAGCGCGGCTCCGGGTGGACCTGATTCTCGATCGTTGTGTGCTGCGAGAAGTGTATGAGGGCAAGAACGGCCTGGTGGGGCAGAGCTTCAGCAGCTACGACGCGACGCGGGGGCTGTGGCACCAGAGCTGGGTGACCAACCGCGGGCAACTGCTGCTACTCGATGGCAA
>CAZYPO010000131.1:0-2333 GCA_964649225.1 uncultured Gemmatimonas sp. | reverse complement strand
GCGTCGGGGCGATTCATCTCCGCGCGGTAGCGCCTGCGGAACCGCTGCCACTCGGCGGCCGTCGCAGCCGTGCGGCCCGCCTTCACCAATGCGTCGCTCGGCGCGAGGTTGGGGAGCCAGACGTCGTAGAAATCCAGGCGGGCGAACTGATGCTTGGGAACGCCGCGCGGCGGCCTGCGCACGGTGCCGACGCGCGGGCCTTCAGCAGGAAGGCGCGCTGAGCCCAGACGAACGATGCGGATGGCCATTCAGGTACTCCTGACAAGAGGTGCGCGACCTACCCACCGGCATCGATGTCGACCGCGATGCCGCGCCATTTGCCCTGGTTGAAGCGCAGCACGCTCAACCCGCAACGGGTAGCGTGGCCGGTGAGGATCGCGATCCAGATGTGGATCGGCTGCAGGGTCCCGGTCCGCTGGACCACGGAGCAGATACCCAGCGGCACCACGATTTGGGAGACGATCGAGATGTAGAGGGGACTCCTGGTGTCTCCCGTCCCCTGCAGACCGCCCGTGTAGCTCAACGCGACGGTGATGAAGAGGCCGGACACGCTGAGCACCCGCAGGAGCTGAGTGCCGAGCTCAACAACCACGGGCTCGTGCATGGAGAACACCGCGAGCAATTGGCGCGGGAAGAAGAAAAAGAAGAGGCCGACAAAGGCGGCGCCGGCAAGACCGATGCGGGCGGCGACGTGCACCGCTTGCGTGGCCCGCTCCGGTTTGCCCGCACCGAGGTTCTGGCCCGCCACCGCCGCCGCCGCGCCCATGAGCCCGATCGAGGTCCAAGTGATGAGCGAGAACAGCTCGGAATAGGACACCGCGAACGCCGCTTGTGCCGCCGCGCTCTGCGCCAGTGATCCGATGAACGCCAGCATGAACACCCCGCCGATATTCATCGCGATCCCCTGAATCCCGGTCGGCAGGCCGAAGCGGAACAGTGACCGGATGATGCTCCAGTCAGGACCGAAGCCGCCCCCCCGCGGGAACGACACGACCCAGCCACCTCGCCAGAACTTCAGCAGCGCGTACAACGCCACCAGGCCGGACGCGGTCACGGTTCCCATCGCGGCGCCGGTGGTGCCGAACGCCGGGATGGGCCCCAAGCCGCGGATCAGCACCACGTTGAACCCGATATTGAGCAGCGTCATCGCGAGCCCAAGGCGCATCGGCGTCCGCGCATCCCCGGCCGAGCGCAGCGCGCCGCCGATCATGTAGAAGACGAGCATGCCGCTGCTGAACAGGAACATGATCCGCAGGAACGGCAGCGCCTGCGCCTTTACGGCGGGCGCGGCGTTGACGAGGTCGAGCAGCGTGGGGGCGAGGACATAACCGAGGGGCGCCATGATCAGGAGGGAGATCCCGATCGCGGTCAGAAAAGCCTGATAGACGGTGCGGTCGACCTTGGCCTCCTCACCGGCACCGGCAAAGCGCGCGACGAGGACGCTCATGCCGGTGAAGAGCGAGGTGATGAAGACGATGACGACGATGATGATCTGCCAGGCGACCCCGATGGCGGCGTTACCCGTGTAACCGACGAACCGGCCAACCATCACATGATCGATGATGCCCTGGAGTCCGCCGAAGATGTTGGTGAGCATCGTGGGCCAGGCGAGCTTCCAGACGGCCCGGGGCAGCGGGCCTTCGATGATGGAGCGGTCGTAGCGGCCGGTGACGACGGTCAAACGGGGTTCGCGATCCGGGTGTACCTGATCCACAGCTCCGCCGCACCCAGGGTGATGGCCCATCCGATCCAGAGGGACAGCGCGAACAGCGCCGGCGGCCTGAGCCCCGCGGGCGTGAGCGTGAGATCGAGCACGGGCATGACGAATCGCACCGTCGAGATGCCGATCGCGATCGCGAAGGCCCGGATCATCCATTCCCGATGGCGGGCGACCTCCCGCCTGCGGATGGCGACAAAGGCCCGGCCCAAGGCAAGCAGGAACACGCTGCCGAAGAGTGCCGTCGCGGCCGCTTCGGCCGGCCCGCCGTACGGCATAAGCAAACCAAAGAACAGGGCGCTGAGGCTCAGGATGACGGCAGAGGCCAGAAGGACGCGACCCGACCAGCGATGCAACCGGAGGTGGCGGCGGCGCACCCGGGAGGAGAACTGGAAGGGCGCGAGGACGAGGACAAGACCTCCCGGGACGAGGTGGAGCAGGGTAAGCCGAGGATGCGCGGCGAACCGGCCATCGAAGCGATCCAGCTCCGCGGCCCGCTGGGAAACAAAGGGATCGGTGCGACCGAACAACTGCAGCAGCTGCTCCCGATAGGGGTCGGCGCGAGTGGCGAAATCGGTGGGATACACGCCTCTCCCGACAGCCGCGGCTACTCCAA
>CAZYPO010000130.1:0-4589 GCA_964649225.1 uncultured Gemmatimonas sp. | reverse complement strand
GCGTTCATCGGCATCTGGCATGAGAAGTACCGCCGCAACCTGATCCGGCCCTACAGCTACATCCGCCGCTACATCGATCCCAAGTGGCAGACGGTCATCACGACCCCGTCGTTCCCGGAATATCCCTCCGGCCATTCCGGCCAATCCGCAGCGGCGGCCGGCGTGTTCACCGCGCTGCTGGGTCAGGTCGCCTTCGACGACAGCACCAACCTCGCGCTCGGTCATCCGGTCCGGCGTTTCCCCTCGTTCCAGGCCGCGGCGGATGAGGCGGCGCTGTCCCGACTCTATGCCGGGATCCACTATCAAATGGGCAACGAGGGCGGCAAGGCGATCGGTCGCTGTGTGGCGGAAAAGGTCCTCGAGCGCGTGCACACGCGCACAGCAGGAACCCAGTAGCTTCGGTTCAGCGGGTCCAGATCACGGTCGCGCACTCGCTGTTGCCGAGGAACTCGGCCTGCGACCTCGGCGCCGGGAAGGGGGACCCCGTTCGAGGTCGTGATGCGGCCGCGGATCTCAGCGGGAGCGGGCTTCTGACCAAGCGCGGCGGTAGCGGCCAACGCCGGAGCGAATGCGAAGACGAGGAAGGCCAATCCGAGGCGAGCAGATCGGGGCACCGCACCGGTTCCTGGAGGGGAGCCACCCGACAATTATCACCTCGGGTTGGAGCAGGCAAGCGAAAGTTCGGCCCGGCTCGCCGAGGTAGATTCCGGTCACCATGACGGCAAACCGTTTCCTCACGACCGCCGCGGCTCTCGCGCTCGCGGCCTGCCGCGGCTCGGCCCCCTTACCAGAGTCAGAGTGGCAGGAGGGCCCGGGATACCGTTGGCGAGAGCTGGCGGTTCCCTCCCGGGGCCAGCCCGGCTTCACCCAGCTCGCCCCGGGAGCCACCGGCATCAGTTTCGCCAACAGCGTCAGCGATTCGGCCCTGCTGCGCAACCAGCTCCTCGCCGACGGAGGCGGTGTGGCCTTCGGCGATGTGGACGGCGACGGCCGGCCCGACCTCTACCTCTGCCGCACCGAAGGGCCCAACGCGCTGTATCACAACCTGGGCAACTGGCGGTTCGAGGAGATCGCCGTGCGCGCCGGCGTCGCGGCACCCGGCCGCCACTCCACCGGGGCCGTCTTGGCCGATGTGAACGGCGATGGCAGCCTGGACCTCCTGCTCACCAGTCTTGGGGGACCTAACGCGCTCTTCCTGAACGACGGCAAGGCACGCTTCACCGAGGACACCACCTATCCCGGCTGGGCCTCCCGGGCCGGCAGCACCACCATGACCCTGGCCGACGTGGATGGCGACGGCAGCCTGGATCTCTACGTCGCGAACTACAAGGCCTACACCGCGAACGACCTCTACAGCCCGCAGGCCCGTGCCTTCGATCAGGTGGTCAAGCGGACCGGCCCCAAGAGCTTCGAGGTGGCCGAACCCTACCGCAAGGATTACAAGGTGGTCCTGCGCGAGGACCTCCAGTCGGTCGTGCTGGTGCAGCGGGCCGATCCGGATTGGTTCTATCGCAGCGACGGCAAGGGGCACTTCACCCCCGAGCCGATCGCCCACAATCCGAGGTTCCTCGACGAGGACGGCAAACCCCTCGCCGAAGAACCCGAGACCTTCGGGCTCGCGGCCCGCTTCTACGACGTGAACGGGGACGGCGCGCCCGATCTCTACGTCGCCAACGACTTCGAAGACCCCGACCAGTTCTGGATCAACGATGGCCACGGGTCGTTCCGGCTGGAGCCCCGCCTGGCGCAGCGCACCACCAGCAACGCGGGAATGGCGGTGGACTTCGGGGACATCAACCGGGACGGGCTGGTGGATCTCTTCGAAGTGGACATGCTGAGCCGCGATACCCGCCAGCTCCGCACCCAGATCCCGACCCACACCGCCTTGGTCAAGCAGCCGGGCGTCTTCGAAGACCGGCCCCAGCTCCAGCGTAACACGCTCTTCCTGAATCGGGGTGACGGCACTTTCGCCCAGATCGCGGAGCTGAGCGGGGTGAATGCGTCGGGATGGACGTGGTCCACTCTCTTCCTCGACGTGGACCTCGACGGGTATGAGGACCTCCTGGTGGGCAACGGGAACCAATGGGACTTCATGGATGCCGACACCCAGGACCGCTTCCGTAACCGGCTCACCGACCTGGACTGGCGCCAGCAGCGGATGACTAATCCCCGGCTGGCCGTCCCCAACTACGCTTTTCGAAATCGGGGCGACCTCACCTTTGAAGACGTGAGCGATCGCTGGCATTTCAGCGCCGGCCCCGACATTTCCCACGGCATGGCCGCCGCCGACCTCGACGGCGACGGTGACCTCGACGTGGCGATCAACCGCCTCGGCGCCCCCGCCCTCGTGCTCCGCAACGACTCCCCCGCGCCGCGAATCGCGGTCCGGCTCAAGGGCCGGGCGCCGAACACCATTGGGATCGGCGCCAACATCCGGGTTCGCGCTGGACCGGTCCCGCTGCAGGAGCGGGAAATGACCGCGGGCGGGCTCTATCTCTCGAGCTCGGAGCCGCTGCTCAGCTTCGCTACGGGAAAGGCCGATTCGGTTGAGCTGGAGGTGATCTGGCGCGACGGGACCCGGTCGCACATTCCCGCCGCGCGCCCCAATCGGCTCTACGAGATCGACCAGCAGGGCGCCGCGCCCGCCGCGGCGCCCGCGGCGCAGGCCGCGGCGTCCCCAGCGCCGCTCTTTGCCGACGAAACCGAGCGCCTCGGCCACCAGCACAGCGAAGTGCTCTTCGACGACTTCGCGCGGCAGCTGCTCTTGCCCAACTCCTTCGCGCAACTCGGCCCGGGAGCCAGCTGGCTCGATCTCGACGGCGATGGGAAGGATGAGCTGCTCGTCGCCGCGGGAAGAACCGGCGCGACCGGCGTTTTTCACTACGATGCTGGCCGCTTCGTGCCGCTCGACCTCGAGCTGCCTCCGGCGGCCGGCGACCAGACTACCATCCTCCAGGTCCCTGCTGCCCAGGGCGGCTCGCTGCTGCTGCTTGGGCAGTCGAGCTACCAGGCGGATTCTCTGGCGCTGTCCCTGGCCATGCCCTCGGTGGTGGGCGTACCCCTGGACTCTCGGGGCCGCCGCGCCGGGCTGCTAACCGCGGCCATACCCGGTGACACGGCCAGCATCGGGCCGCTGGCCCTGGTGGACTACGATCGCGACGGAAAGCTCGACCTTTTTGTCGGCGGCCGGATCTTCCCGGGCGCCTATCCGCTCTCGCCTTCGAGCCGGCTCTTTCGCAACGATGGCACCGGCCACTTCGTCCTGGATACGGCCAATAGCGCGCTGCTCGGCCACGTCGGCATGGTGAGCGCCGCTCTCTTCAGCGATCTGAACCAGGACGGCTATGCCGATTTGGTCCTCTCGACGGAGTGGGGACCCCTGAAAGTCTTCTGGAACGATCACGGCCGTTTTACCCCGGGACCCAACCTCGGCCTGGACCGCTTCTTCAGCCGCTGGCTGGGCCTCGCCAGCGGGGACTTCGATGCTGATGGGCGCCCCGATCTGGTGGCCACCAGCTGGGGCCGTAATGTCGTCGCGCAGGCCGACAGCAGCAGTCCGCTCTACCTCTATTTCGGGAATTTCGACGCCAACAGCTCGCTCGATCTGCTCCTGGCCCGCCACGACCCGCAGCTTGGCGGGCTGGCGCCGCTGGCCAGCTTTGCCCGGTTGAGCCGGGCCGTGCCCGATATCGCGGCGCGGCTGCGGACCTTTCGTGGCTATGCCGACGCTACCATGGAACCGGTCCTGGGACCCGCGTTCAAGAGCGCGTTACGCCTGGGCGTCAACAGCTTCGACCACCTGGTCTGGCTGAACCGTGGCGACCACTTTGAGCCCCACCCCCTCCCACTGGAGGCTCAGATCGCCCCGTCCTTCGCGCCGGTCGTCGCCGACTTCGACGGCGACGGGGCGGAGGATCTGGTGCTGAGCCAGAACTTCTTCCCCACCGACCTCGGCACGCCCCGCTACGATGCCGGCCGCGCGCTACTGCTCCGCGGAGATGGCAAGGGCGGCTTCACGCCGGTCCCTGGGCAACGTTCGGGACTCCTGGTCTACGGAGACCAGCGGGGCGCTGCAGCGTCCGATTACAACGGCGATGGCCGGGTGGACCTGGTGATCACCCAGAACGGCGCTGCAACACGACTCTTCCGCAACCAGGGCGCGGCCCCGGGGCTGCGCGTCCGGCTGGAAGGCCCGCCGGGCAACCCGCATGGCATCGGAGCGTCGCTACGGCTCAGATTCGGGGAGCGCTGGGGTCCGCTGCGCGAAGTGCAAGCCGGCAGCGGCTATTGGTCGGTGAACGGCGCGACTCAGGTGCTCGGACTAAGCGATACGCCCACGGTCCTGCGGGTGCGTTGGCCGGATGGGCAGGTCGCGGAGCTGCCGATAGCGCCGGGGGCTCGGGAGCTGACCGTCAGGTATCCCGGTGCATCGGGAGGTCGATAGGAAGGTGGCGAACCGCCGTGAAGTCGCCTAAACTCCGGGTGCAACAAACCGGTGGAGAATGCATGCGAATGAGGCTTCTAGCGGGTCTGCTCGGATTGGGAGGTGTCGCCGCGTGCACGGTTTCTACTGACCTGCCGCCCGATAC
>CAZYPO010000129.1:0-4596 GCA_964649225.1 uncultured Gemmatimonas sp. | reverse complement strand
GCCCAGCCGCACAGCAACTACGACGTCTCGCCGGACGGGAAGGAGTTCGTGATGGTGCGACGGAATCCCTCGTCCCACATCGTGGTGATCCAGAACCTGCCCGAGCTGATGCGGCGGGCGGTGCGGCAGGGAGCGCGTTAGGCCGGCAGGTTGTGCGCCATCCGTCGCGCGACCAGTGCGCGGTTCCGGAACAAAAGCACCAGCACCATCCCGCCGACAAAGCCGCCGACGTGCGCCAGGAACGCCACGCCCCCCGATTCCTGCCCGACGGCCATGGCGCCACTCAAGAGTTGCAGCAGCAGCCAGTATCCCAGCATCAGGAACGCCGGCACCGCGATCCGGGTGACATAGAAGCCGAGGAACACCAGCATGTGCACCCGGACCCGCGGGTAGAGGATGATGTAGCCCCCCATCACGCCGCTGATCGCGCCGGAAGCGCCGACCATGGGAATCGGGCTCCCGGGATTCGCGATGCTCTGGGCCGCCGCCGCGAGTGCGCCGCACAGGAGATAAAACACCAGGAAGCGGAGTCTCCCGGTCGAATCCTCCACATTATTCCCGAAGATCCAGAGGAACCACATGTTCCCGATCAGGTGCAGCCAGCCGCCATGCATGAACATCGAGGTGAAGACGGTGGCCCAAGCCGGGAAGCGCCCGATCTGGCAGTACGCATCGGGTCCCAGCCGCACCGTAGCCCCGGCTGGAATGGCGCCGAACAGATGCCCCGGGACCAGGCCGAGCTGGCAGACCGATTGGTCGAGTACCGGCGACTGGCCCATGCCCTGGAGCAGCACCCACGCCGCGACGTTCGCCGCGATGAGGGCGACGGTGACGATCGGCGTAGTGAGGGTGGGGTTCTCGTCCTTATATGGGAACATGCCGGAATATAGGGGTCAGGTTTCAGGGGCCAGGAGTCGGGGGTCCTCGCTGGCGCGCCGGACATAGGGGCGGCATCTTGCCGATCAGGCCACCGTACGCTCTTCGCGGGAGTAACCATGCGTGCACTGCGGATCTCCCTGCTGGTCTGGACCCTGCCCCTTGGCGACCTCGCCGGGCAAACAGGCCCACCGCGCCAAACCTCCGCCGGCGAATACACCCGCTATGAGCTGCTCGCGCCGGGAAGCGGCAAATTCCGGATTCTCTACGAAGTCTGGGCCACCACCCCGGGCGCCCGATACTTCTTCAACCCGATCCGCAAGGGCAGCGTCGCGAGCGACGAGGCGGTGTACGACCGTGCCAGCGGCGGGCCCCTCAAGTTCGAAGAGGTAGACGGCGCCACGGCCCGAGCCACCGGGCTCGCGCAGGCGGACACGGGCAGCCACTACATCCGGGTCGAGCTGCCGCGTCCGGTGCCCAAGGACGGCGTGAGCCGTCTACTCATCGATAAGACCTACTACGATCCCAAGAGCTACTTCCCGGCGGGAGACACCCTGGTGTTCTCCCGCTCGCTCGGCATCAAGCGCAACAGCGTGGTCCTCCCGACTGGATACGAGCTGATCAGCGTCAACGTCCCCTCACAGGTGCTCAGAGAATCCGATGGCCGGGTGCTCATCAGCTTCATCAACGCCGGCCCGGACGCCGCGTCGCTCGTCGTCCGGGCACGGCCAGCGACCGCGGTATCCCAACCGCCCTCGGCGCGCGCCTCCTCGGTGCCCGCGTCACGCCTCAGCGAGCGCGCGACCCAGACCCGCGACATCGTGTACTTCCTGCGCCAGCCGGAGACCCACGCCTTCGATCTCTATCACGACTACACCGAGACGCGCGAGGGCGTGGGCCAGTATCTCAACGTCGTGCGCGCGGGAAGCACCGTGGCCAATACCTCTGCGCAGATCCTCGACACCGGAGCACCGCTCACCACCCAGACTCTGAAGGGCGACGCGATTACCCGCGCCAAGCTCGACATCGAAGAGCCGGTGAAGCCGGAAACGGAAGTGGTGCTGATTTCTTTCCCCGCGGTGAAACAGGGCCAGTCGGTGCGGCTGCGCATCGCCGAGACCTACACCGACTCGGTGCGCTACCGGGTCGAGGGCGGCGAGCTGATCTGGGACCGGAGCTTCGGCCGGCCCACCAACGCCGTGGTGCTTCCGGCCGGCTGGTACCTGACCCACAGCAGTGTGCCGGCCACGGTCTCGATGACCGCCGACGGGAGGGTCCGGCTCGACTTCGTAAATCCGCGTCTCGATGAGATCGGGGTGTTGCTGGTCGCGCGGCGGCGCTGATCACCAGCTCTGGGTGGGAAGCGCCTTGGGCGGAGGCAGGGACCGGATGTAGCTGACCAGCTTCCAGATGATCTGGGGTGACAGTAACCCGCCGTAGGCGGGCATTCCTTTCGGCCGGCCGTAGAAGATGGACTGGAAGACGGCCGCGTCACTTCCCCCGTAGCGCCAACGGCCGTCGCTCAGGCTCGGCGCGACCCAGCCCTCGCCACCACCATGACAGCCATCGCAATTCATCGAGCTGAAGAGCTGCTTGCCTGCCGCCGCCGATTTCGTGTCCCCCGCGTACGGATTGCGCTCGTCGGCGCCGAGTGGTGCCTTTCCCCCGGCAAAGACGTGCTGGTCGTAGCGGACCGCGGCCGGTATTGCGGCGCTGGATTCGGCTTTCTCACCGCTACATGCCACGGCGAGCAACAGGAGGGCCAAGACCGCTCTCACAGGCCAAACACCCAGACCATGCCACCTCCGCTGGTGTAGCGGCCCAGGTCCTTGATGAAGTCGGCCGGATCGCGCACGTCGGTCGGGTCATCGGAGCGCACGTCGCCCGACAAGAGCGCCCAATCGCCGCCGATCCCTGCGTAAACTGCGACGTATTGCTTGCCGTCCGGACCACGGTAGGTGATCGGTGCCCCGACGATGCCCGATCCGACCTTGAACTTCCAGAGCACCTGACCGGTTCGGGCGCTCGCCGCCTTGAGCCAGCCATCGAGCGTGCCGTAGAACACCAGATCGCCGCCTGTGGCCACGACGCCGCTCCACACGGGGTACTTCTCCTTGATCTCCCACACTTTCTTGCCGGCCACTGCATCCCACGCGATGAAAGCCCCCATGTGGCCGCCCGGGCCGGCGACATACGGCGTGCTCGCGCCGATGAACGGTGTGCCCCGGATCCGCGCCACCTCGCCCGCGTGGTAATCCATGCAGAGGTTCACGGTCGCGGTGTAGAACCAGCCGGTGCGCGGTGAAAACGCGGCGGGAGACGCGGGACTCTTGCCGCCCTCGAGGCTGGGACAGATGTAGGTGACGTTCCCCTTGGAGGCGCCGGTGAATTTGCTCGAATCGAGCACCGGTCTTCCGGTCTTCAAATCAATTCGCTTGGCCCAGTTGAGGCTGACGAACGGCTCGGCGACGAGCACCTCGCCGATGGTGCGGTCCATCGTATAGGCAAAGCCGTTCTTGTCGAAGTGAACTAGCACGCGTCGCGCCCGGCCGCCGATGGTGAGATCGGCGAGGATCATCTCCGCGTTGGAGTCGTAGTCCCAGTTGTCGTGCGGCGTGAATTGATAGGCCCAGATCAGCGACCCGTCCGATGGCCTGCGAGCCAGCACGCTGTTGGTCCACTTGTTGTCGCCGGGCCGCTGTTCCGGGTTGTAGGGCCCGGGATTGCCGACGCCGTAGAACAGCAGATCCAGCCCGGCATCATAGGACAGCCAGCCCCACACCGGCGCGCCCGCGTTCTTCCAGGTGTCCTTCGGCCAGGTCGTGAGGCCCAGATCCGCGCCCTGGTCGTAGAACGGCTTGAACGTGCCGGCGCGCGCGAGCAGGTCCGTATCCGGTCCTTCGTTGTACGCGGTCCAGGAGAGTTTCCCGGTGGCGAGGTCCAGAGCCTTGGTCCAGCCGTGGATGCCGAACTCACCCCCGGAAGGCCCCACGATCACCCGATCGCGGACCACCAGCGGCGCCATCGGCATCGTTTCCCCGTCGGACAGATCGCCGACCTGGACGTTCCAGAGCTCCTTCCCGGTCGCAGCGTCGACCGCCACGGTGTGGCCGTCGAGCAGGTTGTATACGATCTTGCCGTCGGCGTAGAACGCACCCCGATTGATGGCGTCACAGCAGGCAATGCCCAGGGCGTTGGCATCCACCATAGGGCGGTACTTCCACTTGAGCGGATAGTCGGGTTTGCCGAGGTCGAAGGCGTAGAGCACGTTGGGATACGGCGTCACGACGTACAGCGTGTTATTCACGACCAGCGGCTGGCCTTCGTGGCCGCGCAACACCCCGGTCGAGAAGTTCCAGACCGGTTTGAGCCCGGCCACGTTCGCAGGGTTCAGCTGAGTAAGGGCGCTGTAGCGCGTGGCCGCGTAGTCCTTGCCGGGCATGGTCCATTGGCCGTCGTCAGGCCTGCCCTGCCCCTGGACCTCGGGGGGGCCTACGGCGGCAACCAGTGCCAGGACGGCCGGGACCGCTGAAGCCAGCTTCATGGGGTCCAACTCTATCAGCTTGGCTGCGGAAGTACAGAACCGGGCGTATTATTGAGCCTCCCCGCCTTACCCGGAGTCCAGTCTGAGCAATCCTGAGGAACGGCTGCGCACCGCGCTGGCCGACCGCTACCGCATCGAGCGCGAGCTGGGTGCGGGCGGGATGGCCACGGTGTACC
>CAZYPO010000128.1:2209-4647 GCA_964649225.1 uncultured Gemmatimonas sp. | reverse complement strand
CGAAAACCGGTGTACCCGCAAGGGTATCGTGGGTTCGAATCCCACCCTGTCCGTGTACCTTTAGGTATGCCGCTTACCCCGGGCGACTGCCTGCTCACCGGCCTCTGCGGCCTCCAGCCGACCGCTGGGGGGCCGCCGTCGGGCCTGCTGTTTCTGGCGCTGGCCCTGGTGCTGTATGGCGCTGCCGGGATCTGGCGCGCTCGGCGCCGGGGCTGACACGCCGCCTTTCCCCGCCTAGATCCGGTCCCGCAACCATCGCTATTGACCCTTCGGCAGATTGCGCCGCAGCGCCGCGAGGTCGAGCAGCGGCACGCCGCCTTCGGTGGGGACCAGGACGACGAGATTGTTGGAGGTGCGCATGTCGTGGAGCACCTCGAGGTATTGCTTCATCAGCGCCTCGGCGGTCAGCGTCTGATTCAGATAACGCTGCTGGTCGGACTGCAGCCGCGCCACCTCCACTTTGTGCTTTTCGGTCTCGATCTGCTGATCCGCGGCAATCTTGTTGTTGATCGCGGCGACGACCTGGGCCGGCGGCTCGAGGTTGCGCAGATAAAAGGCCGTGATCTTGGCGATGCGGAAGGGCTCCCCGCCGACGCGGGGGCGGGTGAGCAACGCGCTGTCGACCTGGAACTCCATCGCGTTGGCGATCGCGTTGCGCTTGGAGATGTCGTTGATGGAGAACTGCACCATCCCGTCACGCACGCCTTTGCGAATCGCGTTGACGACCACGTTCTTGATCTGCTCTTCGGTCCCGATCTCGGTGAAGATCTTGGGCGCCTGCATGGGATCGATCTGCCACCGCACCGCGGCATCCACCTTCATGCTCATCTGCTCGTTGGAGAGCGCGTCCATGGCCTCGACGCCTTCGCGCTGGGTGGGCCACTGCTCTTCCCGAGTCGAATAGCGCTCGATCGACGACCAGGGCGGCACAAAGCGCACGCCCGAAAGCAACGGCATCGGGTCGACCTTGCCGAAGGCGTGGCGCACGCCGACCTGCCCGGCGTCGATGACTTTGATGCTGGAGCTGACGAGAATGCCCAGGCCCAGCACGACCAGGCCGAGGCTGACCAGCTGGATCAGCGCACCGGATGCCTTGCCACCCGCGTTTCGCAGCCCGGCGCCGGCCGAACGGACCACCACGGCGACCAGCAGGATGACTACCCCCAGGACGATGCTACTCATACGGGACCCTCCGAATTGTGACAGGATGCGGAAACGTTACCCTGCGCGACTCCGGCTACAAGCGCCGATTCGCCCGGTGTGGCTGCCTTGCGGGGCCTCACTCTGACACATTTCTTACGGCCATGGCCGGTACATCGGCGGAGGCCGTCGAGCCCAGCCCCGCGTCCATCCTCTCCCCGATCGTTGACTTCCTCTGCGTAGGCGGGTTGTCAATCATCGTGCTCGTCCCCCTGCTGCTTTCCGGCCGGAGGGATCTGAGCTTCATCAGCATTGCCTGGCTTGCCTGGGCCCAAGTACTGGTCAATTACTCGCATTTCATGGCCTCCTACCGGATCATCTACCGGAGCCGGGAGATGATCCTGCGTCACAAGTGGGCCTCTATCGGAGTGCCGCTCATCCTCGTGGCGGTCATGTCGGTCGCCCTGGTCGCCGCCTCGACCACCGACCTGCTGGTCCTGCTCTTCTTCGCGGTGGGGAGCGGGTATCTCGCCTGGCACTATACCGGCCAGGTCTGGGGCATGATGGCCTCGTACGGGTATCTCGAGGGGCTGCGATTCGATCGGGTAGAGCGCTGGCTGATCCGGGGAAGTCTTCGCATCCTGCTCGCGTGGCACGTCACCTGGTTCCTGCACTTCTGGTTCTCGCAGACCCCGGTCGTCTTCCTCGATCAACTCGCCGCGACCGCGTACCAGGCGGTGAGCTACGCTACCGTCGCGGCGCTCGTCATGGGCGGCATCGGGATCCTCCGGGTGCGGTTGCGGACCGGCCGGTTTCCCCCGGTTCGGGCCCTGACCGCCTGGATCGCGATCATCGTGTGGTACGCGGCCCTGGCGCGGTGGGGATTACCGGCCTTCTTCTTCATCCAGCTGGCCCACGCGCTGCAGTACCTCGAATTCCCGGCTCGCGTTGAGCTCAACCGGGCCAGCCGATCCGCGGCCACCCGGACCGCCAGGCACATGGCTCTGTACGGCACCGGGCTCCTGGCGGCGAGTTTCCTGGTCGTTCTGGCGGTGCCGGGCCCCGCCATGAGCGTCGTGGCAAACTTCCTGGGAGTGGAGCCGCACAAGGCGGCGCCGGTCCTGGTGCTCTACTTCATCAATATCCATCACTACTTCACCGACGGGGTGGCCTGGAAGCTCAGCAACCCTGAAGTGCGCCAGGAGCTCTTCGCGCACCTGGCGCCGGCGACGGCGGCCTCGGCCCCGGCGGGCCGGGAGCAGGCCAGTGGGAGGCGCCACCAGGCCGACCGGAAAGGG
>CAZYPO010000128.1:0-2109 GCA_964649225.1 uncultured Gemmatimonas sp. | reverse complement strand
GCCTTGAACATTTTCACCAGAACCGCTCCACCCTCGTGGCCAAGGCCGTACTCCATCACGGCCTGGTTGGGGCTCAGGTAGCGCACCTCCTCGACACCGGTTGTCCGGATCCCCTTCAAGATTTCCGGGTCTCCGAATTTCATGCCATCGATGTAGACGACCGGCTTCGACACCGTGTTCGTGCCCTCGCGCTGGGTGCAATTCGGGTCTCTGATGGCGCCGCTGCAGATCGGCATGCCAGGCGCACCGGGCCGAAGCCCCATGGTGCGGGTTCCCCGGTTCTGGGCCAGGAAATGAGGGCGGAGGCGCATCACCGCCATAAGAAGATCCGGAAACTTCTGGTCCGCCTGGACCAGCTCTTCGCGAGCGATCAGATCCCGCTCCCTCTTCGGTGGCTTCTGGCCCGCGGCCGCGGCCGGAACCAGGACGGCGCATACGGTCAGCAGGGAGAGCAATCGGGCGGGTTGGAGCATGGGCATGGGAGTTTCCTCCGGTCTTGAAACTAACGGGTCGCCCTGAGCGAGCCGAAGCGGCGGGCCTCCCGCTGGGAACGGGACAGGGCCGTCGAGCCGTGGCCCGACGGCCCTGTCAGGGCCTCTACACCTGCTCCGGGCCGGTTAGCAGAGCGTGCAGGTTCGCGGTGGCCGCCGATCCCAGACGAAGATGATGGCCGGAACCAGGAAGGATGACGTCTGTGGCGCCTGGGACCCCGCGACCGAGCGCGGGAAGATGATAGCACTCACCGCCGACCCCGCGATGTTGGTTCCGGGGAGCGCCTGAATATCCACCGTCTCCGCGACTCCGTTCGGACCCGCTCCAGCTACCAGCGCGGCACCCGTGGTCACTGCGCCAGTCGGGCGGAAATCGAAGGTGTAGGCCTTTGCCGTGACGGGCGTCCCGGGAAGGTTCCCCGTGCAACAGACTGACACATTCTGGTATGCTGTAGCGGTTAGCGGCGCGATCGCTGGCCAACTGGCCGCCGGAGCGTCGATGGTCACGGCGTCGGTCGCGTCGTTGGTAAACGCCCTGGCATCCAGGACCCCGGTCGCGGCGGCACCGCAAATGCCAGGAACGCAGGCATTGATCACCCGAAGCGCCACCTGGGTGCCCGGGTCCGGGGGATCGTCGGTGAGTATGGTTACCTGCATGGCCGGAGACGACCCGGTCCGCGAATACCCCCAGAGCATGACGGTGTACCGCTTTCCCGCCTCCAGGGTCAGGTTGGGCAGGTCTGCGACAACCGTTTGCGCCGTCGCCAACTGGGTGGCCGCGGGGTCGGATGCGGTGGGGGTCCGGAAGACCTTATAGTGGCGGCTCCCGGCCCTCGCGTTCTTGTAGTACAGGAGCGTCGTGCTCCGGAAGGTCACGTTGTAGAACTGGCTGTTCTCCACGATGTCCACCGGCCGGAAATCCATGCCTCCGGTGTCGGGAACCGCGTTGATGAAACGGATGCCGGCGGTCGGGATGTCTTCAGTGGGAATCACTGCCTCCGGCTTGCACGCGTTCACGACGCCGGCAGCGAGGCACAACATCGAGAATTGAGATATGCGTCGCATTACGGACTCCATAAAGGTTGAGTGCCGAACCGCCGGTTACGTTACGGCCGCCCCAAACGCGTCGCGACGCAGGTGTCGCAGGGGGTCTGCCCTGGGTCATCCGTACCCGCTCCCAGGAGCGAGCGGCTAACCAGAAAAAACGCGGCGAAGCCGCCTGCGCCTACCACGCCTAGCCCGATAGAGCGCCCCAGCGAAAACCGGCGCTCGTAAGCGGGGCCGAGATACTCCGTCCGGAGACGCACCTGCTCGCCGGTCCAGGGCTGCTCGCCACCCCGGAGCAGACGGACGGTGGACACGCCGAGCAGGTAGCTCCCGTTGTCCTTTTCCAGCAGCCGGCCTTCTACCTGCGCGATCTCGGGCCCCATCGTCCCGCCCAGGGCCACGCGGCCGGCGTCATTGACATCAAAGGCGACGCTGGTCCCCACCTGGGGTTCGGCGCCCCGGACGAGCTGCAGGGTGTAGCAGCCCGCCAGGAGCGCGCCGCACAGCACTACGCCGGCAGCAAGGCGAACCCGACCCTGACACCAAATCACCAGCCGTAGCCGCTCTGGGC
>CAZYPO010000127.1:0-4998 GCA_964649225.1 uncultured Gemmatimonas sp. | reverse complement strand
ATGGATGAAAGCGACATCAGGAGAGCGGAGACCTCGGGCCGGAGCGACCAGCCGAGCGGACCATAGAACACCCCGGCCGCCACCGGAATCGCCAGGAGGTTGTAGACGCTGGCCCACGCCAGATTCTGTTTCATCTTGCGCACGGTGGCCTTACTCAGCCGCACTGCACGGACGATGTCCCCCGGGTCGGATCGCATGAGCACCACCTGAGCGGCCTGAATAGCGACATCGGTCCCCGCCCCGATCGCGATGCCGATGTCGGCCTGGGCCAGCGCGGGGGCGTCGTTCACACCGTCGCCCACCATGGCGGTGAACTGGCCGGCTTCCTGCTGTTGTTTCACGTAGCTCGCCTTCTGCTCCGGCCGTACCTCCGCAAACACCTTTTGGATGCCCACCTCTGCTGCGACCCGTTCCGCGATCGGCCGCAGATCTCCGCTGAGCAGCACAGGCGTGATCCCCATCTCCCGGAGCTCCCGGATGGCCCGGGCGGAGCTCGGCCGGATGGCGTCGGTAATGCCAAGCACTCCGAGTGCCCGCCCGGCGAGCGCGACGTATGTGAGCGAACGCCCAGCCGCCACGAGTCGATCCCCGGCCGCCCGGACCGGCGCAAGGTCGACCCCCTGCTGTTCGAGAAGTTTTGCATTGCCCGTCAAGACTGCTTCGCCCCGGATGCTGGCCTTGAGGCCGAAGCCGGAAATGCTTTCGACGTTCCCTGCCGGATCGCCGGAGAGCAGTCCACGCTCTTTCGCCGCGGTCGCAATGGCGCGCGATAGCGGATGAGTGGAGTACGCCGAGACGGCACCGGCGGCTGCCAGAAGCGTGTCTTCCTCCACGCCGGCAGCGGGGACGACGTCCGTCACGCTCGGTTTCCCCTCAGTGAGGGTGCCGGTCTTGTCGAGCACGATGGTCTCGATCCGGCTCACGCCTTCGAGGGTAGCGGCATCTTTGATGAGGATGTTGTGCTTTGCCCCGAGCCCGGTGCCGACCGCGACGGCCGTGGGCGTCGCCAGGCCCAATGCATCGGGACAGGCAATGACCACCGCGGAGATCGCGAAGGTGAGCGCCGTGAGGAATGATTCTCCGGCAACCACTTTCCAGCCCAGAAACGTCAACACACCGGCGCCGACGGCTACGACGACCAGGATTCCCGCGGCCCGATCGGCGAGGCGCTGGCCCGGCGCCTTCGAATTCTGGGCTGCGGCAACGAGAGCGGCGATCTGGGCCAGCACGGTGTCGCTCCCCACCTTGGTCGCGCGCATCGTCACGGCGCCGCTCACGTTGATCGCGCCCCCCACGACGGCGTCCCCGGCGTGCTTCTTGACCGGCTGGCTCTCTCCGGTCACCAGAGCCTCATCAACCTCGGTCTCGCCTTCCGTCAGCTCGCCGTCCACGGGGATCTTGTCTCCCGGGCGGAGGCGGAGGAAATCGCCGACAACGACCTCGCTGGTCGGGAGCCCAACCTCCTGACCTGCTCGAAGCACCCGGGCCATCGGGGGCACCAGGTCGAAGAGCGCTCGCAGCGCATCGGAGGTACCGCGCCGCGATTTCATCTCCATCCAATGCCCGAACAGCACGAACGTCACCAGCATCGCCGCCGCTTCGTAATAGGCGGTGGGATAGTCGATGATAGTGAGGTAGACGCTGCTCAGATACGCGGCCAGGACGCCGGTCGCGATGAGGACCGACATGTCGAGCTTGCGGCGCTTGAGCGCGAAATAGGAGCCGGCGATGAAGACCCAGCCGCACCACCAGACGACGGGAGTGGAGAGGAGCAGTCCCAGCCAGCCGCTGAGCGGTGGCTCAGCCAGCATCGGGAGGCCCGGTATGTGCCCGGCCAGCAACACGACGGGGACGGTGAAGCCGAGCGCCAACCAAAACCGGCGGCGCATGTCGGCTTCCATTGCCTTCGCGTGGGCGGGATCGGCCATCATCGCCGCGTGGTCGTGGCGAGCCGGGGCCTTCGCCCCTGGGGAGGGCGCGGAGTCATGCTCAAGCATTGGGTGGGGCCGCCCGTCGGGGTGCGGGTGCCCACCGTGCTCATGCTGCATCGCTGAAGACTACTTCTTTTGTACCATCCTGACGATGGCCACGATCAAGAAAATAGCGAGCAACACCCCGAGAACCGTCCAGAGCCCGTACCCACCCATGAAGCCGTGCGTGGTATTCTGCATCGCTACTCCATCGTGTGAGGCTTGGCCTTGGCGGGCATCGCCGACATGGCGGCGCACTGCTTCAGGATTTCGCTGGTATGCTCCGAGACCTTCCCCGGGTTCGGCGTGCTGCCGCCCACTTCGGACTCCAACGCCGAGAGATGCTCGCCGAGCGCCGTGAGATGGGTCTCCAGGTGTTGCATGGTTTCCGACATCGCCGGCTTAGTGCTGTCGCCCATCATCGTCATCTGCGCCTGATGGTGTTGCTGCATCTGGTCGAAACTGCGCCTCATCTCGGCCACCGCCGGCCGAGCCAGGCCGAGATCAACAGTCTTCGACTGGGCGACTTGCCCGCGCAACGCCTTAGCGAACGTCGCCAGGTTGTCGCGGTAGGCCATCGCCAGCACGTGATGCGGTCCTCCCATCATGCCGCTCATGCCATGCATGCCTTTCATGGCATCCTGATGCTGGGGCTTCTTGCCGGGCGGCGGCGTGGGGGCCTGCGCCGTTACCGTAACACCGGTCAGCAGAAGAGCCAGGAGCGCTGTCGCAACCGGGATCATCGAATACTTACGAGTCTTCATGCCGCCTCTTGTTCTTGGTTGTGCCGGGACGGTCCGGTGACTGGGGCGTCGCGGCGGGTGGATCCTGAACCCAGCGTGGAATAGGCACTGCCGAAGCGGGCGCCACCATCGATCAGGAGAATGAGCTCGGCGCTAGCTCTGAAGAGCGAGCCCTCAAGGGGCAAGCGGCACGAGTCGGTTGACACTGTGACCTCGGCCGCGAGAGCAGACTCCCCTCAAGGAACGGCCGGCCGCCCTGCAACCGGCTCCACACTCCCAGAACCGCTCCGCGCGTTGAAGAACCCTCCGACGGTGGCCGCGAATGCGGCGACCCATGCAGTTGTCAGGATCAGGCCGCCGAAGAAGCCGAGCCAAGTAATGTGCCGACCGCCCGCGAGGTCGTAGTGCATCGCGAAGCTGAAGACCGCCTGCGTTTGCTCCGGTGCCACCGCGACGAAGAAGGCGCAGATCACGTACCACACCGCCCAGGCCGAGGCCAGGGCGATCGCGAAGCGCTTGGTGTCGAATCTCATATGGACGCTCCTTGCGAAGGGAAACTCTGATCCGTCCAGACCCCGAGCGCCAATCTACGAATCGAGCTGAAGCGGGCCGTGAGGGCGAGATTAAGGACCGTTGATTCCCTAGCTCAATGCTCCTTAACCCGCCATTCACGATCACCAGTCCCACCCCGACCTAGCTTCCCGGCCGCAGATCGACCGGACGAGTCTCGGCCGGCGGGTTGATCAAACCGGAGGAGGGGACGGTGCGGAGGCAAGTCGGGCGTGTGATCCTGCGGTTCGTCGGGCTCTGGCTAGTTGCACCGTCTCTCGCGGCCCAGGCGCCGGGGGACAGCATGGCCCCGCGACTGACGCTCGCAGAAGTCTTCCGGACGCTCGAGGCCCGAAGCCCGCGCCTCGAAGCCGCCCGGCAGATGGCGGCGGCTGCCGAGGCCCGGGTCAAGCCGGCCAGCACGCTTGCTGATCCGCAGCTCCAATTCGGGCTGATGAACCGGAATCTTCCCGGGCTGGGGCTGCAAGATCCCCTCGGCATGAACCAGGTGCAGCTGATGCAGATGATCCCGATCGCCGGTCAGCTCGGGCTGGCGGGACGCGCGGCGGAAGCCCAGGCAGGCGCGGCGCGAGCCCGCGCCGCCGATGTCGGATGGGAGCTGCGGGCGCGCGTCGCGATGTCCTTCTACGAGATTTACCAGCTCGATCGTACTATCGCGGTGAGCGCCGCGACGCAGGACCTGCTCCGGGACATCGTCACGACCGCGCGGACTATGTATTCGGTGGGTCAGGGACGCCAGGCGGACGTGCTGCGCGCCCAGGTCGAGGTCGATCGAATGAGCGAGGAAATCGCGCGCATGCGGGCAATTCGGACAGCGGCCGCGGCCCGGCTCAATGCGCTGCTCGACCGGCCGGCCGAAACAGTCGTTCCCACGCCGGCGCTCCCCCGCTTCCCGCGGGAGCTGGCGCCCGCCGATTCACTCGAGCACCTGGCGCTCGCGGGACGGCCCCTGCTCGCGGCCGCCGAGTCGGAGGTCACGGCCGCGGTCGCCGCAGCACGCCGCGCCCGCCGTGAGATTTGGCCCGACTTGCAACTTGGCGTGCAGTACGGCCAGCGCCCGATGACTGTGGGAACCGATCGCATGGTGAGCCTGATGCTCGGCTTCTCGCTCCCCATCTGGGCCGGGAGACGCCAGCTCCAGATGCGCCGCGAGGCCGCAGCAATGCGGCTCGGCGCCGAAGCCGAGCTCCGCGCCATGCGGGCGGAGACCCGGGGGCGGCTGGGAGAGCTCACCTCCCTGGTACGGCGGACGCGTGAGCTGCGCGCACTTTACGTCACCACCATCCTGCCCCAAGCCGAGGCCACCGTAAGCTCCGCGCTCTCCGCGTATCAAGCGGGCGAGGTGGACTTGCCGATGTTGCTCGATGCCCGGATGACCGTAAACCGCTATCGCCAGCAGCTCTTCCAGCTCGACGCCGAGGAGGGTGCCGCGCTCGCGGAGCTGGAAATGCTGCTCGGGCAGCCGCTCTTCGATCCCGAGATCACCGAACCGAGGCAGCGGCCCGGAGCTGAACGATGACAAACCCTGAGCGCCGGTTCGGCCGACTGCCGGCCGTTCTCACCTTTGCCGTGGTACTCATCGCGGCGGTGGTCGTAGTGCGTCTGGCCTCCCGGCGCGGGGAACCGTCCGCCACCACGGGCGACAATCACACCCCTTCGGCGGCCGCGGACAGCGCGATGCCGGTCAGACTTTCGGACGAGCAAGCCCAGCGGAT
>CAZYPO010000126.1:0-5043 GCA_964649225.1 uncultured Gemmatimonas sp. | reverse complement strand
TGCGAGTAGTGCACGTCGCGGACTTCGAAGCCGGCGCGCTCGCGGGTCAGGCCGCCGGGGCCAAGCGCGCTCAGCCGGCGCTTGTTGGTCAGCTCCGCGAGCGGATTGGTCTGGTCCATGAACTGCGAAAGCTGCGAAGAGCCGAAGAACGCCTGGATCACCGCCGAGACGGTCCGCGCGTTGACCAGGTCGTCGAGCGAGATCTTCTCCGGGTCGGAGTTGATGCTCATCCGCTCCTTGACCAGCCGCGCCATGCGCGAAAGCCCGACCGAGAACTGGTTGGCGATCAGCTCGCCCACCGAGCGAATCCGGCGGTTGCCCAGATGGTCGATGTCGTCGGTATGTCCGCGCCCGTCGTTGAGGTCGATCAGATAACGGATGATCGCGATGAAATCTTCCTCGGTCAGGACCGCATGGTTCGGGTCGGTCCGGAGTCCGAGCCGCAGGTTGATCTTGTAGCGCCCCACCCGCCCGAGGTCGTAGCGCTTCGGGTTGAAGAAAAGCCGCTGCAGCTGCTGGCGGGCGGTCTCCAGGTTCGGCGCGTCGCCGGGGCGAAGCAGACCGTAGATCTGGTGCAGCGCGTCGGCCTCGCTCTTGGTCGGGTCCTTGGCCAGGGTGTTCTTGATCAGCGGCGACTCGGCGCGGCCGGGCGGGAGCAGCACGTCGGCCTTGGTCACCCCGGCCGCGAGCAGCTTCTGGCGCAGCTCATCGGTGAGCTCCACCCCCGCGTCCGCCAGCACCTCGCCGGTCTCCGGCTCGGCGACCGCAAACGCGAGCACCCAGGTATGGCGGTCGCGGGTCGTGGTCGGCTGCTCGTCCTCGCGGAGGTCGAGCGTGGTGTATCCCGCGAAGGCCAGCACGGTTTTCACGCCGACGTGCCGCATGGCGTTGACCCGCTCGGCGGTGATTTCGTCGCCCACCAAGCCGAGGGGCGCCTCATTCGGCGCCTCGGGATTCGGCACGTCGGCCGCGAGCAGCGCACCGATCACCTCCCGGCGCTCCTGCCGACCCTCGAGCTTGCCCGTGATGTTGAGCGTCTTCGTCGCGAAGAAAAGCCGCAGGATGTCGGCGTTGCTCCCGTAGCCGAAGGCGCGCAGGAGCGCCGTGGCCGGGAACTTCTTCTTCTTGTCGATGTGGACGTAGATCACATCGTGGATGTCGATGGTGAACTCGACCCACGAGCCCCGGAACGGAATGATCCGCGCCGAGAAGAGCCGCTGCCCGTTCGGGTGGGTCTCTTCCTCGAAAACCACGCCGGGCGAGCGGTGCAGCTGGCTCACCACCACGCGCTCCGCCCCGTTGATCACGAAGGTGCCCAGCGGCGTCATGATGGGCAGCTCGCCCAGATACACTTCCCGCTCGATCTGATTCTTGAGCCGGCGCTGGCCCTCCACGTCCTCGAACACGTTGAGCAGCAGCGTGGCCTTGAGCGGCGCGGCGTAGGTCATGTCGCGCTCGATGCACTCCTCCACGGAGTACTTCGGCTCACCGAGGGCATAGCTCTTGAAGTCCAGCTCGTACTTGCCGTTGACGTCGGAAATCGGGAAGAGGTCGCGGAAGACCCGCTCCAGCGAGACGTCCTGCCGGGCCCCCGCCATGTCGTCGGGGACCAGCAGCGACTCGAACGCGCGGGTCTGAATGTCGAGCAGGTGCGGCATCGGCATGCCGCCCTCGCGCTTGGAAAACGAAATCAACGGTAACGTCTCAGGCATCGCTTACCCCGGGGTAGCACAAAAGGAGGCCGCCGCGGCGCTCCCCGCTCGATTGCGGGAAGCGCCCCGGGGCGCTCAAAGGAAGGCCAACAGGATGTACGGGCGTCTGAATCATGCCGTCTCACCGAAACAGGTCGAGGTCTCAATCCGTTGCCGTCCGGCCGCGGCGCGGCCGGGGCCGGCTCGGGACAGGCCCGGCCTACTTCAGCTCGACGACGGCGCCCTGTTCCTCCAGCTTGCGCTTGATCTCTTCGGCTTCGGCCTTGGACGCGCCTTCCTTCACGCTCTTGGGCGCGCCATCCACCAGGTCCTTGGCCTCTTTGAGGCCCAGCGCGGTGATCTCGCGGACCACCTTGATGACCTGGATCTTCTTGGCGCCGGCCTCTTTCAGGATGACCGTGAACTCGGTCTGTTCCTCGACGGCCGGCGCCGCGGCGGCGCCGCCGCCGCTGCCGGCGGGCCCGGCCGTGGCCATCACGGACACGTTGAACTTCGTCTTGAAGGTCTCGATCAGCTCGGCCAATTCGAGCACGGTTTTGCCGCCAATGGCCTCGAGGATCTGGTCGTTCGTCATGGTAGACATCGCGCTTCCTTCTCTCTAGCAGTTAAGAGGCTTCAGCCTGACGCTTCTCACGGAGCGCCTCGAGGGCGCCCACCACTTGATACAGGACGCCGTTGAGGCAGCCGGCGAACTGGGCGAGGAGCACGTCCCGGGTCGGGAGCGCGCCCAGCCGCTTGACCTGCGCCGGATCGATGGCCTTACCATCGACCAGCCCGATCCGCACCGCGGGCTTCTGGTGCTCCTTGGCGAAATCGCCCAACACTTTCGCGGCGGCGAGGGGATCGCTGCCCGCCAGCACCAGACCGGTCGGCCCGGCCAGGTGGGCGTCGAGCTCGCTGATCTGGTTGGCCGCGAGCGCCCGCTGCGCCAAGGTGTTCTTCACCACCACGAAGCGCGCGCCCGCCGCGCGCAGCCGGCGCCGCAGCTCGGTGAGCTTGCGGACGTCGAGGCCGCTGAAATCGGTGACGTAGATATTGGGCGATCCGCCGAGCCGCTTGGTGAGCGCCTCGACCTTGGCCTGGCGATCTGGCTTGCTCATCGGTACACCGCCGTATCGAGCTTGACGCCGGGACCCATGGTACTCGAAACGGTCGCCGACCTGAGGTACACGCCCTTGGCCGCTGAGGGCCGGGCTTTCACGATTGTGTCCATGAACGCGCTGAGGTTTTCCTCCAGCTGCTTGGCGCTGAAGGACACCTTGCCGATCGGGGCGTGGATGTTGCCGGTCTTGTCCACGCGGAATTCGATCTTGCCCGCTTTGATCTCACGCACCGCGCGGGCCACATCCATGGTCACGGTGCCCGCCTTGGGGTTCGGCATCAGGCCGCGCGGTCCCAGGATCTTGCCGAGCTGGCCGAGCTGGCCCATCACGTCCGGCGTGGCGACGATCACATCGGCATCGAGCCAGCCGTCCTTGAGCTTCTGGACGTACTCGATCCCGGCGTAGTCGGCTCCCGCGGCCTCCGCGTCCTTGACGCGGTCGCCCTGGGCGATGACCAGCACCTTGACGGTCTTGCCGGTGCCGTGCGGCAGCACCACGGTGCCACGGACCACCTGGTCGGCGTGGCGGGGATCGACCCCCAGCCGCACCGCGACGTCCACCGTCTCGTCGAACTTGGCGAAGGCGGCGCCTTTCACGAGAGAGACCGCTTCACCCAGCGCGTACTCGCGGCTGCGATCCACCGTAGCCACCGCGGCGCGGAATTTCTTTCCCGAGGTCGGCATTAGTCCGCCACCTCCACGCCCATCGAACGCGCCGTGCCCGCGACCATTCGCATGGCAGCGTCGATATCGGTCGCGTTGAGATCGGCCATCTTGATCTCGGCGATCTTCTTGAGCTGGGCGCGGGTCACCTTCCCGACCTTGGTGCGGTTGGGCTGGGCGCTTCCCTTCTCGATCCCGACCTCCTTGAGCAGCAGATTGGCCGCCGGAGGCGTCTTGGTGATGAAGGTGAAGCTGCGGTCACCATAGATGGTGACCACGACGGGAATCACCATTCCCGTCTGGCTCTGGGTCCGCGAATTGAACTGCTTGCAGAACTCCATGATGTTCACGCCTTGGGGCCCGAGCGCCGTTCCCACAGGGGGAGCGGGATTGGCCGCGCCAGCGGGACACTGGAGCTTCACGACGGCAACGATTTTCTTAGCCATACGACTCCTCGATGCGAAATCCGGCCGGCGAAATGTGCGCCGTCGTTAATTTCTGCCGCGTAAACCGCGCGGTCGCGGTCACTCAGGAGGTAGCGAGAAGGAGGTGGCGAGCGCTCGCTACCTCCTCGGCTTCAATGCCCGCGGAGCTGCAAGTAATCCAGCTCCACCGTCGTCGGCCGCCCGAACAGCGAGACCGATACCTTCACTTTGCCCTTCTCGCTCAAGACTTCCTCCACCGTCCCGCTAAAATCGGCGAAGGGCCCTTCGGTGATCTCGACCGCCTGGCCCACCAGGTAGGGGATCTCCTCCTTGGGACCGGCGTCGCTGGTTTCCTCCGCGATGCCGAGCAGCCGGTTCACCTCTTCCTGGCGGAGCGCCTGCGGGAGCTTCCCCGGACCCACGAACTTGATGACGCCCTGCACGCTGTTGACCAGATGCTGCGCCTCCTGGCTCATCGTCGTCTCGATCAGCACGTAGCCGGGGTAGAGCTTCCGCTCCACTACGACCTTCTTGCCGTTCTTGATCTCGATGGCCTCCTGCACCGGCACCAGCGCCTGGCGGACCAGCTTCTGGTCGGCCGGACGGGGATCTTCTTCGATTCGCTTCTGCAGCAGGGTCCGGACCTTGTTCTCGTGTCCGGCCGTGGTCTGCACGGCGTACCACCGATATTCCATGGTCGTCCCCTCGCCTATCGGCCAAGCGCGGCGACGCCCTCAACCAGGATCTTGGTGAGCAGCAGGTCGACGAGGCCCAGCACGATGCCGATGATGATGGCGAGCACCACCACCATCCGGGTGGCCTTCACCAACTCCTGCTGCGTAGGCCAGGAGACTTTTCCCAGCTCGGCGCGCACCGCGACGAGGAAGTCCCGCGCGCCCCGGACCCACTGGACCGGGCGGCCGCCCCGTTCAGAGGCCTGCTGCACCTGCTCCATTTACTTCGACTCTTTGTGCAGCATGTGCTTCCCACAACGGGGGCAGAATTTCTTCCACTCCACGCGCTCGGGGTGCACCCGCCGATTCTTGTCCGTGAAATAGTTCCGATTCTTACAATCGGTGCATTCCAGGATGATTTTTTCTCGCGGCATATTCCCTCGTTAGGAGGTCAGGAGGCTGGGAGG
>CAZYPO010000125.1:1697-5325 GCA_964649225.1 uncultured Gemmatimonas sp. | reverse complement strand
GCATCCCCGCGGCTTCGGTGAACTTCTTGAAGAGCTCGGCCTGCTCCGGTGAGAGCTGCTCGGGCAGGGTAACCTGGACGGTCACCAGCTGATCGCCGCGCCGTTCTCCCTTCGCGATGCCCTCGCCTTTGACCCGGAATTTCCGCCCCGGCTGGGTGCCGGGCGGGATTTTGAGCACCACTTTCTTCCCATCGAGCGTCTTCACCCGCAGCCGGGTCCCGAACACCGCCTGCGCCAGGTTGAGGGACACGTCGCAGACCACGTCCAAGCCTTCCCGCCGGAAGAAGCGATCGGGTTGCACCTGAAAGGTGACCAGCAGGTCGCCGGGGGGCGCCCCGCCGCGTCCCGCCCCTCCCTGCCCCTTGAGCCGGATCTTGAGCCCGCTCTCGGTGCCGGGTGGGACGGTGATCATGACGTTCTTTTCCTGCCGGGTCTCCCCGACTCCACCGCAGGTGGGGCACTTCTGCGAGGGGATCTTGCCGCGGCCCCGACACATCGGGCAGGGCCGGTTGACCGCGAAGCCACCCTGCCCGAACGAGATGGTGCCGCGTCCCTTGCACTCCGGGCACTGTGACAGCGTGGCACCGGGCGCCGCGCCATTCCCCCCGCAGGTCGGGCAGGACTCGTTCAGCGCCAGGGTAACGGGGACCTTGCCACCCAGCGCCGCGGTGCGGAATGGAATCTCCAGCTCGGTCTCGACGGATTCGCCCCTGGGCTCTTCCCGCTTGCCGCCCTTGCCGAAGATCGAGGAGAAAATGTCGCCCAGCCCCATCGACCCGAAGTCGCCGAAATCGAAGGTCTCCGACGGCTGGCCCCGTGCTCCGGGCCCTTGCCCGGACCCTCGCCGCACCGACGGATCGAAGGCACCCAGACGGCGCATGGTGTCATACTTCTTGCGTTTTTCCGGATCGGAAAGCACGCCATGCGCTTCGGAGATCTGCTTGAACGTGTCGGACGCCTGCGGGTTATTGGGGTTGGCGTCAGGATGATACTGCTTGGCCAACTTGCGGTAGGCCTTCTTGATTTCCGCCGGCGTCGCTTTCTCGCTGACGCCGAGAACCTGGTAGAAGTCCTTGGCCGCCACTTACGCGTGGCCCTCGGAGGAGTACACCTGCACCCGCGCGGGCCGGACCAGGCTCCCGCGAAAGCGATAACCGACCTGAAACGTGGTGGCCACGGTGTGATCCTGATCGGGAGCCACCGGCGGCACCACCGAAACAGCTTCGTGCCAGGCGGGATCGAAGGGGTCTCCTGCGGGATCGATCCGCTCGAGGCCCGCGGCCTCCAGCTCCTTGCGCAGCTTCTTGTCGACCAGCAACATGGCTTCGAGCAGAACGGGCGTGGGCGTATCGGGATCGCTCGCCACGATGCGGTCCACGTCGTCCAGGATATCCAGGAGCTTCATCACCAGCGCGGCCTGCGCCCGGTCCGCCAGCTCGAGCCGCTCCCGCGCGATCCGCTTACGGAAGTTGTCGAACTCCGCGGCGAGTCGGAGATGGCGGTCTACCGCCTCGCGAAGTTGTTCTTCGAGGCGATGGACCGCTCCTTCCGCGGGCTCCGCGGGGACACCGGTGCGGAAGGCAGCAGGAGCCTCTTCGGGTGGCGCGTTTTCTTCAAATCCCTGTTCCAGCATCAGGTAGCAAGCTCCCGAGAGGGGTCGCTGAGGGCCTATAATCTAGTCGCGGCGGAATGGGCTCGGCGCCACCCGCGCCACAGCGCGTACTGGGCGGCACGCACCCGGATGTCATGGCGCGACCCGGGGAATACCATCCGGTGCGTCTCGCAGCCCTCGCCGTCGGCCAGGCCGAACCAAACCAAGCCGACCGGTTTTTCTGGCGAGCCCCCACTCGGCCCGGCAATCCCTGACAACGCCACCGCGACCGACACCCTGAATCTCTCACGCGCGGCGAGAGCAGTCTCGCGCACCGCCTCCTCGCTTACGGCGCCGTGCTCCTCGAGGATTCGGGCCGGCACGCCAAGCTCCTGTTTGAGCTCGTCGTGGTAGGCGATGAGCCCGCCCACGAAAACCTCCGAGCTTCCCGGGATGGCGGTGATCCTGGCGCCGAGCATCCCTCCGGTGCACGACTCGGCCACGGCCAGGCGCATCTGCTTGCGGCGATACTCCTCGAGCAGCACCGCCGCGAGGTCCTCCTCCCCACGGCCGTAGACATGTTCCGGCACCCGTTCGCGGACCCTCGCGGCGGCCGCCTCGAGCTGCTTCGTGGCCTCCTCGGGCTCGGCATTCCAGGCGGTGAGCCGAAGATCCACTCCTTCCAAATCGGGCAGGTAGGCCAGGGTCAGTGGCGCAAGCGAATCCTCCACCGGCTCGAGTCGCTCGGCCAGCATGGATTCGGCGATGCCGGTGGTCCGGAGCAGCAGGGAGCGCACGACCCGCCCTCCCGCGCGGTCTTGCAGGCGGGGCACAACCTGCTGCGTCACTAACCCGCGCATCTCCCCGGGCACGCCGGGGAGCATGATCACTTCACCGAGCGCTCCGCTGATCCAGAGGCCCGGCGCGGTGCCGCGGGGATTGGGCAGCACCGTGGCTCCCCGCGGCACTTCCGCCTGACAGCGGTTCCGGTCGGAGAGTTTTCTGCCCATCCGCGCGAATCGTGCGGTGATCGCGTCCCAGATTTCAGGGTGGAATTCGAGCGGGAGCCCGAAGAGCTCGGCGACGACGTTCTTGGAGAGATCGTCCTTAGTGGGGCCGAGTCCGCCGGTGGTGATGACGAAGCGGGTACGGCTCAGGGCTTCTCGCACCGCCGATGATACAGCCATTGGTTCGTCCGGCACCGAGGTGCGGCGGGTGATGCGGACGCCGATCTCACCCAGGACCTGGCCGAGGAAAGCGGAGTTGGTGTCGACGGTGAAGCCGAGCAGGAGCTCGGTGCCGATGGTGACGAGTTCGAGGTCCATGGCTGAAAGCTACAGCGGACCAATCAGCCGAGGTCCTGGACGGTGAATCCCTCGCGCCGGGCGGCCGTCGCGAGCCGGTGGTCGCAGCAAACGATCTCCAGGGTGGAGGGCCGGAAGTCCGCGGCGACGATCGCGCCGGCGAGCTGGAGCGCATCACCGGATCGCAGCAGATGGCCCCGCAGCAGGCGCTCGGCGGTTTCCCGGACGAGTTCGCTGGCCCCGATCTCGAGCCACCGCGCCGCGAGCGCTGCCAACACGGATTCCGCTGCCGCGGCCACCGCAGAACCGAGGCGACCGGCATGTACATGCCGGTAGATGGCGGAGTGGCACTCGACCCGGCTGCCCCACCAGGTGACGACCTCGAAATCAGCGGACAACAGCTCGTGCAGAGCTCGCGTCCGGGGTTCCTCAAGCAGCAGCGGCACCAGCGCAGAGCTGTCCCAATACCTCACCGGCTGTCCTCACGCTCCTCCAGCAATGCCTCGAGGAGACTGACCCCACGCGGCGCCTTGGGCGGCCGAGGTAGCTCCCGCAGCAACCGCCGGGAGCCCTCTCTCGGCGGCGTCGCCACTCCTCGGCGGACCAGGTCGCGGGCGGTTTCGCCGAGGTGGCCGACCAACACCGGCACGATCCGGGCGACGGGCACGCCGCGATCGGTGACCAGGACTTCCTTTCCGGCGCGGACTCGGCGCAGCAGGTCGCTCAGGTGGGC
>CAZYPO010000125.1:0-1597 GCA_964649225.1 uncultured Gemmatimonas sp. | reverse complement strand
GGGATTCTGCCAGGCCACCGCGTTGCTTTGTTTTGGTCCCTGCCGAGCGTAGGTTGAAATACTGTCGGCTGACGCGCAAGCGGAGCCGAGCCGTGCCGGTGACAGGAGACCCTGGGTGACGAGGCCACCAATGATCTCTTCGCTTCGCTGAATGAGCCGGCCGGGATGAGTCGCGAGGCCATGCGGGAGATCGCGGAGCTCTATTTCGCCCGCTTTGATGCCCGGCTGGAGCAAGGGTTGGCTGGGGTTCGTGCGGAGCTGCAACGCGAGGTGGCTCGGCTGGATACGGCACTCGCCAATCAACGAGCGGACCTCATCAAATGGATGTTCATCTTCTGGGCCGGAACCATCGTGCCCCTCGCCGGCCTGATCATCGCGTTGCACCGAAGCTGAGCCGCTAGCTTCCCTGCCCTCTGCCCATCATCGCCCCTGCTGGCTGAACAACCCCCGATACCGGTAGAGATAGATGACGAACGAGTAGACCGTCAGCACCAGCGCGATCCCCAGCGTCACCGCCACAAACAACCCATGGAACTGGTTCCACCACAGCGCGGCGCGCTCCTGCTCCCACCCCAGCGGCTTGATCGCGTTGCGGAAGGCAAACCACGCGATCGTCCCGCCGATGAAGATGCTCTGGAAGACGGTCTTGAGCTTCCCAGGCCCCTGCGCCGAGATCACCACCCCGCGCCGCGCCGCCCAGATGCGAAAGCCGGTCATCGCGAACTCCCGGCCCACCAGCAGCAGGCAGACCCAGAGCGGGATGCTGCCCCACACCGGGATATCGTAGAGATCGTGACGTTGCTGAGAAATCCACCAGATCGGCACCAGGGTGGCCACGAGCAGGAGCTTGTCGGCGATAGGGTCGAGCTTCTTGCCGAGGTCGCTCACCTCGTTGTAGCGGCGCGCCAGGATGCCGTCGATCACATCAGTCACCGAAGCCGCGATGAAGATGACCAGACAGACGATCTTGGGCCAATAACCCTCGATGAACGGCAGCGCGGCCACCACCGGAGTGATGGCGATGCGGGCAACGGTCAGGATGTTAGGGATGGTCCAGGTCATCTTGGGCAACTGCGCCGCACTCGTCATCCGAGAGTCTTGAGCACGAGCTTGCTGATCGCTCGCAGCGTATCGAACACCCCATCTCCCCGTAGCGCCACTGCCTCGAAGTGAGGGACCCGCTCGATCCAGGCGCCGTCCACCTCCTGGACCAGCATTTCCTCGGGGCGGCTGGGATCGGGGACGGGACGCTGGCGGGCGGGATCGTCCACCGGCCAGCCGGGGTTCAGCGCCTCCTGGAGCTGGGGCAGCGGCGCGGCGTTGGGAAGATCCTGCTTGTTGTACTGGATGACGAAGGGGAGCCGGGTAAGATCGAGTCCGTGCTGCGCCATGTTGTCATAGAGGTTCTGCATCGACTCGAGATTCGCCTCCATCCGTTCCATCTGGCTGTCGGCGACGAACACCACGCCGTCCACTCCCTTGAGAATCAGCTTGCGGGAGGCGTTGTAGTAGACCTGGCCCGGCACCGTGTACAGATGGAAGCGGGTCTTGAAGCCGCGGATGGTGCCGAGGTCGACCGGGAGGAAGTCGAAGAAGA
>CAZYPO010000124.1:0-5391 GCA_964649225.1 uncultured Gemmatimonas sp. | reverse complement strand
GGGATCGTCGGAATGGGGAGGTCGAACGACTTTTTCTCCATCAGCATCGCCTTAGTGAGCATCGGCTCGATGAAGATGGGCTTGCCGTGGTAGTACCCGATGACCATGTCGCCACTGAAGGTGTCCTTCCGCTCCATCTCGGAGATGGGGAGCGAATGCATCCCCATACCCGGAACGCAGATGCCGATGAGCGTGCTGACCCCGATCATCTTGGCCATGTCGGGCGGCAACGTCTCGTCAGGCAGGGTGTAGGACGCGGGGAGCGCCGCCGGTTTGGTCGTGTCCGCGCAGTCGTATGTCATTTCCTCCCCGGGGGGCACCAGGTAGAAATGGAAATCGAAATGCGGCGTCATGAACTGGACCGGGGGGTGTCCCATCGCTTCCCAGTACATGGTGAGCTGGGTGAGTGCGGCCTTTGCCTGGACCGCGGCGGGCAGCTTGAGCTTCGCCTCCGCAACGGGGGGCCAGACCATCGGGGCATCCGCGGGGGCGCCCTCGATGCTCGCGAGCGGCACCACGGCCCCGGCGTCCACCACGCTGTCTCCCTTCATCCGGGCCCAGGTGCAGACCTGTCCCTTGAACACCGTCCCGCACTCGCCTTGTACCTCGACGATGGGGACTTCCCTGGCACAGGCGGAGGCGAAGAACGCCAGCAGCGTCAGACATTTTGCGGAGTCACGTTGAAGCATCACCTGCCTCCTGTGGGAAAGGGCCGAACCTGGGCTGGAGCGAACTTAGCGCCTCTTCCGGAAAACCGCTCCGCGAGATACCCGGTGTGATCTTGAGGGCATTCCCGTGCCCTGGGTGCCCCCCCCCCGGGGTTGCCGCTTTGGTCATCGCGGTTCGCGGCGACGAGTTCGAATGACCGCGTCGAGCGAAAAGCGGTCAGCGTCGACCGGCATGGCAAGCACGAACAGCAAAAGCACCAACCGGGGAATCACGTGCTCGTGAAAGGCATAGAGCGGTTCCTTGAGCAGGTGACCAAACGTCACCGTAACGAGCACGCAGCCCAGCGCCACCAGGGCTACACGGGTCTGCCAGCCCAGGATGACGAGGCCGCCGCCCACGAGCTCCACAAAGGGAATCGTCAGGCCGACCGCCCACAGGGACCAGGCTGGTAGAAACGTATCCAAGTACGGCAGGAACCATTGTTTCACGTGACCTGCGGGGCCCTGCTGGAACACCTTGTAGACGCCGGCCATGAAGAAAATCAAGCCAAGCACGGCGCGAGCGAAGAAGACGGCCCAGGCCATCCCGCTGGCGTGTCTGTCTTTCACAGAGGGAGCCTTTCAATCGGTGAGGTTCCGACCAGCGTGCGCGGTCACAACTGCACATTCAGCCCGCCGTAGACGATGCGCGGGGGCAGGCGAGCCATACTCCTCCTCGTAGGTTCTGATGCGAGGCCATCTCCGCTCGGTCGTCGTCTCCGCCAGCCTCCTGCTCGCGATCACCTCACACCGCGCAGGAGCTCATTCAGGGGAGGGCGTCCGTCGGTTTCCCAGGCGTACAGCAGCGGCAGCGCACGTGCGCACGGGTCTCGGGCCTAAGCGCCAAGGGCCTCGACCTGCCGGATCACGTCGGCGGTCCGGAGGGCCGCCTCGGCCGCCTCGTAGCCCTTATTCCCCACCGAGCCGCCGGCGCGTTCCACCGCCTGCTGAACGGTATCCACGGTGAGCAGCCCGAAGCCGATGGGCAGGACGTATCTGGCCGCGAGGAAACCGATGGCGTGAGCTGCCTCGCCGGCGACGTAATCGAAATGGGCCGTCTCTCCGCGAATCACGACGCCCAGCGCGACCAATGCGCCGTAGCGCCCGCTCCGGGCCAACGCTGCCGCCGCGCTGCCAAGTTCGAACGCCCCGGGGACCCAGACCACGTCGATGCCGTCCTCCGCGATCCCCGCTTTCCGGCAGCATTCTCGCGCGCCGTCGAGGAGGCGCGTGGTGAGGTGCTCGTGGTAGCGGCTCACCACGATGCCGATCCGCCGCACTGCGGCGAGCTGTCCGGAAAATTCGCCCACGCGGGAACTCAGTAGGTGAGGAGGTGACCCAGCTTATCGCGCTTCGCGTCGAGGTAGGAGCGGTTGTGCGACGTTGGGTCGATGGGCAGCGGCACCCGTTCGACGATCCGAAGCCCGTAGGCATCCAGCCCCACGACTTTGCGCGGGTTGTTGGTCATCAGTCGGATCGAGGAAAGACCCAGATCGCGGAGGATCTGTGCACCGATGCCGTAATGGCGAAGGTCGGGCGCGAAGCCCAGGCGCTCATTGGCCTCCACCGTATCGTTGCCCTGGTCCTGGAGTTCATACGCCCGCAACTTATTGAGCAATCCGATGCCCCGGCCCTCCTGGTCGAGATAGACCACCACCCCGCGCTCCGCCTCGCCGATCAGTTGCATCGCCGCCACCAGCTGAGGCCCACAGTCGCACCGCAGTGAGTGGAAGACGTCGCCCGTCAGGCACCGCGAATGCAACCGCACCAGCACGTCCGCGCCGCCGGCGACCTCTCCATGTACCAGTGCCACGTGTTCCGCCGAGTCCACGTCGTTGCGGTAGCCGACCACGCGAAACTCGCCGTAAGCGGTCGGGAGGATTGTTTCGGCGACACGGTGGACCAGCTGCTCCGTCTGCAGCCGATAGGCGACCAGCTGGGCCACGGTGATCAAGGCGAGACCGTGGCGCTCGCTGAACGCGTGAAGGTCGGGCACCCGCGCCATGCTGCCGTCCTCGTTCAGGATTTCGCAGAGGACCCCTGCGGGATAGAGCCCCGCCAGCCGGGCCAAGTCCACCGCCGCCTCGGTATGCCCGACCCGCTCGAGTACGCCGCCGGGCCGGGCACGCAGCGGCGGAATATGCCCCGGGCGCCGGAGATCGCCGGGTCGGGTCGCTGGATTGATGGCAACGCGGATCGTGGTGGCGCGATCCGCCGCGGAGATCCCGGTCGTCACGCCAAACCGGCGATCGGCGTCGATCATCACTGTGAAGGCGGTGCAGTGCTCGTCGGCGTTTCGGTCCACCTGCTGGGGTAGTTCGAGCTGCTCGCAGCGCTCTGGGGTGAGGGCGAGGCAGAGCAGGCCGCGCCCGTGCAAGGTCATGAAGTTGACCAGATCGGGCGTGGCGAGCTGCGCCGCGCAGATCAGGTCGCCTTCGTTCTCGCGGTCGGCGTCGTCCGCCACGACGACGAGCTTGCCGTTGCGGAGGTCGGCGATCGCCTGTTCGATGGTGTCGAATGACATAGGCAAGATGGGAGTCGGGAACTCAGGGGGTCAGGGAGCCGACAGCTCCCCTTACAACCCGTTCTCCGGTTTCGCGGCTCCCTGACTCCTCGGTTCTAGAAATGCCCGGAGGTACTTCCCGATTACGTCACCCTCCAGATGCACCCGGTCCCCCGCCGCGAGCGCGCCCAGCGTTGTGTGGGCCAGCGTGTAGGGAATGAGCGACACCTGAATGATACCCTCCCCAACGAACGCGTTGACAGTGAGACTCACACCGTCCACGGTCAACGAGCCCATGGGAATTGTCACGCGGGCTACTGAGTCCGGGACGCGAAGGTCCACCAGCCGGGCATCCTGCTTTGATTTCACCGCCACGACGACCCCGAGGCCGTCCACGTGACCCTGAACGAGGTGACCACCGAGAGGGTCGCCCACTTTGAGCGCCCGTTCCAGATTGACCCTGTCACCCGGTCGAAGCTCCCCGAACCGGGTTCGTTCCAGGGTGCTCAGCACCGCCCGCGCCCCGAACCAGCCCCGTCCCTTCGTCGAGACGGTGAGGCAGGCCCCCTGCACCGCGATGCTTTCGCCGGCCGCGATTCCCCGGAACGGGGCCAGGATGGCCAGATCGCGTCCCCCCTCCACGGGCTCATTGGCGTGGATCTCGCCGACCGCCGTCACGATTCCGGTGAACATGGCTTCCGATCCAGGACCAGCAGGGTATCCTCGCCGAGCGCGCGCCGCTCCACCACCTCCCACCGTTCCACCTCGTCCAGCGTAGCGAGGTTCCAGCCCGCGGTGGCGAGGATGCCGGTGGCTCCCAGCCACATCGGGCTTTCAATCCGGTAGAAGCGGTCGACGAGGCCCTCGCGAAGCAGCGCGCCGGCCAGACGTCCGCCTCCTTCGACGAGCAACGACTCGACCCCGCGGCGGCGCAGCGCGCCGAGTGCCTCCGGCAACGAGCCTGCCGCGAGGATCTCCACGGGGGTGCCGCTGAGCCGGGCCGCCGTCGCGTCGAAGCGCCCGATCGTGGTGACGATGAGGGTGGGAACGTCGCCCGCCGTCCGAATCGCGGTCAACGAGGCGGGCAGGGGCTCGGCTCCCTCGAAGAGGATCCGGAGCGGCGGAATCCGGGGCACGATCGGGCCGCGCGCGGTGAGCTGGGGATCATCGCGTAGCGCGGTCAGGCCTCCGACGGCCACGGCGTCAAAGCCAGCCCGGAGCTCCTGCACGAATTGACGCGCCGACGACCCGGAGATCCATCGGGAGCGCCCCGTCGCGTCGGCGATCCGGTGATCGAGCGAGGTCGCGAGCTTGAGTGCCACCCAGGGACGGCCGACGTGCTGAAACCAGTGAAAGAAGGCGGCGTTTTGGCGGCGCGCTTCACACGCGAGCAGACCGATCGACACCTCGATGCTCGCCGCGCGGAGCCGCGCCGCCCCACCGCGAGCTACCGGATTCGGATCCGCCGTAGCGGCCACGACCCGGATGACGCTGGCCGCGATGATCGCGTCGGTGCAGGGCGGCTGCTGACCCCGATGGTCGCAGGGCTCAAGCGTGACCACCAGCGTGGCTCTGCGCGCCCGCAACCCGGCGGCCGCGAGCGCCGATCGCTCCGCGTGCTCGCCGCCGTATTCGGCGTGGTATCCCTCCCCGACCGGCGCGTTATCGGCGAGGATCACCGCGCCTACCATCGGATTGGGATGCACCCGACCCCAGCCCTGCTGTGCGAGAACCAGAGCGCGCCGCATCGCCTCCAGCTCCGTCACGCGAACCGGACCCCTGTCGCGCCGGCGCGCCTGCCGCCCAGCACCCAACTCCGGACCCCGGTCGCCGAGGCCGCCTGGATAATCCGGGCGATCTGTGCCTGAGTGAATCGCGAATTCGGCATGGTGCCTCGTGGGCCCAGCGGAAGTCTAACATCGAATGTCTGTCAGGCGGGGAAGCTGATGGGAAGGTTTCAAGAAGCGAATTCCTTGGACTATTTCGTCAGCGATCTCCCCGGCGGTTCATTCCTGGGCATTGGTTGCCTCTCTTTCTGGCGGCTCGCCGCAGCCAGGCACTGATGGGGCGTGAACCGAGTTGCCGCTCTCACTCGACAAGAGGGCCATTACGAGGCCCGACCCGCCCGCCTATTTCTTGAATTGTGCCGCTTCCTCCGAGCCCCCGGTGACGTTGCCAGCG
>CAZYPO010000123.1:0-5422 GCA_964649225.1 uncultured Gemmatimonas sp. | reverse complement strand
GCGCAGCTCGGCCCGGAGCGCATCCCCCCACACGGCGAGCAGCAGGCCGAGCATCCCCAACGGTTGCCCGATGAGAAGAATCCATCCACCGGTATCGGGCAACCCGCCGCGCACCGCGCCGAAACACGCGGCCCGCGTCCGCACCAGCCACTCGGGTGCCACGGCGCCGGCCGGCCAGAGCGCCAGCATCCACCACCCTGCCGTGATCGCGAGGATCGCCAGCAGAGCGAAGGCCGCGGCGCCAGGCCGGCCGGCGCGTGGCTCGTTCATCCGATCTTCCAGAGGAAGCTGAGCAGCTTCCAATTAGTGAAGTAGTAGAGCATGAACGCCAGCAGAAATATCCCGACGAGGATCAGCGTGCCGGGCGTTGCTCCGGCGAGGCCACGCCCTGGCGCGTGGAGGGCCGCGTTCAGCTCGTCGGCGTTCGCGGGATGCAGCGGCGGATTGGTGACGCCCTGGGGTATGCCCGTTACCGTGGTTCCGCGCGGGAACTCGGTCACCGGCTCGCCGAAGAACACCGATTTCACCGCGATCAGAATGAACGAGAGCGCGCCCGTCACCGCGACGACCGCGCCGATGCCGATCATGGCGAGAAACAGGTCCACCGCCGGATTGAACGACACCTCGAATGGCGCCTGGGAGAACGAAATGTCCCAGTGGCGGCGAGGCACGCCGAAGCTGCCGGCGAAGGTCATCCCCAGCTCGAGCAGGAGCAGGCCGCCGGCGAATAAATAGGGCTGCCACCTGGCGAGCTTCCAGAAGGCGACCTTGCGTCGGAAGATCAGCGGGAGCAGGTAATAGGTCACACCCATGAACGCCATCGCCGTCCCGCTCACCACCGTGGCGTGGAAATGGCCGGGGATGCGCAGCGTATTATGGGCGATGATGTTGATCTGCTCGGTCCCGATGGTCACCCCGGTGATGCCGCCGAAGAACCCGAACACCACTACCGACAAGACCAGCGCGGAGAACCCCGGATCGCCCCAGGGCGCGCGGCGCAGCCATCCGAAGAGCCCGCTGGTGAAGCCGCGCAGCCGCATGCCGAGTTCCATCCCCGCCGGCACGGTGAAGCCGTGCACCATCGAGGCGAGCACCGCCATGTACATGAAATAGGAGGTGTTCACGACCTTCCAGGCCGGGCTGAAGCCCGGATCCACCAGCAAGTGGTGCGCCGACGCAAGGGAGATGAAGAGGATGTAGAGCACGAACGCGGAACGGCTCACTTTTTCGTTCAGGACCACCGCCCCCACGGTCAACGCGCCGAGCAGGTACCAGATGGCCACCATCGCGGCGACGTTGATCTGCTGGGACGAATGCCCCAGGGCCCACCACAACATGCGGTAGATCTCGGGATCCACCGATGGGATCAGCCCGAGCGACCAGAGAAACGTCGGGATGTAGATCAGGGCGCCGTGCACCAGCGTGATGACGGCAATGATCGCCGCCGTCGCCGCACCGTAGACCACCAGGGGCATCGAGCCGGTGTAGGTTTTTTCCCGCTTGGCAAGCAGGATGGTGGCGAAGAATTGACCCACCACGAGCAGCGCGCCGACGGCGAAGAGGATAACTCCCAGGTAGAACAGCGGATGGGCCTTGAGCGGGGGATAGGAGGTGAAGAGCACGTCGGCGCGGCCGGTCCATTGCGTCCACTCGACGAGCAGGGAACCCGCCACCATCAGCCCGAAATTCACCCAGCCGAACCGAGGCGCGGCGGGCCGCGCGTTGAGCAGCACCGTGCCGGTGAACCACAGCACGGCCATCTCGAAGTAGATGATGAAGAAGATGAGCATGTTCATGCCGTGCACACCGAGCAGGCGGTAGTACCAGACCGCCGGCAGGAGATGGACGGCCTGCCAGCGCGTCAGCGCGAGCAGCAGGGCCGCGCTCGCCCCGATCAGCAGAGCTACGACTGCGACCACGGCGTTGGCCTTGACGAGCCGCTCCGCCTGCGCGTGGATGCTGCGTCCGGTCACCGGACAAGTCCGAAAAAGAGTCAGGGCGGGTGCAGTCATCGTTCGCCTCCAGCGCGGATACGGGCCGTCGCATTGTCCGCCACGGGCTTCCCCGCCTCGTCCACGACGATCACCCGGCCGACCATCGTATGGTGGCCGATGCCGCAGAACTCGTTGCATATGATACGGAAATCGCCGGAGCTTGTTGGCGTGACGCGGAGGCCGTAGTCGTAACCCGGCACGACCTGGAAGTTGACGCTCAGAGGATAGAGCGAGAAGCCGTGGTTCACGTCCAGCGACGAGAGGTGCAGCAGGTACTCCTTGCCGCGCTCGAGCTGGAGGATCGGGTACCATTGGAAAGTGAGGCCGACTAGATACACATCCGCCCCCGGCGGGGGCTTGACGATGGGCAGTCCCCGGTCCTCGCCGACCTTATACTGTGCCGCGAAGGCCAGAGTACGAGCGTAGTACGCTTTGGGATCCACGCGACGCCGCACCCCGGACGGGTTCTGCCCGCCCTTCCAGTGCCAGAGCGGCATCATCGCGAAGAGCACCATGCACCAGGCGAAGGCGATGGCGACCCAGACCTTCTCGGCTGGGTGTGCCGGTTTCCACCAGATGCCCGGTACCGGATCGAGTCCGGTATGGACTTTGGTCAGCATCGGGACCTCTCAGGGAAGGGTGGCCTTCGGCAGGGTGAGGATCTCCCACATTCCCCAGCCGGTGTAGACGACGAACATGATGAGCGTCCCGAGCGCGAGCAGCAGCAGGATGTTGTCGAAGAAGCGCTGTCCCAGCGGTGGTCTCTCCTCGGGCTGGGGCGTGGGGGGTGGTGATTCGTTCGGTGGCGGGGCCATTGGGCATCCTCCTCTCGAGGATGGGGGCGGGGGGGACAGGTTACCGCGCGCGCGGCGCGACGCGGGCGCGGCGGGCGAGTCGCTGCCGGGCGGCTGTCCGCGGGACCGCGAGACCGCCGCGGCCGCCGGCGAGCAGGTCGGCCACGCTGGTCTGGCTGAAGAAGTCCGCGACCGCCGCCGCGACGCGCTCCCAGCGATGGTGGGCCAGGCAGGGATGGGCGCCGCCGCAGTCGGCCCGGCCCATCAGACAGCGGCGCGCGGCGACGGGCTCGAAGGGGGCGATGACCCGAGCGAGCACGAGCCGCTCCGGCGGGTCGGCGAGCTGGAACCCGCCTTTGGGCCCCCGGGCCGAGCGCAGGACACCGGCGCGGGCCAGGGCATGAAGCGTCTTGGAGAGGTAATTTCGCGGGCAGTGGAGCGCGCTCGCGATGTCATCGACGCGAACGGGGCCGGGTTCGGCGTGTCCGGCGACGTAGAGGACCGCACGAATGGCAGACTGGGAGGTACCGTTGAGCCACATTGGGCGAGGCGCTCCGGGCAGATCTTGTAATGATCATGATGATATGATAAAATTTGCGCAAGACCCCCCCATGCGATTCCTCGAGCGCCTCCTGCGCCGCCTCCTCGGCCTCCTCGACGCCGCGGCCACCAGAAGCTACGGGTGGCGCTGGAACCCGTTCCACCAGGCCGGGACCCTGGCCGTGGCCATGCTCCTGGTGCTCCTCGTTACCGGGCTCTACCTGCTGCTGTTCTACCGTCTCAGCGCTCCCTTCGCCTCGGTCGCCCGCCTCGCCGCCGACCCCTGGCTTGGGGCATGGCTGCGCACGCTGCACCGATACGCGACCGACCTGTTCGTCCTCGCCGCCGCCGTCCACGCCTTGCGGATCTTCGCGCAGGGCCGCAGTTGGGGACCCCGGACGCTCGCCTGGGTCTCCGGCCTGTTCCTGCTGGCCGCGGGGCTCGTGTGTGGGTGGACCGGGTACGTGATGGTCTGGGACACGTTCGGCGAGCGCCTCGCCCTCGAAGGAGGCCGTCTCTTCGACGTGCTGCCGGTCTTTTCGGAGCCGCTCAGCCGCAGCTTCGCCGGCGATGGCCCGGTGCCCGGCGCCTTTTTCTTTGTCAACCTCTTCGTCCATATTGCGCTGCCGCTCGGCCTGGGCGCCGGTCTCTGGCTGCACGTTTCACGGCTCGGGCGTCCGGTGCTGCTTCCGCCCAGGCGGCTCACCTGGAGTATCATTGCGGCGCTGACGCTCGCATCGGTGCTGCTTCCGGCCCCGCTCGGCCCTGCCGCCAACCCATTCCGCCTGGCCGAGTCGACGCCGACCGACCTCATCGTCGGGTGGTGGCTGCCGGTATCGGAGCGGCTCCCTGCCGGCCTCGCCTGGAGCGGCGTGCTCGCCGTCGCGCTGATCGCGCTGCTGGTGCCGCGCTTCACGCGCCGGCCGCGCGAGGCGAGCTGGGCGCCCAGCGAGGTCGATACCCGGCTCTGCACGGGGTGCAACCAGTGCCCGCAAGACTGTCCGTGGGAAGCGATCACCATGGTGGAGCGCGACGATGACCGCCCCACGCTGGTGGCCCGGGTCGATCCCTCGCGCTGCGTGAGCTGCGGCATCTGTGCCGGGTCCTGTGCCCCGATGGGGGTCGGCCCACCGGGCCGCACCGGGAGGGACCAACTGGCCGCTCTGCGCTCCGCCGTTCTTCCCGAGCTCACCGCCGCGGGCAGCCTGCCGATCATCGCAGTGTGTTGTGGGCAGGCGCCGGAAGCGCACGTCGCCGCGTTGCGCACCCGGGGTGCCCACATCCACCCGGTCAACTGCGTGGGCAATCTGCACTCGTCGGTGATCGAGCTCTTCCTGCGGCAGGGGGCACCCGGCGTGGTGGTGTGCGGATGCCCGCCCCGCGACTGCGTCGGCCGCGAAGGTCCCAAATGGCTGCAGCAGCGGCTTTTCAATGACCGGGAGGCGGAGTTGCAGCCCCGTGTGGATCGCCGGCGGGTGCGCATCGCCACGCTCGCGCTGGGCGACCTCGCGGGAACGCTGGCGGCATTCGAGGCCTTCGCGCGGGATGTCGCGGCGCTGGAGCCGCCCGCGCGCGACCCCGACAGCGACTTGGAGGCGGTATGCGAACCCGTGCCGCTCGAAGAGGCCGCGTCGTGATCGCGCTCCGCTCCTCCGGGCGAAGCGTGATAGCGGTCGCCCTCACCGCGGCGGCGCTCGTGTTGCTGGCACGCGCTTCGGCCGAACCCCTGGCGTTTCGCACGCCGGCCACCGCACAGCTCCGCCTCTCCTGGAGCGCCCGCCCCGAGAGGATCGAGGTGTGCCGGATGCTCTCGCCTGCGGAGCTTGCGCAGCGCCCGGAGCACATGCGTGAGCGGGTCGAGTGCGAGGGCAGCTTTGCCACCTACGCACTGCGCGTGGAGCTGGACGCCCGGGTGGTGGGCGACCTCGTGGTGCGCGGTGGAGGCTTCCGGCACGACCGGCCTCTCTACCTGCTTCGGGAGTTCCCCGTACCGGCCGGTCCGCACCGGGTGCGGATCACGTTCACCCGGCGCGAGCAGACCGACGATGACGCGGCCGCCTTCGCCCCCGCGGTATCGCCCGACGCCGATACGGG
>CAZYPO010000122.1:0-5511 GCA_964649225.1 uncultured Gemmatimonas sp. | reverse complement strand
GAGCATCTGCCCAAATTCGCACCGGGTCAAGAGGCAGGGCCCGCGCCAGAGGCCCGGCGCCGAGTGCCCTATAATGGGCTGGCATGTCCTTGGGCGAGTCCGACACGCGGGCCAAGCTGATCGACCCGGCGCTCCACGCCTGTGGGTGGACGGAAGACCTTATCCGACGCGAGGAGACGGCGGGGGCAGTGGAGGTGGTTGAAGGCCAAGCCCGGCGGCGCGCCAAGGGGCGCGTGGACTACACGCTACGGGTCCGGGTGAACCAGGCGAGCCAGCCTGTGGCCGTGGCGCTCATCGAGGCCAAGGCCGAGCGTCTCCAACCCGCTCACGGCCTCGAGCAGGCCAAGGCCTACGCCGCCTGCCGCCGCCTCAACGTCCAGTTCGTCTTCTCCTCGAATGGCCACCTGTTCGTCGAGTTCGACCGCGCCACGGGCCTCACCAGCCAGCCGCGCCCGCTGGCTCAGTTCCCAACGCCCGCCGAGCTTCGCTCCCGCTATGAGCAGGCCATGGGTTTCAGCCTGGAATCGCCCGAAGCGCGTCCACTCCTCGCGCGGTACCCGGGAGGCGAGGCCAGCCGGTACTACTTCCAGGATGCCGCCATCCGCGCGGTGCTGGAGAAGCTGGCGGGTGGCGAGAAGAAGGCGCTCCTTTCCCTGGCCACGGGCGCGGGGAAGACGCGGATTGCCGTCTACCTCCTCAAGCGCATCGCGGACGCGGGGCAGCTCAAGCGCGCGCTCTTTCTCTGCGACCGTGACGAGCTGCGAAGCCAGGGGCTCGGCGCGTTCCAGAACGTCTTTGGCGCCGACGCGGCGGAGGTGTCGAGCGGCAAGCCGCAGAAGAATGCCCGCATCCTCATCGCGACCTACCAGACCCTGGACGTGGATACCGACGAGGCCGACGCCAACTTCCTGACGACCAACTACCCGGAGAACTACTTCAGCCACATCGTGATCGACGAATGCCACCGCTCGGCCTGGGGCAAGTGGTCGCAGGTGCTCACGCGCAATCCCGATGCCGTTCAAATCGGGCTGACGGCCACGCCACGCGAGATCGAGTGGACCGAGAGGAGCAAGGAAGCCCAGGCAGACGCCGACGTCTCGGCCGACAACCTCCGCCACTTCGGCGAGCCGGTCTACGAGTACGACATGAGCCAGGGGATCGACGACGGCTACCTGGCGGCCTGCGAGATCGTCCGCCGCGACATCTTCCTGGACGACAAGCCGCGGCCCGAGCGCGAGACGGGTGTGGACGAAGCTGACTTGATCGGCAAGCAGATCACGGACGCGCGAACGGGAGAAGTCTTGGCGACGGCCGAGGCACGCCGGCGCTACGAGGCCCACGATTTCGAGGACCGCCTGCTGCTGCCGGAGCGCGTGGCCGCCATGTGCCGGGACCTTTTCCAGCACCTGGTCGCCACCGGCGGTCCGGAGCAGAAGACCATCGTTTTCTGCGCGCGTGACCGCCACGCCGACGAAGTGGCCGCGGCTATGAACAACCTCTACGCTCAATGGTGTAAGGCGCACGGCCGCGAGCGTCTCGATCCCTACGCCTTCAAGTGCACCGCGGCCTCAGAAGGATCGGACCTCGTCAAGGATCTCCGAGGGCTCCAGCGCCGGTACTTCGTCGCGACGACCGTGGAGTTGCTGACGACAGGCGTGGATGTGCCCTGCGTGCGGAACATCGTCTTCTTCAAGTATGTCCGCTCGCCTATCGCTTTCTATCAGATGGTTGGGCGGGGCACGCGGATCGACATGCCCAGCGGGAAGCTGATGTTCCGCGTGTACGACTACACGGACGCCACCCGGCTCTTCGGCGAGAAGTTCAGGAGCCGTTTCACTCCTCCCCGCAAGGTCACCGCCAAGGTGCCGGGGCCCGACGCGCCGCCGCCCGAGAAGACCATCCTGGTGGAAGGCTTCGACGTGCGCGTGACGGGCGCGGGCCGGTACATCGTGACCAGCGTGGATGGCAAGGCGATGCCGATCACCGTCGAGGAGTACAAGCAGCGCCTGGCCGAGCGGCTGGTGGAGCAAGCGCCGACGCTCGAGGACTTCCGCGCCAGGTGGATCAGCCCACCGGAGCGCCGGGCCCTGATGGGCAGGCTGCCCGATGCCGGCCGCGCGCCGCTGCTTGTCCGCACGCTCGAAGAGATGACGGACTACGACCTCTACGACGTGCTCGCCGAGCTGGGCTACGGCCTGGCCCCGCGCACGCGCCCCCAGCGCGCCGAAGCGTTCACCTACAAGCACGAGCGCTGGCTTGCGACCCTGCCCGCTCCCGCCACGGCGACGCTCAAGGCCCTGGCCGGCCAGTTCGCCCGCTCAGGCACCGACGGGCTCGAGAGCCCCCAGGTCTTCGACACGCCAGAAGTGACTCGCGCGGGCGGGCTCCCGGCTCTCAAGGCTTTCGGGCAGCCCGCCGACATCCTCCGCCAGACCAAAGAGAGGCTCTTCGCCGCATGACGCCGACTGCACGGACTCCGAGACGCCACCTCTCCGTCGCTCCTCGCGAGGACGCGGTTTACATTCTCAGGATCACGCTCGAGGAAGTCGAACCGCCGGTGTGGCGCCGCGTCCAGGTGCCCGGTTCCATCACGCTCGAGCGGCTGCACACGATCATTCAGAAAGCCATGGGCTGGCGCGACGTGCATCTCCACGAGTTCGAAGTCGGCGGCAGACGCTACGGCCAGCCGGAACCGGACGAGCCGGACTACAAGGTAGAGCCCGAGTGGAAGCTGACACTGCGCGCAGCCGCGTCCACCGAAGGCGCGCGGTTCCGCTACCTCTACGACCTCGGCGACGGGTGGGGTCACGAGGTGCTGGTGGAGTCGATCGAGGCTCCTGCGGCTCCGTTCAAGCATCCGGGGTGCCTCGCCGGTGAGCGCGCCTGTCCGCCCGAGGACTGCGGCGGCACGCCAGGCTACGCGAACCTGCTCGCCGTGCTGCGCGACCGCACCCACCCCGAGCACAGGCACATGCTCGCCTGGGCGGGTCGCGGCTTCAACCCAGAGCGCTTCGACTTGGCCACCGTCAACCGCAAGATGAGGCTGCTGAAGTGAGGCTGAAGAGGCTTCTCGTGGACTGAGGTCCGGGGTATCATCTGCCCATGCAGTACTACACGTTCGAGATCGTGATCGAGAACGAAGCCGAGGACGAGGGTTACTCCGCCTACAGCCCGAGTCTGCCCGGCTGCTTCAGCAATAGCCGGACCGTGGAGGAGGCCAAGGGGAATATCCGGGACGCCATCGAGCAGCACCTCCAGTCCCTCCTGGCCCACGGCCAGCCCATCCCGCAGAGCGAGAAGCGGGTGTACGTCGAGGAGTTGACCGTCGGAGTGCCCTGATGCCGCGGTTGCCGCAGCTCACGGCTCGCGAGCTGATCGCGTTTCTCAAACGAAGACGCCGGCTCTTCCGCTGACGAGTCCCTCGACCTTCGATGAACACTCCTACAACTGAACGTCTTCCCGGGGCGGTGGGCTCGCGCCCCCTCCCTCGCGGCTGGCGCTCGATACGGCTTAGCGATGTCTGTGAGGAATCGATTCCGACACGGGATCCACGCGACAGTCCCACCGGCTCGTTTCGCTATGTCGACATAACGAGCGTCAGCAACGTGTCCAAGCGCATCGTGTGTCCAAAGACCGTGCTCGGCAAAGATGCCCCGAGTCGGGCTCGACAGGTGATTCGCACGGGTGATGTGCTTGTCGCGACGACCCGCCCAAACCTGAACCCTGTCGCGCTCGTACCAACAGAGCTGGATGGAGAGATAGCGAGTACCGGTTTCTGTGTGTTACGCGCGAAAAGCAGTCTTGATCCGAGATATCTTTTCGGGTTTGTGCAGATGGGTGAGGCGGTCCGGAATCTGAGCGAACTCGTAAAGGGCGCATTGTACCCAGCTGTGACCGACGTTCAGGTCCGTGCTCAATGGTTACCCTTACCTGAGTTGTCGGAGCAACAGCGGATCGTGGACGCCTTGGCGGAGCAGATGGCGGCGGTGGAGCGGGCGCGGGCCGCGGCCGAGGCCCAGTTCGAAGCCGCCAAAGCCCTCCCCGCCGCATACCGACGGGTAGCGTTCACAATTGCTGAGGCCCAGCGCTGGGCGCGAGTACGCCTGGGTGACCTCTTGCTTGAGCCACTCCGGACTGGCATTTCGAAACCCGCGAGGCCCGGAGCCGACAAGGAGTGTCTGACGCTCTCGGCGATCCGTGGCGGGTTTCTAGAGTTGTCCGCGAAGAGGACCGTTGGTGTTACTGACGAAGAGGCCAGCGGTGCATGGGTCAGGGCAGAGGCCTTCTACGTGGTCCCGGGGGAACGGGCGATTGTCGCTGGTGGGGCGGGGTGCACTGGCGCCTCCAGTGATGCCTGCCCCTGTGCTCTACCCTGACCTACTGATCCAGGTGATCCCGGACACCCAAGCCATCACTCCCGAGTACCTGCGCCATGTCTGGGAGAGCGAAGAGGTCCGGGCCGATGTTGAACGGCGGGCGCGCACTTCGGCGGGCATCTTCAAGATCAACCAAGCGAATCTTGCCGAAGTGCGTATGCCATTGCCGGACCGCGAGGAGCAGGAACGGGTAGCCACACGACTGGACGGGCAACTGGCCAAATCTGATCACGTTCGGAAGGTTGCCGACGAGCGGTTGGCTGCCGTCAACAGCGCTCCGGCAGCGCTGCTGCGGCGAGCGTTCAGCGGAGATCTGTAGTTAGGTGGCGGGCAAACACGCCCATGGACTCGCAGGATGACATCCGGGGAGCTTGGAGACTTTTCTTGATCGAGTTGGAGTTCGCGCGGAACTATCCGATGGCGTATCAGCTTGGCCATCGGCTGGCCGTCCGGAACCCCGTCCTAGAGAAAATCCTGCCCTCCTTGCTCTACATCAAGATGGCGGCCCTTCTCGATGAGGGCCTGGCCGCATATCTAATCTCTACGACTTCCGTTCTTCCGAAAGCCTACAGATCGACGCTTGATGGCCGGATTTCATTTCTGACCGATTCTGGGAAGATCCCAAACGGTCCTGCGCTCGACGCGATACGCAACAAACGAAACGAGCTCGCGCATGAGACCTCCTCGTCCGTCTCATGGCCTCAAGTCGATCAAGATCTGGCGTCGGTTCATGCCGCGCTTCAGCATCTCGGACTGGTCGGCGCACGACCCCGGTTCGATATCAGAGCGGAGCGCTCCGGGGCACAAGGCTCACAGGAGCCCGGGATCATCGAATACTTCGACTACTCGGTGACCCTCACCGAGGGCGAGAAGACGGCGGCTGAATTCAAGTGGCGCGAAACGCTGCACAGTGATGAGGCCACCTAACCAGCGACTGGAGCGGACCGGCTGACGCCGGCCGCTCAGCCGCAGCGATAATGATGCTTGCCTGACCGGTGGAACTCTGAAAGAATGTAGCCGTAGACTTTCAAAGCGCCAACGAGCTTTGAAAGCGGCTCGCTCTGACTGGCCGTAAACTATTGAACCCACAGGACTTTCGGGCTAAGGATGCAGGACGGGTTATCCAGGCCCTAGG
>CAZYPO010000121.1:2874-5545 GCA_964649225.1 uncultured Gemmatimonas sp. | reverse complement strand
CCGTGCCGGGCCGTGCAGTAAGTGAGGAAGAGGGCCCGCCGGCTGACCGCCGAGTTATTCGGCCCGCTGCGATGGGGAACCAGACTGTGAAACAGCAGCAAATCACCGGCCGCAAGATCGGTGCGCTGGCCCCGGTTCAGGTCCATGGCCGTTTCGTCGGCGTCGAGGGGATTGTCCGCCGGCGGCTTGACCTTGGCATGATGCAGCCCCTCGAAGACTTCGAGAGCCCCGTTGTCCCTCGTCGCGGCATCGATCGCGACCTGCACGCTGAGGAGCTCGTCGGCGGGGATGCCCAGCCGCTCCCAGTACGGAAAGTCCTGGTGCATCCCGTACCCCAGCGTGCCGGGTCGCTTCGAAATGAGTTTGTCCTTGAACAGGATCGCTTCGGATCCGAGCGCCGCGCCTACCGGTCCGAGGATGCGCGGGTCGCGCGCGAGCGCCGCGAAAAGAGGCGATACGTCGACCACGGGATCGATCCGGTCCGCGGTGGTTCCTCCAGTCACCCGCCCGCGGTGCTGAATCCGGCCGGCATCGAGCTGCCCACCGGCCACTGCCCAGAGCCGCTCGCATTCCTGCTGCCACGCCTGAACTTCCTCCGGGGCGAAGCCCCCGCGGACCGTCACGTAGCCGGCTCGCCAGTAGTGGTCGAGCTCGGGGGCGGTGAGGCCGCTCGAGGAGGCTGGCATCAATCCCTCCGAATCCATTCGGTTTGCCAGGTGATCGCAACGAAACCGCATTTGCGATAGAGCTGCTCGCCTTCGCTCCGCTCGACGGCGAAGGCGCCAAGCGCCTGCCCTCCGGCTCCGCCGACCGTCTCGAGCAACGCCGCGATCACTGCCGCACCGATTCCCCGGCGACGCCGCTCCGGATGGAGCACCAGGTTCTTGAGGCGAAACAGTGATTGCTGGCGCGCCAGCGCGAAGGCTCCGCACACCTCGCCTTCACAGCGAGCCAGGTACGGCCGCATGTAGCCGGCCTCGACCTTGCGGCGCTCCAGATCAACCCAGGCGCGGGCGGCTGCGGGGTGACCGTCGGGCCCGCGCTCCAGGAGCTCGTGCAGCGCGGACTTGGCCTGCCAATCGGCCTCGGAAACGACCGGATGTAACACTACCCTGGGCCGGCCCACCGCCGGCCCCGAGCCGAGTACAGGTCGCAGCATGCCCCATTCGGTTCGGGAACGGTAGCCGCGACCGCGGAGCAGGGTCTCGAGCTCGGGCTCTTGTCGTGTGAGATACAAGCGAATCTCCGAGCGGCCGATCCGGCGAACGGCCGATTCCACAGCGGCGATCCACTCAGGCGGCGCGAGTCCCCCCAATCCCGGCTCAACGCGCGCTATCACACCCGCGGCGGAGAGCGCATCCAGGCCTTCCATCCACGCCAGGACAGCGCCCGGGAGGGCTTCGACGCAAGCCCCGGCCTCGAAGTAGGCGGCGTCGCTCTCGAGCAATGCCCCGGCAAGCCGCGCTGCGGACTTATCGGGCTGGTGCGGAGGACGGGCCGTCAAGCAGCTCCTCCAGAAAGTCCGCGTAGGCGGCGGCGAACCCGCCGATCCGCTCTTCCAGACAGCGATGAAGCGGCATGACGCCCTCCTGCCAGCGATCGAGCGAGAAATAGGGATTTGCCTCCCACAAGACCACGGAGCCGTCGGCACGGGTCGAGTAATCGAGGGCCACGACGTCGAGGTCGAGCGCACGCGCGGCCCGCAGCATCAGGTCCGGCTGCTCGGGTGCCTTACGCCAGAAGTCGTTGTCTGCCGCAACAGCGGCCCGGTCCCAGCGCCGAAAACGGAAGAGTGGAAGCAGATGGCGGCCTCTGCCGTGGTAGCGAGAGAAGGTCGAGCGCGCCATTCCGACGACCGGGTAGCGCGAGAACAGAATATGGTTGGAGAGGACTCGATTTCCGAAGACGAAGCTCCGCTTCTTGTGAAAGAATCTGGCCCAAAGCGATCCAGGAGCGCTTCGGGCGTAACCCGCTCGCGTATCGATGAAGGGAAGGATGACGCCCGGATAGATCAGGTCCCGGGCGTCGAGCCGTGCCGCTGCCCGGACCGTCCGGCAGAATCGGGTCGCCTCCTGCGAGTGCAGCCGATCGGGGCGCACGATGGCGGGAAACTCGGCCTCGCCGAGGCGCGCCACGAACTCCGTCCAATTCCGGAACGCGAGGCAGCTCGCGGCGGGGAGGCCCGCGGCGCTCCAGCGTTCGGCCTGGGTGCTCTTGATGGTATTGGAGAGGGCCTCCGGAGGATTGATCAGTCGCAGCCCGCGCTCACGGGCTTCCACGGCGATGCTCGCCGCCTCGCGGAAGCACTCGGGGTGGAGCTCGCGCAGCGGATCGGCGAGCCAGAAGAGCACGGCCCGGACACCCTCGAGCCTTGGCGGGCTGCTTCGAGTGCTCCACAAGCGGATTCTGGCCGCCAACTCGGGACGAAGGTTCTGGACGTAGTCGAGGAAAGGTGCTCCGAAATTCGGGCCGGGGCCCCGCCCGGTTCCGTGCCGGATGATCAGCAGAGCGCTCGACGGGGAGCTCAAGGCGGCGGCTACGCTCGCAGAGCGATCACCGGATCGACCGAGGCCGCGCGACGCGCGGGCAGGAAGCCTGCGAGGGCCGCGACCACGAGGAGCAGGAGCGCCACGAAGAGATAGGCCAGGGTAGCGGGCGGAGGACGACGGCG
>CAZYPO010000121.1:0-2774 GCA_964649225.1 uncultured Gemmatimonas sp. | reverse complement strand
AGCCTGGCCGGGTCCTCGGCGTGCACCATGAGCGGGAGCCCGAGCGTCGCGAGTACGGGGAAGGCCTCGCGCAGGTCGCGCTCGCTGACGTTGGGGAACTCCGCGACCCCTGACGGCGACAGAAAACACTTGAAGGCGCACACTCCGGCGTCGCGCAGCGCCTCGAGGTCGCCAGTGTTTCCGGGAACCACACCACCGATGAACTCGACGGAGATCTCGCCCTTGCCCAGCGCCGCGGTCCGCTTGGACTCCAGCGCCGCCACGGACGTGGTGGCGGGGATGGAGTTAAGCGGCATGTCGCAGATGGTCGTCACCCCTCCCACCGCCGCGGCCCGAGTGGCAGTGGCGAACCCCTCCCACTCGGTGCGGCCCGGCTCGTTGACGTGGACATGAGTGTCCACGAGGCCGGGCATTACCATCGAATCCCCCGCGTCCGCTACCTCCGCGTCGTGGGGAACGTCCTCCCACGCGGCCACTCGGGTAATCCGGCGGTCGTCGCAGTGAATCGCCGCAGCACGCACACCCTCCGGGGTGACCACGCGCCGCCCGCGGAGGATGAAGCTCACGAGCTCCAGAAGCGGCGCAGGAGATTCCCGGCGACCTGGTGCCGGTAGGCCGCCGATGAGCGCAGGTCATCGATCGGTGCAATCTCCTTCGCCAGGATGCGGACCGCGTCTTCGATGTGGGTTCCCGCGGCGAGCGCGCGCTCGGTGTCCCGGACGCGGATGACCGTGGGGCCCACGCTCCCGAACGCAATACGCGGCACGGCACCCTTGACCGCGGCCATGACGATCTTGGAAATCGCCAGGGCGGCACGGGTGCCGACCTTGCGGAAGAACTGCCGGCCTTCCACGGGCGGCACCTCGACGGCCACGATCAGCTCGTCGGGACGCAGCACGCTTTTCCGGTAGCCGGTGTAGAACTCGGTGATCGGCACCCGCCGCTCGGCGTCCGCGCTCCGCAGCACCAGGACGGCGTCGACCGCGGCGAGCACCGGGAGCGAATCTCCAGCGGGTGAGGCATTGGCGATGTTCCCGCCGAGCGTGCCGCGGTTCTGGATCTGCACGCCGCCCACCAGCCGAGCCGCCTCGACCAGCATGGGGAGCTTGGCTTGCACCAACGGCGAGCGAATCAACGCGGTGAAGGTGGCGAGGGCACCGAGGACGAGGGTCTCGCCGCGCAGGGCGATGGCTCGCAGTTCGTCGAGGCCCCAGATGTCGAGGAATCGCCTCGGCTTGAGGATGCCGAAGTTGAGCTCGACGTAGAGGTCGGTGGTGCCGGCGATGGGCGTGCGGTTCCCATCCCGCATGGCGACAAGCGCGTCCCTGAGCGACGTGGCGCGCTTCAGGTCGAGCTCGGTCACCGCGGTTCTCATTGGGGTGCCGCCACTCCGCGCCACTTCAGCACGGCGCGGTAGATCGCGGGATAGCCGGTGCAGCGGCAGAGATTGCCCGCGAGCGTCGTTTGCACATCGTGCGTCGTGCAGGCCGCAGGGAGGGTCAGCGCGGTCATGATCATGCCGGGCGTGCAGATGCCGCACTGTGCGCCGGCCTCGCTCATAAACAGCTCCTGCAGGGGGTGCTCGCCCTTGAGCCCCTCGATGGTCATGACCTCCGCCCCGGTGACCTGCGAGACCGGAACGAGGCAGGAGCACACCGGCTCGCCGTTCACCAGGACGGTGCAGGCGCCACACTCACCTTCCCCGCAACCTTCCTTGGTGCCGGTGAGGCCGCACTCCTCCCGCAGCACGTCGAGGAGCCGCGCCATCGGGTGCGCGGCGACTTCTGTCGCGACGCCGTTCAGAACAAAGTTCATGGAATCGTCGGCGATGCGGCCAGCAGCTCGGGCGTGGCGGGAATCTCACGCACGTCGAACCCCAGGTGTCGGAGCGCATTGACCACCGCCGGCGCTGGGCCGTCCATTGGCAACTCGCCCAGCCCCTTGGCGCCGAACGGCCCGCCGGGATAGGGATTGGTCAGCATGACGACATCGATGTCCGGGGTGTCCAGCGTGGTGGGAATGGTGTAGTTGGTGAGCTGCGCGTTGGCCATGACACCGTTCTTCATCACCACCCGCTCCAGCAGCGCATACCCCAATCCCTGCACGGTGCCGCCCTCGATCTGCCCGCGGGCGAGCGCGGGGTGAATCGGGCGCCCGAACTCCTGGACCGCGGTGACCTTGATCGGCCTCACCTCGAACGTGTCGCGGTCGACCTCGAGCTCCACGACGTCGCAACCCCAGCCGTAGGTGGCGTAGGCGTCACCGCGGTAAGTGTCGTCATCCCACTGGATCCAGTCGGGGGGCTGGTACATCCGTTCGACGCTGAACGAGCCGTGGCGCGCGTGATACTCCGCCGGGGACAGCGCGCCGAGTTGCTGCTTCATCTCGAGGGCGCACTCCTCGAGGATCTTCCCCACCACCATACAGGTGCGGGAGGCCACGGTCGGACCGCTGTCGGCCACGCGCGCGGTATCCGGCTGCGCCACCTCGACGTCCTCGTAGGGGATGCCGAGTGCGTCCGTCACGATCTGCGCATGCATCGTCCGGGTACCCTGGCCGATCTCGGTGCTGCCGACGGCGATGCGCACGCCCGTGGGGGTGAGCACGAGGCGCGCCTTCGACTTCAGGGATCGCTCACCGCTTCCGGTGAAGCCGGCCCCATGATAGAAGAGGGCGAGGCCGATGCCTCGGTTGCTCCCCAGATACTCCAGGCGCTTGCGGGCGAAGTCGGTGCGACGCACCGCCTCCTCGAGCACCATGTGGGCGCTGGAATC
>CAZYPO010000120.1:0-5592 GCA_964649225.1 uncultured Gemmatimonas sp. | reverse complement strand
CGTCGGCGAGCATCGCCTTGGCCGCGACCAGGAAGGACTTGTGGGTGGCGTTGGGGGTCCTGAGCCGGAACCTCCCACCCAGCTCGGGCTTCTCCTTGGCCGCCGCTTCTCCGACCCGCACCAGGTGGCGGAGGGTCTGGAAGTGCATGGCGCGCCGGAGCTTTTCCCGGCGGGCGGCGGCCCACTGCTCCGCGATCCGGCCTCCGCGCTCCTGGACGGCGAGCGCGTCGGCGCGGGTGAGACGGTCCTCCAGCCGGGCCAGCACGGTGCCGTGGCTCGGGTCGGTGGAGGAGTGGGCCCGGCTGAAGTCCCGGACCCTCGCGGCCATCTCGAGGATCACCAAGCTAGGTAAGAACGTAAACCGGCAATCGTCCTGCACGACGAATCCCTCCGCGAGGAGGTCCGCCATGCAGGACTCGTGGACTTGGAGGTAGTTGCTGAGGCGGTTAGACCCGTGCTTCCCGGGCAAGCTGGCTCCGGACATCCACCCAGAACAGCCACTCGCTTACGTCGGCTGTGTCGCGCAGCAACCCGCTCTTCACGGCGTGATGGAGTTCTGAGGAGAGCAGCTCATAGCGCTGCTCAAAAACCCGCAGCCGGGCGTCGAGCACGGTGAGGTAGTTGGTGAGCGCTTCGGGAGCCTGGGAGAAAGCGGACTCGAGGAGGCGCGTCCGCTCCTCTTCGGACATCAGGCGCAGGGCCGCGGACGGGATGGTTAGAGGCATCCCTACAAACGTCGGCCGAAATGCGGCTGGGGTCAAGGATTAGGCTCCTTCACGAAGGACCCAAGCTATGTCGCATCGGCGGCACGGTGGTAACCATTTCTACGCATGACCACTAGAACGCCACAGGCGCAGTTGAGCAACGGCTGTCCGTCTACTGTCAGGCTCGAGAGCGCGGCGCTCGGTGTCCTTCCTGGCCTCGGAGCCGTAGAACAGATGCACATTCACGAGCTGCACGCTTAACGGCAGGCCGGTGAGTTGGAAGCTCGCCAGGTAGGGACTGCGGTCGAACCCGGCGAACTTCGCCTTTACCCCCTTGAGCTTGATCCGGTCCACCACCGTGGGCGGAAAGTCGATCTCCCCGATCTCATCGAGCCGGGTGACCCTGGCCGAGTCATAGATGAACACCATCCGCTCGTCGTTCCCGGAGGCGTCGGACATCAGGGCCTTGGCAGTCGTAGAGGCCGCCCACGTTGTCTTAGGCCTCCTGCGCGGCAATCTCGTCGAACCAGCCCAGGATCTCCGCGATGAGCTGGTGGTCGGACGCCCGGCGGGCCGCTCTGTCCTAACCGCAGCGGACACTATAGCTTACAAGATATGAAAGCCCGAGATAGGGTACGGGAGCTCCGGGTATTGATCCTTGACGCGGCTGCGAGAAGCGGCGTCCGCGAAATACGTGTATTTGGCTCGGTAGCACGCGGAGAGGAAGTGGAAGATAGTGACATCGATTTCCTTGTCTCGTTGGACCCCGGCCGAACTTTGCTAGATCTAGCCAGGCTGGAAATCAGGCTTGAACAACTTCTGGGACGACGCGTAGAGGTTGTTACTGAGGCGGCGCTTCGGGAGCCGATTCGTAATGCGGCACTGCGGGAAGCCATTCATGTCTAAAGGCCGGAGCACGGCCCTGGACCGCATGGGCACATGGTGGAAGCAGTCGACAGGATTATTGAGTACGCCGGCAGAGGCCGCGCTGCATTCGATCAGGACCAAGCTCTGCGAGACGCAATCGTGTATCAGGTAATCGTTCTTGGAGAGGCCGCAAAGGCTGTCGTGGCCGCCGATCCAAGTCTTCAGACGGACCTATCGGAGATAGAGTGGTCTCCCATCGCTCGGATGCGAGACAGATTGACCCACCACTACTGGACGACGGATCGTGAGGTGGTGTGGTCGACGGCGACAATCGCCGTGGCCGAACTCCGGACCGCTCTAGCCTCTGCCCTTCAGCGCCTCCGATAAGCAACCAGGGGAACAGGTTTGAAGACATGAAGCTTCTCATTGTCGTCGAGCAAACAACCACTGGATTCTCTGCCTATGCGCCTGACCTTCCCGGCTGCGATGCGACGGGCACGACTCGCTCCGACGTTGAGGAGCAAATGCGTGATGCCGTCTCAGCCGCCGCCGGGTAACTTTCCGAGCTTGGACGGCGACGGCTTCGGCGGCCCCCGCAGCTGAAACGCAGCTCGTTAGGCCGAACAACGGATGTCGGTGCTGTCAGAGGTACTGCAGGGGATGCCCGGAGGCCTCCCCGTTACCCGCTAGGCGCCAACGCGCCAGGTCACGGGGGCATTGCACTTTCAGTGACTTGGCCGTAGTCTCTCGCGCGTTCGTCAGCGAATCCCACACATCTTGCCCCACTGGAGGTCCACGTGGACGCCAAACGGTTCCTGGCCGGGACGGTCGTGGGTGGTATCGTACTCTATGCTGTCGGGTACCTCATCTTTACCATGGCATTCGCGAGCTTTTACGCAGCCAATGCAGGGGCCGCCACGGGGGTGAACCGCCCCACCGAGCTCATGTGGGCGGTGGTGCTCGGAAGCCTCGGTTACGCGGCGCTGATTTGCTATGCCATGGGCGCTCGGACTACATCGGGGCTCGGCGGGGGCGCAAAGATCGGCGCCATTGTCGGCTTCCTGATGTGGTTCACGGTTGACTTCATCCTCTATGGGGTTCAAGACGTTTCCAACCTCACCCGAACGATCGTGGATCCCCTACTTGAAGTCATTCACGGAGGAGTCGGAGGTGCTGTGATCGGACTGGTGGTCGGGAGGATGAAGCCAGCTGCCTGATGCGGACTCGGTGTCCCGGGCAACTGTTCGGGCTCGTGACGAGCAATGACGGGTGACGCCCTGGCTAACGGACGGTCTCGAGGACCGGAGGTGGATCGAGCTGTCACCCGCCATAGTCTGGCTCCAGATTACGCGCTAAGCTAGATACAAGGTGGCAGCGGGCTTGGCTTAGCCCGCGGCAACCTGCCTGCCATCACCAAGCAAGGCTTGGTGCGGGCGCAAACCCCGGGGTCCCTGCCGGCATCCAACCCCAGTGATTTGGACGCTCTCAGGAGGCAGCGCCATGGGCCACTTCCACCGTTTTACCCGCGGTGCCGCGTTCATCCTCGCACTCGGTCTCGACCCAGCCACCACCACGCCGTCGGGCGAGGCTCGGATCGACCGGGTGGCTACCCTCGGAACGCCTCGCGCGGCCCATACAACGAGCGCGCTACCGTCCGGCCAACTGCTGGTCGCGGGCGGCATGGATTCCGGTGGGAATAGCCTGTCCACGGCCGAGATCATCGACCTGACGAAGGCCAGCGTCATGGCCGTCCCGCCGATGAGGGAGGCGAAGGCCGGTCACACGGCGACCACGCTTCCGGATGGGCGGGTTATCCTCGCCGGGGGCTACAACGGCGCGTACCTCCGGTCGGTTGAGGCTTTTGATCCGGCACGCCAACGGTTCGAGATCATCGGCCAGCTGAACGAGGGCCGCGGCGGTCACACCGCCACCCTCCTGCCGGATGGCCGGATCCTGATCGTCGGTGGCGTGGGCCGTGGATGGTCGTTCTTGTCTAGTGCGGAGCTTTTCGATCCAGCAGCCGGCTGGTCTGTGGCGGTCGGATCGCTGAGCGTCCCCCGCGAGAGCCACACGGCCACCCTTCTGACCGATGGGCGTGTCTTGATCGTCGGCGGCCATCGGGGTCGCCGTGAAGCCATGGAGGTGTACGCGAGCGCTGAGCTCTATGACCCGGCCACCCAGCGTTTCGAGCCTACCAGTCACCTGACCACGGCCCGCCACAAACACGACGCCGTGCCGCTTGCGGACGGCCGGGTGCTGGTGCTCGGCGGCGCTGACCGAACTGATCGACGGTATTACGCCAGTACTGAGATCTACAGCCCGCCCACTGGATCCTTCGACCCCGGGCCGTCTATGGCTAGCGCCCGGTACAAGTTCCAAGGCACGTCTGTCCGGTTGGCAAGCGGGGATGTGTTGGTGGCCGCCGGTGCTCGAACCCCGGAGTTCCTGGATCGACGAACTTTCAACTTTCGCCCAGTGGCGGGAGCGTTCCCCGCAGCGTACTTCTTTGCAACCGCAACTGCGCTCCCGACCGGGGACGTCGTGATCGTCGGCGGGTATGGCCCGCAGAATCAGAATACGGCGGGCATCTGGCGGTTTCGCGAGCGCTAGATCGCTGTCTGCGGGCTAGGGGAGCTTGCCCATTGTCATGCACCCGACGCCTCTAGAATCGTGATCCGATCGTGACGTAGAGGCTCCGCCCAATCCCCGGCAGAATGCCCGGGCCGGGATACTCATCGGTCCGCTTGGTGAAATACCGCCGGTTCGCGAGGTTGTTGATCCCTATCGAGAGCTCGGCCCTCCGGCCCAGCCGGAATTGTCCTGACCAGTCGAGCACCGTAAACCCGGGAACCAGACCCGCGGCGGCATCCTCCTTCGGGGTCACGCTGTTGCTCGCGTCTCCGTACGAGGCCGAGGAATAGCTGAGCTGCATGGTGGTCGCGAGGCGGCCGTGGGCGTAGCTGATCCCGCTGCGGTCGACCACCCGCGGGGCCTGTTCGACCCGGTTCCCCCGGAGCGACCCCGATGTGTACCGGGCGTCGACATACGCGAAGGATGTAAAGAGGTCCACGCCGCTCAACCCGGGAGGATCAAACTCCAGGTAAGCCTCAACCCCCCGGTGCCTGCTGTTGCCGATATTGGCGGATGTTGACCCCATTCTGCCGGGTATTCATCTCGACCGATTGGGTCGGGTTGAGTCCCCGGAAACCCACACCGTTGGAGGGAAATCCTGCACCGGCCGTCTCGGAAAAATTGGCCCCGGGAATGCGCCCGAGGATCTGGCGTTCGACGTCAAGCGCCAGGTTCGCGTGGAGACTGTCGAGCGTGATCACCTCCCATTTCTTCCCGGCGTAGATCACATTGTCGCGGACGCCGGGGAGGTGCCCGATCACGTGCAGCGGGCGAGCCGCGGTGACCACCAGCGGCTCGAGCATGGCGGGCCCTTCCCGCAGATCGATGGCGACCTCGGCGATGGCCCCTGGCTGCACGGCGACGACCCGCCTGAGCGGGGCTCCGCGCGCCGGGGTGACGATCAGCCTATAGGTCGCGGCGGGGAGGGTCGAGAATTCCCAGCGCCCGGAGCTGTCGGTCCGGGTCTGGAAATTCGAGCCCTGAAGTACCACCGGAACCGCGGCGACTTTTTGGGAGATCCTCCCCCCGTCCGTGAGACGGCCTCGAAGGGATCCGTTGGAAGATTGAGCGCTGAGAATGCCTGCTGAGGTCACATTGATGATCGCAACGGCCACCGCAACTATCAGTCGACACATGACTTGAAGGCTCCGTAGTAAAATCCGATGAACTTCATCGCGCTTATCCCGGCCAATCGTATCCGGGTACGGACCCCACCGTCAATCCGGATTGACGCCGATGATGCCGATGATGCCGACACGAATCCTCTTGGTTCCATGCCTTTGGTTTCAGAGGCCCTCCTGTGGCGAGTTCGACCTCGCTACAGGAGCGTCGGCACCAGGACCTCGCGCGCGAAGGCTTCGAAGCTGCGCGCCTTCTTGCCGGTGATCTT
>CAZYPO010000119.1:0-5682 GCA_964649225.1 uncultured Gemmatimonas sp. | reverse complement strand
GTCCACACCCTCAGGCGATCACCCGACATAAGTAGTAGGGCCTGCTCTCCTCCACGTTCATCTTGCACACGGGATCTTTTGCCATCGCTGTCCTCTCTTTCTGTACAGAAGACCGTTACTGGCTCGCTCGTTTCCTTAATTCTCTTTCTCCATCGGCTGCGCGCGCTTGGGGCCACGCCCCCTGTCGAGCACGGGTTTCCACGACCTTCCGCCGTCATCTGACACCGACACGGACGCAGCCGTCGTGGCGACCGCCACGTTGCCGCCGGGCCCCAGTGCGATCGCGATCACCGGCTCGTCGGGCTTGGCCGCCAGCTCCGTCGGGCGCCACGTGGCGCCCGCATCGTCGCTCCGCATGAGGCCGTAGCCAGCACGCGCAACGTAGACGTACACGCGCCTCTTCTCGGTGGGACTGTACGCCACTGCCGTCACCGGGGCATCACGGGGGATACCGGCGAGCGGGCGCCAAGTCACGCCCCGGTCTTGGCTCAGCAGCAGGCCGCCCGCCGTGCCGGCCAGCAGTCGGCTCGGCACGTCGTGACTGGCCGCCAGGGCCAAGACGTCTTTGAGGCCCTGAGCAGGGAGCCGCTCCGCTGCCCATGTCTTGGTCGAGATGCGATGAAGACCGGTTTGCCCGGCGACACTCCAGCCGAATAGCTCTCCCCCACCGCCCGGGCTATATGTGAGCGCGTGGAAATCCGTTTGGCCCTTCAGGGCTACACCCTCCCAGGTCCGGCCGCCATCACGGCTCAGGAGCAAACCGAGGTTCCCGTGGCCCTCACGGCGGTAGGTGACGAGATCGGGATGGCCGCTCGCGTAGAGCATCCCAGGATCGGTCGGCGATGCCGTGAAGCCCATGAGATCGAATCGGCTTGCGCCGACCCACTCCGGATTCGCACCGAGCCGGATTCGGACAAGCCCTGTATGCGTAGCCACCAAGAGCGCCACGGGATCGCGACGATCGAAGGAGAGCCCGTGGATGTGATGAACCTCGACGGGCTCGGGCTGGGCGGAGGCCAGCGTTGCCGTCAGCAGCACAACCGCGAAGGACGATACGAATCGCATAGGCTGCCTACTCCACCACAATCTTGCCGCGGAACATTCCCATCTGGCAGGCGAACTCGAACTCCCCCCTTTCCTTGGGAAGAAACTCGACGGGTACCGTCGCGCCCTCTGGGAGCTTCGCGGACTTCCCGAAGGCCGGCAGCAGCACCATCTCGGAGCACGAGGCGGACTCCTGACGGACGAACTTGAGGCGCACCGGCTTCCCGGCCTCGACCACGATCACGTCCGGCGTGTAGCCTCCCTTCACGAGCACTATCTGCTCCTGGTAGCCGCCGCTCGTTGGGGCGGCGCGCACGCCCTTGGCCTTGACGAGCCAGAAGAACCACACGATGAAAGCGATCAGCGCCAGGCCGACCACATCGACGACCGCCCGGTCCCAGGTCATGACGGCCTCCAGCGCTTGAGCCGGTTGGCATTGGCGATGACGGTCACCGAGCTGAAGGACATGGCCAGGGCCGCCAGGAGGGGCGAGAGCAGGATGCCGAAGACCGGGTACAGGATGCCGAGCGCCACGGGGAGGCCGAGCGTGTTGTAGATGAAAGCGCCGGTGAGGTTCTGGTACACGTTGCGCATCGTGGCCCTGCTGATCTGGATGGCGGTGACGACGCCGCGCAGGCTCCCTTTGATGAGCGTGATGTCCGAAGCGCCGATGGCGACGTCGGTGCCGGTGCCGATGGCGAAGCCCACATCGGCCTGGGCCAGGGCCGGCGCGTCGTTGATCCCGTCGCCCACCATCGCCACGCGCTTGCCCTCGAGCTGGAGCTTCTGGACATTGAAGGCCTTGTCCTGCGGCAGGACCTCGGCGAGCACTCGCTCGATGCCCACCTGTCGTGCGATAGCCTTGCCCGTGCGCTCGTTGTCGCCGGTCATCATCACGACCTCGAGCCCCATGCCCTTGAGCGATTGAATCGCCATCAGGGAGTCGGCCTTGACGGTGTCGGCGACGGCGACGATGCCGGCCGGCTTGCCGTCGATGGCAGCGAACATCGGTGTCTTGCCGTCATCGGCGAGCTGCTGAGCGCGAGCTTCGAGGTCGCCCAGCGCGACCTTGCGATCCCGCATGAGCTTGGCATTGCCGAGCAGGAGCACTCTGCCCTCCACGGTCGCCTCGATCCCGTGCCCCGGGATGGCGGCGAAGCTCGACGGGTCCGGCAGCGTCAGCCCCTTGGCCTTGGCCCCCTCCACGATGGCGGCAGCCAAAGGGTGCTCGGAGGACTTCTCGACGCCTCCGGCCAGCCGCAGCAGGGTTGCCTCGTCGAAGCCGGGCCCCAGCACGACATCGGTCAAAACGGGCTTGCCGTGCGTGATCGTGCCCGTCTTGTCGAGGATCACCGTCTGGAGCTTCTCCGCCGACTGCAGCGCATCGCCCCCGCGGATCAAGATGCCGTTGAGCGCCCCGAGGCCCACGCCGGTCGTCAGCGACATGGGCGTGGCCATGCCCAGGGCGCAAGGGCAGGCAATGATGAGGGTCGTGACAGCGACGATGAGCCCATAGACCACGCGAGGCTCGGGCCCAAACGTGTACCAGACCATGAAGCCCAAGATGGCCAGGATCGCCACGCTCGGCGTGAAGAATCCGGAGACCATGTCCACGATCCGCTGGATCGGCACCTTCGAGCCTTGGGCGTCTTGCACCATCCGGACGATATTGGCCAGCGCCGTGTCCTTGCCCACCTTGGTAGCGACGAGGCGGAAGGCCCCCGTCGTGTTCATCGTGGCGCCGATGACCTCGTCGCCTACCTGTTTCTCCACGGGAAGCGACTCGCCCGTCACCATGGACTCGTCCACGGCGGAGGTCCCGTCGACCACCTTGCCGTCCACGGGTATCTTCTCGCCCGGGCGGACGACCACGGTGTCGCCGACAAGAACTTCCTCCACGGGGATGTCCAGCTCTCGGCCGTCACGCAGGACACGCGCCGTCTTGGCCTGGAGACCGATCAGCTTCTTGATCGCGTCCGAGGTCCGCCCTTTCGCTTTGAGCTCCATGGCGAGCCCCAGGTCCACCAGCGCGATCACCACCACCGTCACGTCGTAGTAGACGTCGGCAAACTCCTGCGACGGAAACATGCGCGGGAAGAGCAGCGCGATGGTCGAGTAAATCCAGGCCACCCCGGTCCCCAGCGCGATCAGGGTGTGCATGTTCGCCGACCGATGCTTCAGGGCCTGCCAGGCGCCCGTAAAGAAGTGGCGCCCACTGTAGAGCATGACGGCAAGCGAGGCGACGCCCATGCCAGCCCACATGTACCAGAGCCGATGACTGTCCCGGGGGAACAGGGTGCCGAGGCCCGGGAAGAGCCACGGATAGCTCAGGATCATGGTGAACGTCCCGACCGCCGCGCCGAACCACCACTGGCGCATGAGCGTGCGGTACTCGTGCTCTCGGGCGGTGGCCTCCTGGTCGACGGCGGACGGGCTGCTCGGCGGAGGCCCCTCAGTCACGTCGTAGCCGGCGGAGGCAACGGCCGCCTTCACGCTCTTGATGTCGGTGGCACCCAGGGCGTACTCGACCTCTGCCTCCTCTGTGCCGAGACTCACGGTGCCGCGAATCACCCCCGGCGTAGCCTTCAGTGCCCCCTCAATACGAGTCACGCACGAGGCGCACGTCATCCCTTTGATGTGGAAGCGAGCCCGTCCCAGCCCGACCCGATAGCCGGCCTTCTTGATCGCATCGTGGATTGCCGCGAGGCCGGTCCGGCTGGCGTCGTAGTCGACAAAGGCGCGCGCCGTCGCAAGGTTGACCGACGCAGACTCGACACCAGGCACCCCGCGAATCGCCTCCTCCACCGTCCGGACGCAGGCAGGACAGGTCAGGCCGGAGAGATGCAGATCCGCCCTCCGCACGCCGGATGCCGCGCTGCCCACCGCCGTTGTGCCGAATTGCACGGCCTCAGCCGTCATGGCTGCGCCCTCTTGCCGGGTGATCCGACCTGCCGTGAGCCGAGTTTCGGGATCCAGGCCGGGGTGACGGCCGCGTACTGTCTGTAAAGATCACCAAAGGTCTCGACCACCTCGCCCTCCTCCGCCCGCGCGAGCCTCACGTACATCACGATCAGAAACGGGAACATAGCCAGGGTCAGGATGGTCGGCCACTGGAGGAGAAAGCCCACCATGATGGCGATGAAGCCCAGGTACTGCGGGTGGCGAACGTAGGCGTACGGTCCGGTGGTCGCAAGGCCGTGTCGTCGCTGTGCGCCGTACAGGACCTGCCAAGCCGCCGACAGCAGAAGGAAGCCCGCAATGATCAGCAGGTTGCTCAGGATGTGCAGCACGCCGAAATGCGCGTTGCCGCTGAGGCCCAGCACGGTAGACCAGAGATGCCCGGCATCGTGGGACAAGATGTCGAGGCCCGGGTAGCGTCTCTGCAACCAGCCCGACAGAAAGAAGATCGTCAGGGGAAACCCGTACATCTCCGCGAACAGCGCGACGATGAAGGCGCTGAACGCCCCAAAGGACCGCCAGTCCCTCGAAGACTGCGGCTTGGCAAAGCTGAAGGCGAAGATGATGAACACCACGGCGTTCACGACAGCCAACCCCCACAGCCCGTACGCCGGGCTCTCCCCGCTCATGGCTCGCCTCTATGCGTGGAATCGGATCTGGTGTCCGGGTGGCCATGGTGAGCCGCACCCGCCGATCCGTCTCCTTTGTGGTGACGGGAATGCATGAAGAAGTGAAGCAACGGGCACGCCAAGACCAGCAGGTACGGCAGCACACCGAAGACGTGCGCGGTGTGTTCCGTCAGCAGGAAGAAGCCCGCAATCGCGACAAAGCCAACGAGCGCGACACCGCCACGTGTCTGCCACCAAGGCTTCCGATCTGGCTCCGTCGTCATCCCATGCCTCCCATAATCCGCCCGCTTTTCATCCACCCGCGTGGCGCTCACAGAAGCAAGACGGTTTACGGAAGTGCTCAGTCTTGTAGACGGTGAGCAGCCGCTCGATGAGCCTGACGGGATCGTCGTCGTAGACAACTCGAGCCCCAGTATCCTTTGCGCTCACGCGGACGATCTCCTCGACCAAGGAGGTGATCCCACCCGTGCCGGTCAGGATCCCAATCAAGCGACCCTCGTCGTACGCGATGGCAAGCTCCCCGAGCGTCCCACTCCTCCCTCCGGCGATGACCACCATATCGCAAGACCGGATGTTCGTAATCTCACGACCCATGAGGCCGCTGCCCGTGTAGATCAGGACATCGAAACCCTCCACCGGTGACCGGTACTTTCCGCGATGCTCGTCGATCGACAGGCCGGGAGAGATCCCGACGACGAGCCCGCCCTTGGCCTTGGCGCCGCGGACCGCCTCATACGGCAGACCAGGGCAACCTCCCGTGATCAGCACGGCTCCCTGCTCAGCAATGGCCTCCCCAAGCCGGAACACGCGCAGCTTGATCTCGTCGGCCAGATTCCCGCCGCTCGACCCCATCACGCCGATCGTCAATTTCACTGCCGATTACCCGGACCGACGCTGGACGGTTTTGACGCCTCCCTCACCGTGACCGTCAGCTCGTAGACATCGTAGGTTCCATGGCCGGCCACCACCGTGAAGGAGCCTCGGTAGGTACCCGGTCGTGGGAAGACCGCGTGGAGCCCTTCGGGACCGCGATCGACGCGTGGAGCACCAC
>CAZYPO010000118.1:0-5690 GCA_964649225.1 uncultured Gemmatimonas sp. | reverse complement strand
AGCCGCGCCCCTCGACACCCAGCAGGTTCTCCGCCGGCACGGGGCAGTCGTGGAAAGCCAGCTCCGCTGTATCGGAGGCCCGCATGCCCATCTTGTCGAGCTTGCGGCTCACCTCGAAGCCCGGCAGCCCGCGCTCGACGAGAAACATGGAGATGCCGTCGTAGCGCCGCTCGGCCGTCCCCGCCGCCGTCCGCGCTGCGACGAAGTAAAGGTCGCCGTAGACCCCGTTGGTGATGAAGATCTTGCTGCCGGTGAGCAGGTAGTGGTCGTGTCTGCGTTCGGCGCGCGTCGCGAGCGCGGCCATGTCGGAACCCGTCCCCGGCTCGGTGATGCCGAGGGCACACACGGTCTCACCGCTGATGATCCCCGGTAGATACTTCCGCTTCTGCGTGTCCGTCCCGTAGCGCGTGAGCCAGGGCGAGGACATGTCGGTGTGCACCAGCACGCTGAAGGCGACGCCGCCCGAGCGGCAGCGCGCCATCTCCTCGCCCAGCACCACGCTCGACAGGAAATCGCCGCCCGCCCCGCCATACTCCACCGGAAACTCCAGCCCGAGAAATCCCAGCTCCCCCAGCCGCCGCCAGAATGCCTTCGGGATCCGCCCCGCCTCCTCCCACTCGTCCACGTGCGGCGTCACCTCCTTCTCCACGAAGGCCCGCACGCTCTTCCTCAGCATCCCGTGCTCTTCGGTGAAGAGTCGCTGGCTCACGTCGCGCCTATCTCCCTCTCCCCTCTGGGGAGAGGGTAGGGTGAGGGGCGACGAAAGCTGCCACCGATCCATGCAAGAGCCAGTCGGCCACACGTCGTTGAAGCTCTGCCTTGTCCCATTCAGGGTGGTGAGACATGAGAAATGTGGTCAGTCGTTCACGGGTCAGTTGCCACATCTCATGGGCGAGCCGTAGGCGCTCCATCCCGGACATACGTCGCAGGATCTCGGCCACCCGCGGATCGACCATGCCGATGTGCGACATGTCCGGCTTCAAATCTCCGCTCACTGGATCAGCTCGTCGGCTCGCCGCAGCAGCGACGGCGGGATGGTCACGCCCAGCGCCTTCGCCGTCTTGAGGTTGATGACCAGCTCGAACTTGGTCGGCTGCTCCACGGGCAGGTCGGCGGGCTTGGCGCCCTTGAGGATCTTGTCCACGTATGTCGCGGCGCGCCCGTGCAGATCGGTAAAGCTCGGCCCATAGGACATGAGCGCCCCGGCGTCCGTGTATAAGCGGTTGAGGAAGACGGTCGGCAACCGGTGCTGCAGCGCGAGCTCGACGATGCGCCGGCGCTGCACGAAGATATCCGGCCCGTCCAACGGGATCAGCGCCTCGGCGCGCTCCTTTGTCATGGCGGCGAAGGCGCTCTCAATGTCCTTGGGGGTCCGGACATCGATCAGTTGCAGGCGGACGCGAAGGGTCCGCGCCGCGGCCTCCAGCTCCTTGAGCATGGGCACATGCGCCGTGGAGGTTCGGTTCCAGAGAACCGCGACTCGGGAGAGGCGGGGTGTGATCTCTTTGAGCAGCTCGAGCCCCTTGGCGGTGATCTCCCTTGCTGAGGACGACATGCCGGTGACGTTCCCGCCGGGTCGAGCGAGGCTCGCGATCAGCTGAGAGCCAACCGGATCGGAGACGATCACCGTGACGATGGGGATCGTGGTCGTCGCTTCCTTGGCCGCGAGTATAGCGGGCGTGCCTGGCGCGACGATCAGATCCACTTTGAGATTCACGAGCTCTGTGGCGAAGGCGCGGTATCGCTCGTTCCGGCCCTCGGTGAAGCGGCGCTCGACTACCATGTTCCGACCTTCGACATAGCCAAGTTCCCGCAGCCGACCCAGGAAAACCCCGAACGGGGAGTCGGCTTCCAGCGCCACCGGATCCGACCCAAGATAGCCGATCCGGTAGACCCTCGACGCCGGTTGCGCGGTGGCGAAGGATGGCGCTGCCGACAGAGCTCCAAGGCCGCTCAGGAATGCGCGGCGGTTCACTGGATCACCTCGTCGGCGCGCTGGAGCAGCGACTGCGGAATCGTCAAGCCAAGCGCCTTGGCGGTCTTCAGGTTGATCACGAACTCGAACCTCGAGGGCTGCTCCACGGGCAGCTCGGCCGGGTTGGCGACTCTGAGGAGCCGGTCCACGTAGCCGGCGGCCAGGCGAAACTGGTCTGTCAGGTTCACCGCATAGGCCATGAGGCCGCCCGCCTGCGCGTTCTCGACCAAGCCGTGCATAGTGGGCAGGCGGTGCCTGACCGAGAGGTCGGCGAGCTGGGCTCGATGAGCGAAGAGCATGGAGTCCGGGAGGACGAGAAGCGCATCCGCCCGCGCCTGGGTCATCGCCCGAAGGGCGGGCTCGAACTCCTCGGGCGCTCGGACGCCGATCACCTGCAGCTCGACCCCGAGCGCCCGCGCCGCCTGCTCGACGGTCCTGACCGATAGGGCCCCGCCCGGGTTGGCCGGATTCCGGAGGACCGCGATCCGCCTCGCGCGCGGGACCGCCTCCTTGAGCAACTGGAGTTGCTTGGCGTACATCTCTCGGGTCTGGATGAAGGTGAGCCCGGTCACATTCCCGCCCGGGCGGGCGAAACTCGCGATGAGCCCCTCGCCGATGGGATCGGTCGCGTTTACCATCACGATGGGGATCTTGCTCGTGGTGTCCTTCGCGGCCCGCGCCGCCGCCGTCGCGACCGCCACGATCACCTGCGGCTCGAGCAGGACCAGCTCGGCCGCGAGGGCTGGGAGCCGGTCGTACTTTCCCTCGGCCGATCGGTACTCGATGACAAGGTTCTGCCCCGTCACCCACCCACGCTCGCGGAGCGCTTGCTCGAACGTCTGAAGCAGATGCTCTGCCGGCCCGCGGCTGACGGGCAACAGAAACCCGATCCGGGAGACCTTCCCGCCCTGCTGCGCCTCGGCGCCGAGCGGTGCGGCGAGAACACCGAGTCCGAGCGAGGAGATGAACCCGCGCCGATCGATCACTGAATCAGCTCGGTCACGCGGAGCAGGACCGACTGGGGGATCGTGAGTCCGAGAGCCTTGGCGGTCTTCATGTTGAGCACCAACTCGAACGTGCTTGCCTGCTCGACCGGAAGGTCTCCCGGCTTGGCTCCCTTGAGGATTTTGTCCACATAGCCGGCGGCCCGGCGCATCAGGTCCGGATAGCTTGGCCCGTAGGACATCAGGCCGCCGGCATGGACGAACTCGTTCGTCTCGTAGATCGCCGGGAGGCGGCTCCTGGCGGCCAGCTCGACGATCCGCTCCCGCTGGGTATAGAAGAGCGGCGTGGTGGGGACCGGCAAGAGCGCTCCGGGGCGGTCGCGGAGCATGGTGTCGAACGCTCGGCCGAGCTCCTTGGCCCCCCCGACCCGGACGATCCGGAGCTCGAGGCGGAGCGACCGCGCGGCGGCCTCGAGCGCGCTCAGCGTCTCCGTGACGCGATTGGCGGGGCCGGTGGTGTCTAGGAGGACAGCGATGCGGCGGACCGCGGGCACGGTTTGCTTGAGCAGCTCGAGTCGCTTGGCAACCATCTGGGGATTGCCGAGGCTTGACAGCCCAGTGATGTTGCCGCCCGGCCGCGCGAGGCTGACCACGAATTCATCGGCGACGGGATCCGGAACGATCGCGAAGACAATGGGGATCGTGCTGGTGGCCTGCTTGGCAGCGCTGGCGTAGGCCGGGGCCGGCGCGAGGATGACGTCCATCTTGAGCCGCACCAGCTCGGCCGCCAGCTCCGGGAGTCGCTCGAACTTCCCGCCTGCCAGCCGCCACTCGATGAGGATGTTTTTCCCCTCGACGTAGCCCAGCTCCCGCAACCCTCGCTCGAACCCTTCGGTCCCCGGCGAGCGAACGTTCGCCAGGACGCCGATCCGCGGCACCTTGGTCTGCTGGGCGCCGGCCGCGAGCGGTACGGCGACCGCCCCGACGCCGAGGGCCGCGAGGAACGCCCTCCGGTTCATCACTGAAGCACCTCGTCAGCGCGCCCCAGCAGCGACTGCGGGATGGTCAGGCCGAGCGCCTTCGCGGTCTTGAGATTGATGACCAGCTCGAACTTTGTCGGCTGCTCCACGGGCAGGTCGGCGGGCTTGGCGCCGCGGAGAATCTTGGCGACGTAGCTTCCGGCGCGCCGGTAGAGATCCGGCAGGTTCGGCCCGTAGCTGATCAGCAGACCCGCTTGCGCGTACTCCCTCAGGGCATGGATACCAGGCAGGCGGTTCTTGAGAGCGAGGTCGGCAATCTGCTGCCGGCGCATGTACGTCAGCGGGCCACCGACGACGATGAGCGCACCGGCCCGCCTGCCGATCATCGTGGCGAACGCGCCCTCGAAGTCGTCGGGACTGCGGACGTCGACCACCTCGAGCGTCACGTTGAGCTGTCGCGCCGCCGCCTCGAGCGCCGCGAAGCTGGTTCCCGACTCCACCTGCCGGAGGACCCCCACGCGGGAAAGCTTGGGGACAATCTCCTTCAACGTCGCGACGTTCTTGCCCAAGATGTCCTGGCTCGCGTCGAAGCTGAGGCCGGTGATGTTCCCACCGGGGCGCGCCAGGCTCGCGATGAACCCATTTCCAACGGGATCCGCCGCGTTACCCATGACGATGGGGATCGACTCCGTCGCGCGCTTGGCGGCGGCGATGGACGGATTGGCGCCGGCGAAGATCACGTCCACCCGAAGCCCAACGAGCTCGGCGGCAAGATTCGGCAGCCGCTCCAGCCGGCCGTCTGCGTACCGGCTCTCGAAGACGATGTTGCGGCCCTCGACGTAGCCGAGCGCGCGCAGCCCGTCTTTGAGCGCGCTGAGCTGCGGCGCGATGGGCTCGGCTGTCGTGAGCGCAAGAAAGCCGATGCGGTAGACCTTCGCCGCCTGCTGCGCGCCGGCGCGACGCGGCGCAGTGAGCGCGGCCAGGGCCAGCCCGATGACGAAGCCTCGCCGCGTCGTCACTGGATCACCTCGTGAGCGCGCCCGTGAAGCGACGGCAGCATCGTGCTGATACGCGACCTCCTGCGAACCGGGGCAGGACTTCAGGCGAAAGTCTCCAGACCTTAGCGTCCGAAGCCGGAGCCGTCAAGTCACGCCGACCCGCCCCTGCGCCAGTGGGTGGAGGACGTCGATCGCCCAGCCCACATTCAGCCCTTCCCCAAGCCAGCTGGGGCATGCCGTCCGCGCGGTGAGACGCAGGCCGTACGAGTCGTGACGCGCCCGGAGCGCCCCAACGGGATCCCCCGGCACCGCAGCAGGCAACGGCACCTCGGGCAGCGGATGACCATCGGGCCGCTTGAACCGGAGCGCCCCGTCGGGCCCGCGCGCGACCTGAAACCCCTCCTCGTGGACAGCACGGTGATGCCGGCGGCACAGCAGCGCGAGATTCGACAGTGTCGTCGGGCCCCCGTGGGCCCAGTGGTGGAGATGATGCCCCTGGCCGAAGCGCACCCCGCAGCCCGGGAAGCGGCAGCCCCGGTCCCGATGGTGGAGCGCCCGGCGCAAGGCGGGGGGAATCGTCCGGGTCCGGGCCCCGATCTCGACGACGCGGCCGGCCTCGTCATGGCGCATCACCACCCGGCTCGCGTCGCACGCCAGGCGCTGGGACGTTTCCGCGGAGACGCGCGCGCCGTCGTCCAGGACCGACTGCCCCGGCTGTGCCGGATCAGCCAGCACGGGGGCATCGACGTGGACCACCACCTGGTAGCGCTCCCCCGGGGCGCCGGGATCGAGC
>CAZYPO010000117.1:0-5755 GCA_964649225.1 uncultured Gemmatimonas sp. | reverse complement strand
GACGAGCTCGAGGCGCTCGGCGATGAGCTCAACCGGACGGCGGGGCAGCTCGAGGAGTCGTACGCGAACCTCGAGGGCAAAGTGCAAGAGCGGACCCGTGAGCTCGCGGATGCCAACGCGGGCCTCACGGAGTCGCTCGAGCAGCAGACAGCCACCAGCGAAGTGCTGAAGGTGATCAGTCGCTCGACGTTTGATCTGATGCCGGTCCTGGAGACGGTCGCCGAGACCGCCACCAGGCTCTGTGGCGCCCAGCATGGCCACATCTTCCAGTTCGACGGCGAAGTGCTCCGCTTTGCACGCGGCTACGGCACGTCGTCCGAGCTGAGGAGCTACTTCGACCAGCACCCGGTCCCCCTCGGGCCGGGTTCTACTGCGGGCAGGGCCGGGGCCGAGCGGCAGCCGGTTCATATCCATGACGTCCTGGCTGAGCCCGGCTATCAGTTTGGGGAAGCAGCGAACCTGGAAGGCTGGCGGACGGTACTGGCGGTTCCGATGTTGCGGGAGGGTGCTCTCCTCGGAGTTATCACGATCTGGAAAACGAGGGTCGAGCCTTTCACCGACACGCAGATCGCGCTCGTGGAGACCTTCGCCGACCAGGCGGTGATCGCCATCGAGAACGTGCGCCTCTTCAAGGAGCTGGAGGCGCGCAACCGCGACCTGACCGAGGCGCTCGAGCAGCAGACGGCCACCGCCGAGGTTCTCAAGGTGATCAGCCGATCGACGTTTGACCTGCAACCAGTTCTGGAAACCCTGGTGGAGAATGCGACGCGACTCTGCGCCGCCGAAAGTGGACTCATCTGGAGGTTTGACGGCGAGGTCTTTCGCGCGGCGGCCGACCACGGAGTCCCGACGGAACTCAAAGATTTCTGGGAGCGGAACCCGATCCGCCCCGGGCGAGGATCCGTCACGGGGCGAGCCGCGCTCGAGCGCCGGACGGTTCAGATCCCCGATGTCCTGGCGGACCCGGAGTACGAATTAGCTGAATCGCAGAAGGTAGGCGACTACCGGACCCTCCTGGGAGTCCCCATGCTCAGGGAGGGCGTCCTCATAGGAGTCTTCGGACTCCAAAGGTATGAGGTCCGACCCTTCACGGACAAGCACATCGAGCTGGTCACGACCTTCGCCGCTCAGGCCGTGATCGCCATCGAGAACGTGCGTCTCTTCAAGGAGCTGGAGGCGCGCAACCGCGACCTGACCGAGGCGCTCGAGCAGCAGACGGCGACGGGCGAGATCCTACGGGTGATCAGCAGCTCGCCGACTGACGTGCAGCCGGTCTTCGATACGATCCTGGCGAACGCGACGACTCTGTGCGCGGCGAACCTGGCGAGCCTTTGGCTGTACGACGGCGAGATGCTGATCGGGACAGCCCACCACAATGCGTCGCCGGAGTTCATGGAGTTCATCCGGCAGAACCCCCAACGCCCGGGCCGCGAGGGGCCGCTGCGACGCGCCGCCTTCGAGCGTCAGGTCGTCCACGTCGTGGACCTCATGGCCGACTCATCCTTCAAGCCGGCGACACTGCACCTCACGGAACAGGCGCGAACGGTCCTAGCGGTGCCGCTTCTCCGCGAGAGCACGCTCATCGGGGTCGTCGGGATCTGGCGGCGCGAGGTCGAGCCCTTCACCGACAAGCAGATTGCCCTCGTGAAGACCTTCGCCGACCAGGCCGTGATCGCGATCGAGAACGTGCGCCTCTTCAAAGAGCTGGAGGCGCGGAATCGCGACCTCACGGAGGCGCTCGAGCAGCAGACGGCGACGAGCGAGATCCTGCGCGTGATCAGCCAGTCGCCGACCGACGTCCAGCCGGTCTTCGATACGATCGTGCGAAGCGCCGTGCGCCTGTGCGATGGGCTGTTCGGTACCGCCATGCGGTTCGACGGCGAACTGATGCACCTCGCGGCCCATCATAACTACACGCCGGAAGTGCTCCAGACGCTCCAGCAAATGTTACCGATGCGGCCGGACAGCCGGCTCGTGTCCGCGCGCGCGATCCTGACGCGAGCAGTCGTCCACGTTGAGGACTCGCTGGCCGACCCCGAGTATGCGCAGCGCGTCGCGCGGGCCGGCGGCTTTCGGAGCATGCTCGCCGTGCCGATGCTGCGCGAGGGGAACCCCGTCGGGGCGATTGTGGTCAATCGCGCGCAGCCGGGGCCTTTCTCGGTGGTCCAGATCGAGCTGCTCAAAACCTTCGCCGACCAGGCGGTAATCGCCGTCGAGAACGTCCGCCTGTTCAAGGAGCTGGAGGCGCGGAACGCCGAGCTGACCGAGACCCTGGCCCGGCAGACGGCCACGGGCGAGGTCCTCCGGGCCATCAGCCGCGCCCAGACCGACGCCCACCCGGTGTTCGACATCATCGCGGCCAGCGCGCTCCGGCTGTGCGGCGCCGACTACAGTGGGGTGACGCTATACGACGGCGAACTGATCCACCTGGCCGCCCAGAACACCATCCACCCCGAGGGCGCCGAGGCGGTACGGCGTGCCTACCCGCTGCGACCGGGGGGCGAGACCGCCGTGAGTAGGGCGATCCGGACTCGCCTCGTCGTACTGATTCCCGACGTGCTCGAGGATCAGGCCTACGAGCTCAAGAGCCAGGCGCAGGCTGCGGGCTTCCGGAGCTATCTGGCGGCCCCGATGTTGAGGGACGGCGAGCCGATCGGGACGATCGGCGTCGGGCGAACCGAGCCGGGGTCCTTCTCAGACAAGCAGATCGAACTGCTCCAGACCTTCGCCGATCAAGCGGTGATTGCCATCGAGAACGTGCGCCTGTTCACAGAGCTGGAGGCGCGCAACCGCGACCTCACGGAGACACTCGAACAGCAGACGGCAACGAGCGAGATCCTGCGGGTGATCAGCCAGTCCCCGACCGATGTCCAGCCGGTGTTTGACACGATCGTGAAGAGCGCCGCCAAGCTATGCGACGCGGAGGTCAGCAACGTGACACGCTTCGACGGCGAGCTGGTCCACATGGCCGCCATGCACGCGCACCCGGCGGGGGCCGACCGGCTCCGACAGGCCTACCCGGCCCGGCCGAGCGGCGCGCTGGCTTCATTGCGATCGATTCGCGATCGGAACGTCGTCCACATCCCCGATCTCCTCGAAGATGCGGAATACGGGATGCCGGAGACGGCGATGGCCGCCGGCTTCAGGTCCGTGCTCTCCGTTCCGATGCTGCGGGAGGGACGGGCGATCGGGTCGCTCAGCGTGGGTCGCGCCGCACCGGGTCGTTTCTCCGAAAAGCAGGTCGCACTCCTCAGGACCTTCGCCGATCAGGCGGTGATCGCCATCGAGAACGTGCGGCTGTTCAGCGAACTGCAAGAGCGGACACAAGAACTGACACGCTCGGTGGAGGAGCTCCGGGCGCTCGGCGAGGTGGGGCAGGCGGTCAGCTCCAGCCTGGACATCCAGTCCGTCCTCACCAGCATTGTCACGCACGCGGTCGAGCTCTCGCACACCGACGCCGGCACCATCTACGAGTTCGACGAGGCCACGCAGGTCTTCGTGCCCCGGGCGAACTACGGCATGGCCGAAGAATTGATCGAGACCCTTCGCCAGTCGCACATCGGCATCGGCGAGAGCGGGATCGGGCAGGCGGCGGCGACGCGCGCCGCCGTCCAGATCCCCGACCTCGAGAACCAGCCGAACTACCCCCTGCGTTTCATGTTCGAAGCCGGGTACCGCGCGCTCCTCGCGGTGCCGCTCCTGCGCGAGGACCGCGTGATCGGCGGGCTGGTGGTCCGGCGGAAGGCGGCAGGGGCGTTCCCGAGGCCGATCGTGGACCTGCTGCAGACCTTCGCGACCCAGTCGGTCATCGCCATCCAGAATGCGCGGCTTTTCCGGGAGATCGACGAGAAGAGCCGCGCGCTCGAACAGCTCTCGCGCAACCAGGAGCAACTCTATCGCCTCTCCACGGCGCTCCAGGAGCCGCTGTCCCTCGCCGAGCAGCTCACGCGCGTCCTCGACGCCGCGCGCCAGGTGGTCGGCCTCGACCGCATCTACACCTGGACGCTCAACCCCAAGGCCGACGGGCTCATGGTCACCGCCCAGGCCGGATTCGAGGAGCGCGACTGGGGGGATCTCGCCGGCGTCACCATTCCCATGGGCGAGGCGGGCGCGCTGGCCACTGTCTGCCGCGAGGGCGCGCCGCTTCTCTTTACCGAGGAGCACCCGCTGCCGGTGGAGTACCGCCTGCGCGCCCCCTACGCGGCGCTTGCCGGCCTACGCGTCAAGAGCTTCCTCATCGTCCCCATGATCGCCCGAGGCCGCACCGTCGGCGTCCTCGCCGCCGACAACCGCGCGAGCCGAGCGCCGATTCCGGCCCACACGGTGAACCTGCTGCAGAGCTTCGCCGCGCAGGCGGCGGTCGCCGTCGAGAACGCCCGGCTCTTCCAGGAGATCCAGGAGAAGAGTCAGCAGCTTGAGCTCGCGAGCAAGCACAAGTCGCAGTTCCTCGCCAACATGAGCCACGAGCTGCGCACGCCGATGAACGCCGTTCTCGGCTATACCGACCTCATCCTGGATGACATCTTCGGGGATGTGCCCGCGGCGATCCGCGAGACCCTCGAGCGGGTCAAGAGCAACGGACACCACCTCCTCGGCCTGATCAACGACGTGCTCGATCTCTCCCGGATCGAGGCCGGGCAGCTCACGCTCTCGCTCGGCGACTACGCAATGGGGGAGGTCGTCCACGCGGTGGTCTCCGCGGTAGAGTCGCTCGCCGCCGGGAAGAAGCTTGCCCTCAAGGCGATCGTGCCGTCCGATCTGCCGCCGGGCCGCGGCGACGAGCGGCGGCTCACCCAGGTGCTGCTGAACCTCACCGGCAACGCGATCAAGTTCACCGACACCGGGCAGGTCTCGATCGAGGCGCGGGCGTCTGACGGCGCCTTCGTCGTGTCGGTGTCGGATACCGGTCCCGGGATCTCCGAAGCCGACCAGCAGAGGGTATTCGAAGAATTCCAGCAGGTCGACAGCTCCAGCACTCGCACGAAGGGCGGCAGCGGGCTCGGGCTCTCGATCTCCCGGCGGATCGTGGAGTTGCACGGCGGACGCCTCTGGGTGGAATCGGCCCTCGGAGAGGGATCGACCTTCTATTTTACGGTGCCGCTCCGGGTGGAGCGGCAAGCGGAGAGAGCATGAGCAAGCGCGTCCTGGTCATCGAGGATCACGAGGAGAACCGCCGCATCCTGCGCCTCCTTCTGGCGAGCGCCGGCATCGAGATGATCGAGGCTGTGACCGGCGAAGAAGGGGTCGCCATGGCGGAGACGGAGCGTCCTGACTTGATCCTCATGGACATCCAGCTCCCGGGGCTCGACGGCTACGAAGCGACGCGGCGGATCAAGGCCAACCCCGCCCTCCGCCACATCCCGATCATCGTGGTCACCTCCTACGCGCTCAGCGGCGACGATGTGAAGGCGTTCGAGGCCGGCTGCGACGCCTATGTCACCAAGCCCTTCGTCCCGCGCGAGCTCCTGGCCAAGGTCCGGGAGTTCCTCGGGTAGCGACGGGAGCCTGGGATGAGAACTCCGCCGCGGATTCTGATCGTGGACGACGTGCCGGCCAACGTGCACATCCTCCAGGCGCGCCTGGCCGCCAGCGGCTACGACATCGTCACCGCGGCCGACGGCGAGGCGGCGCTCGCCGCCGTCCGGGACGCGCAACCCGACCTCATCCTCCTAGACGTGATGATGCCCAAGCTGGATGGGCTCGAGGTCTGCCGGCGCCTCCGGGCGGACGCGTCGCTTCCCTTCATCCCAATCAT
>CAZYPO010000116.1:3853-5775 GCA_964649225.1 uncultured Gemmatimonas sp. | reverse complement strand
TCCCGCTCGTCCCAGGGAAAATCGAGGTCGATGTCGGGCGGGTCCTTCCGCTCCGGGTTGAGAAAGCGCTCGAAGAGCAGCCCGGCCGCGAGTGGCTCGACGTGGGTGATGCCGAGACAGTAGGACACCACGGAGTTGGCCACCGAGCCGCGGCCGCAATGGGTCGGGCCGTGCTCCACGATGTCCCGCACCACCAGGAAGTAATCGGCGAACCCCTTCATCCCGATGATGGCGAGCTCGTGCTCCAGCCGGTCGCGGGTGATCGGCGCGATGGTGCCGTAGCGCCGCAGCGCGCCCTCGTACGCCAGCGCCCGGAGCCGCGCGAGCGCGTCGTCCTCCTCGGCAAACCGCGGCGGCACGATGCGCGCCCCGATGGGGATCCGGTAGCGGCAGCGCTCGGCCAGCTCGCCGGCACGGTCGAGCGCCTCGGGGACGTCGGGGAAGTGGCGGTACAACTCGGGGGCAGGCTTGAGCCAGGCATCATCGGCGGTCGCCCGTCCGACCTGCGACAGCGTCGCATTGTTCGCAATCGCTACCAGCAGCCGGTGCCGGCTCCAGTCTTCGGGATGGGCGAACATCACCCCGTTCGTCGCGACGGGAGGAATGCCCAGCCGCCGCGCCGCGGCGAGCACCGCGTGACGCTGCTTGCCGGGCCGCAGCTCTGCGTAGACATCGGTGAGGCCGCTCTGCGCTACAAGACGGTCGAGGAAGGGAATGGAAGCGGAGAGCAGCAGAAGGCCCGCGCGGTCATACGCGAGGTCGGAAAGTCGGTAAGTCGGGAGGTCGGGAGGAGGATTCTTCCCGACGTCCCGACCTCCCGACTTCCCGACTTCCCGCCAGTGCACCGCGCTGATCGCCCGGCACAGCGCCGCCCAGCCCCGCTCGTCCGTCGCCAGCGCCACGCACTCTTCATCGTCCAGCACCAGCTGCGCGCCCAGGATGGGACGGATGCCGGCTGCTTCCGCCGCGCGCTGGAACTCAACCGCACCGTAGACCGCGTTGCTGTCGGTGCAGGCCAGGGTGTCGAAGCCATGGGCCGCCGCTGCTTCGACCAGCACCTCCGGGCTGCTCGCGCCGCTCCCGAGGGAGAACCAGGAGTGGGTGTGCAGGTGAACAAACACGCGGCCCGCCCCCGCTCAGGCGTAACTCATTGCCGGCAGCCCCGCGGATTTCCGGAGCAGAGACAGTTGGCCCAGGTGGTAACTGTCGTGCTGCACCATGAAGGTGAGCATGCCAAGCACCGTCCTGGTCTCGAGCGGCATCTGGGTCGTGATCGGAGCGTCGAGCTCATTGGCGCTGATGCCACTCAGCCGCTCACCCAGCGCATCGCTCACCGCGCTCCACGCGGTCCGGGTCTCCGCGAGGGAGGGCCACTCGGTTATTTCATCGATGCTCTTCCAGCCCCCGGTGTAGCGATCCAGCGGGCTGGGCCGTTCAACCCCCAGCGTCTTGAGGATGTAGTGGCGCGACTCGACCAGATGCGCGGCGATGTAGCTGGCGCTGTTGGTCGCGGCGGACGGCCGGACCCGCGCCTGCTCGTCGGACAAGCCTTCGAGGCAGTTGCCGAAGAGCCGGGTGTTGAGCCGAACCGTCTCGGCCAGGGGAGCGACGCGGGGATCCATAAGTGCCTCCTTGAGAGGGGCTGGTTGACTGTCGAGCGCTGACCGTTGACCGTTCACCGCTATCATGCGCGCCATCATCTACACCGCTGCCGGCGGCCCCGAGGTTCTTGCCCTCCGCGAGGTGCCCGATCCCGTCCCGGGCGCCGGCCAGCTGCGGGTCCGGGTCCGCGCCGCGGGACTCAACCGCGCGGACATCCTCCAGCGCAAAGGATCCTACCCCGCACCACCCGGCTGGCCGGCGGACATTCCTGGACTGGAGTACGCCGGAGAAGTCGACACGCTGGGTTCCGGCGTCAGCCG
>CAZYPO010000116.1:0-3753 GCA_964649225.1 uncultured Gemmatimonas sp. | reverse complement strand
CGAAGCTCGCGCTGCTCGCCTCCCTCGGCCTCGACCTGGGGATCGATACCGCGGTCCGGTCCTTCCGTGAGCAGGTGACCGCGCCCGTCGATGTCATCCTCGACGTGCTGGGCGGACCCGCCTTCCAGGACAACCTGGCCGTGCTGGCTCCGCGGGGCCGGCTGGTGATGCTGGGCTTCCTGCAGGGGCCGCTCCTGGCTGAGGCGAATCTCGACGTGATTCTCCGCAAGAGACTGGAGATCATCGGTACCGTGATGCGCACCCGTGGCCCCGAAGAGCGCGCGGCCCTGGTCGCTGAGTTTCGCGCGCGAGTCCTGCCGCTGTTCGGGCCCCACGTGGCAACGGCGGAGCCCCTGCGCAGCGCGGATCTCCCCGCTTGGCGGCCCGGCTCGTTGCGCCCGGTGGTTCATGCGGTATTCCCCATGGCCGACGTCGCCGTCGCGCACAGCGCGATGGAGCGAAACGTGGGAGTCGGCAAGATCGTCCTGGCCTGGTAGGAGTCTCCATGCGAATCCTCGCTGCGGTCCTCGCGCCGGTCCTGCTTGCCGCGCCGCTCGCCGGGCAAGCCACCGCGCCACCTTCCCGGGCTCCTGCCGCCGAGAAGGCCGCGGTCCTCTGGAGCAAACTCGAGCGCACCATCGCCGAGATCGATACCCGGCTCGATGGGGTGCTTGCGGTGGCCATAAAGGACCTCACCGACGGCCGGACCATTCTGCTGCACGCCGATGAGGTAATGCCGACGGCGAGCACTATCAAGATCGCCATCCTGGCGGAGCTCTACCGGCAGGAAGCAGACGGCGGCGCCCGGCTGGCCGATCCCTACCTCGTCGACAGCGCCGATGTGGTGCCGGGCAGCGATATGCTCGCGGGCCTCACGCCCGGCGTCACCCGGCTCACCAACCGTGATCTGGCCACGCTGATGGTCGGGGTGAGCGACAACGGGGCGACCAATGTGCTGATCCGCCGCGTCGGCGTGGAGCGGGTCAACGCCTGGCTCGACTCGCTGGGGCTGAAAGCCACCCGGCTCCGGCGCCGCATGCTCGATCTCGCGGCGGCGCGCGCGGGACGCGAGAACACCGCCACGGCGCAGGAGCTCGTCGCGCTGCTCGAAGCGTTGTGGGGCAACCGGGTGCTGAACGGGACGCTCCGCGACGATTTTTTCCGCGTCCTCGCGACGCCGAAGGAGCGCTATCTCCCCCGCCTGCTTCCGGAGCAGGCGCGCATGGCCAGTAAGCCCGGATGGCTCGAGGGCGTGCGGGTGGATGCCGGCATCGGATTCGTGCCGCAACGTCCGTTTGCCATCGCGGTGATGATCACCTACTCGGGTGACGAGCGCGCCGCGGAGCAGGCGATTGCCGACATCGGCCTCGCGGCCTGGCGGCACTTCGAACGACTGGGGGGCGGAGGGGCGTATGGGCGGAGAATGCCGTGACCGGTGACCGTGCCGTATTTGATCCAGCGCTTGCTGGAGCGCTACAGCCTGCCGTTCGGCGGATTGCGCGGGCTCGACGAACAGCTCCAGCTGCGCATTGGCTTCGACCAGCCGGCCGGCCGTCACCGTCACCGTGCGCACCGCGATCCGCCGCGACATCGCGAGCGCGAGCGCGCGCTTTGCGGCGTTCCAGAGCTCCAGATCGAGCGGTAGCGCCGCGAGAGGAATGCCCCGAGCGGCACTGCTGTAATCGGCGTATTCCACCTGGATATCCAGTCGCCCTGCCGCGAGCCCCCGCTGCCGGAGCCGTTGCCCCAGCGCCGCGGCCAGCCGTCGCAGCAACGGATGCAGCACGGCGAGGTCGTTGGTATCGGTGCCCAGCGTGTGCGACAGGCGATACTCGGCTTTGACCTCCGGAGGCAGTACGGGCCGGGCATCGATTCCGCGGGCCTGGGCGCTCAGCCACCGCCCGCGGCGTCCGAAGACCGCACAGAGCTCGCTCTCGCTGATGACGGCCACCTGCCCGATCCGCTCGAGCTGGTATTCGTCGAGCCGCAACCGGATAGCGTCGGGGACCTCGGGCAGCACGCCCACCAGATGCGGCGCGAGGAAAGGGGCCTCGGCGCCGGTGGGAACCCAAAGCGCCGGATAGTCGGACAGTTGGTCGGGCCGACCATTCCGTCCGTCCGACCGTCCGACGCGCGTCGCCGCCTCCGAGACCAGCTTGTTCACCGCGATCCCGACCATGAGCGGCAACCGCAGCCGTTCCCGCGCTTCACGCCGGATCCGTTCGGCGACATCGATCGCCGGGCCGAAGAGCCGCTCAGTGCCGGTGAGGTCGAGAAAGGCATGTCCGTACCAGCGTGGCTCGATGACCGGTGCGTAGACTCGAAGAATCTCTCCCAGCGCGCGCGAGGCGCGGGCATAGAGCCGGGGATTGGGCGGCAGCAGCAGCAGGTCGGGACAGAGCTTCCGGGCCTTCCGCACCAGCATTCCCCGCGCGATTCCCGCGGCTTGCGCCTCGGGGGAGAGCGCGAGCACCGTCGCGCGATCCGCTCCGGGGGGTGCGACGGCGATGGGCCGGCTCCGCAGCGCCGGCGCCACCAGTTGCTCGACGGTGGTGCAGAAGGCGGGGGGGTCAACAAAAAGAATGGACTTCACGGGCGGCCCATCGCTTCGCTCAGCGGGAATCCGAACGCCTCCTTCAGTGAGCGGAGCCGCCGGCTGAGCGCCCGCTCGTACTCCTTTCCGGCATTGATCCTGGCTCCATAGCGCCGCTGGTACCGTCCGACCAGATCGGGAAACTCGTTTTGCAGGACGGGAAGGAACCCCGCGCGCGCGGCGGGACCCAAGCGCAGTGGAGCGCCGGCGACGTAGTTGGCCCCGGCTGCCTTGGCGGCTTCCATCAGGGCGGCGAGCGAGGCCCAGCCATCCGTGATGCCGGGCAGGATGGGTGCGATGAGGAGTCCGGCGCGAATGCCTGCTCGAGCCAACCGCTCCAGCGCCCGGATCCGTGCATGGGGCGCCGGACTGCGGGCCTCGAGCCGCCGCAGCAACAGAGCATCCATCGAGGCAAGCGAGATGTTGACCGAGACATCGTGGCGGGCAGAAAGCCTGCCCAGGACGTCGAGATCGCGGGTGACCAGCGGCGACTTGGTGATGAGCCCGATGGCGAGTCCCCGGTGCAGCAGCAGCGCCTCGAGCAGGCGGCGCGTGAGCAGAAAGCTGCGCTCGGCGGGCTGATAGGGATCCGTCGCAGTCCCGATGACCAGCGTTGCCCCTGCGAGCTTTTCGGGCTCGAGCGTGCGCAAGAGCACGTCGGGTGCGGTGTGCTTGACCAGGATCTCGTGCTCGAAGGCCTCCCACGGGGTGCGGCCTGGAGGTGTAGCGCCCGCGGCGCTCGCCCGTTCCATGGTCCATTCGTGGGTCTTGCGCGCATAGCAGTAGGAGCAGCCGAACTCGCACCCGACGTAGGGATTCAACGACCAGAATCCCATCCCGGTTGAGGCGGGTGGATTGAGGACGCGGCGGACCGGTAGGGAGCGAAACGTTGTCCCGCGGGCGCGCGTTTCCAGCACCGGGAGAGCGCGTGGCGGGCCCAGCTCGAGCCCGAGCTGCGTGCCGGGCCGCCGAGCCCCCTTCATCCGCAGCGGCCCCAGCCGCACTGGAGGCAGGTGACGCACCCAGCGGCCCGAGCCAACGGGCCCGCGCACTCGGGGCAGACGCGGATCTGGGTGTCGGCTAGGGGGTGAGGGGTTTGGATCTGGGGCTGCATGAGGCCGTCCTGCTTCGGTATTTGTTCGGTATAATACCGAATAAAG
>CAZYPO010000115.1:0-5808 GCA_964649225.1 uncultured Gemmatimonas sp. | reverse complement strand
TGCGAAAGTCCCGGATGTCGAAGAGGCTCCAGCTGTCGAAGAGAAAGGCCGGCGCTCGGAGGCGGCGCCCGCGGTGAGGGACACGAGGCTAATGACTCTCGCGCAATTGAGTTACAGGTCTTCGTGGAAGTGAGTGGGTGAAAACGTGGGGATGAGAGGGGGGAAACGCGCTCTGGGCGCGGCGGGAAGCGCTGTCGAGGCAGCGCAGAAATCGGGCCATGATACGCGCATGCCACCTCCGCGACGACGGCGCCGGCTGTGGGATGCGCATCGCGAACCGGGATTCCGTCCGAGCTCAACCGCGCAGGAGACCTTCGGCGACCCGGGCGCTCGGGTCCTGTCCCTAACCTGCCGGTCAAGACAACGACCTGTGGGACGAGGGGGGGGCAGCGCAGCTGCCAGGTCGCGGACCGTCAGCGCCGCGCCTCCGGGCTCAGCGATGAAGACTACGCCCGGCCTAAGGTCCTGACCTGCATGCTGCCGAGGTTCTGACCGGGCCGCGATCGCCAAAATCGGCCCCAAATCACCCACACGATTCCACGAAGAACCTGAGTTACAGGTCCCGCTGTACGTCAGCTCGTAGTCAATGGCTTGATGGTCACGGCTGATCATGGCGCGGAACCCGCCGCTGGCGTCCGTGGAGACCGCTGGCATCTCCTCGTAGCCGGTCAGCTTGGCCTGGATCCGCTCGGCGCTGGCAACGGCCGGCGCCGCCACCGCGCTGCGCGATCGGCACGGGCGATGACGACCCCGAAAGGGAACCCCGCGATTGGCTGCTGGACCTCGATGCCGCGGTCCATCGTGATCAGGACATCGTAGTCGCCGCTCATCCGGCGCAGGAGATCGCCATTCTTGATGCCGGCCCAGCCGCGTCCGACCACGGTATCAAGGGCGAGGCCGGCGAGCTCCGGGGCGAGATCTACGGGCAGGTGCTCGTCAAGAAGGACGCGCCCCGGCCAGGAGCGAGTCGCGGGCCAGGTCGCGTGCGGCGATAGCTTGTACGCGCTTCACGGAAGAAAATTGGTGGAGAAACTCGTCGAGAGTATCGCCACCTTCCAAATGATCGAAGAGCGATTGCACCGGGACCCGCGTGCCGACAAAGACCGGGGTGCCACCGAGGATGTCTGGATTGCTCTGGACGACCTGGCTCAACTGCATCATGCGGATCTCCCCATGGCTTCCCTCGAGATGCTGTCCTCGTCACAAAGAATACCGTAGTTCGTCTTCGGAGCGAGGCCGTATCCGCCAATCTGCGAGAATGCGCTTTGTGGGATCTACGCACCTGGCCCGAGGCGGTCACCATGCGGCTCACCGATATCCTGATGGCCTTCCCGTATATCCTGCTGGCCCTCGCCGTCGTAGCGGGCCTGGGTCCGGGCCTGCGCAACGCGATGATTGCCATCTGTCGAGGGCACGAAGGCGTCCCACTCGAAGTCACTGGCCCGCTGGCCGAGGGGCGCGACCCCCACCCGCATCGCGCGGCGAGGGAGCCGAGGGAGCAGCGTTTGTCCGTCCTATGCGCCGCCTGCCTCGGCGCGCGCAGTCGCGATCGCCTCCCTCGGCGCCCTCGTCATTCTTGCTGCGAAAACCGGCGCCGAACATGTGCTCGGCCTCAGCGCGGAGCAGTCGCGGGTGACGGCATTGTTCAGTCTCTGTTCTATCCTCGGCGCGCCGGCGATCGAGGAGGTCATCTTCCGCGGGTATCTGGTCATCGAACAGCGCCGCCGCGCGGCGCTGTCGGCAGGCGTGGTGGGCATATCATTGCTGTTTGCCCTGCTGCACCCTTTCCTGCGGGAGTGGAAGGGTGAAGGTCTGACCGTCCACTTCGGCGCCAAGGCGTGGTTCAGCACCGCGGTCATCTTCGCCGTGTCGCTGTGGTTCTACACGGTGGGCTTCTTCGGGCTGAATCCGCAGCGGTCGTTGCTGCCCTGCTTCGTCGCGCACGCCGCGAAAGATCTGGGCGTCTTTGCGATCAAGTACGTCCAGGGCTTCGTGGGAGGCTGGTGGTAACGGGTTGGCTATCCCGGATCTCGGCCGCGCAGCGAGGACACTTCAGGTCGTTAGCTCGTCGTGGAACTCCGTCACAGCCAGATGATGCTGATGTCCTTCTCCACCTGCCGGAACTCCGAGTCGCCGGTGTAGAGCTCCGCACGCCTCTGCCTCGCGAGCGCGGCGGCGAAGCAGTCGGCCAGGGACATACTCCTGGTCGCCTTGATCTCTCCAGCGATCTCGGCGAGAGTCTGGTCTGCCGGGACGATATCGAGCGGGAGTCCGAGGAGTTTCTCGCGCGCCTCGCCCCATCGTACAGCCCCGACTTTGCGCTGGGAGACGTACCGGACTTCCGCCCAGTTCGGAGCCGCGACCAGGAGCGCCTGGCTGGCGGCGGCCATCCGCTGCAGCAGATCGAGCACCCTCTGGTGACCCCGCTCGCCGAACAGAAAGGCCAAGAGAGCATAGCTGTCCAGCACCGCCGCCTTCATCTGCGGTTCTCGCGCCTCCGGTCGCGCTCCCGATCCCGCAGCAGCTCTTGTGTGGCGGATGTCGCGCTCTTGAGCAGGCCGCAGACGCTGCGGATGTAGTCCCGGGTCAGCGGCTGCAGGACGATCTCGTTGTCGCGCTCCATGAAGCGGACCTTCGTGCCGGCCTTGATGCCGTACTTGCGCCGCAGCCGCGCCGGAACGACAAGCTGTCCCTTGCTGGTCACCTGTGCCACATCCATGCGCCAATCTCCTCCCTCGTCCTAACAGGGCTACTTTGCGGGAAATGTAAGACGCAGTCAAGTGTGTCTTACCCGATACGGTGGAGGCGATGGACAGCAGCCCGGGCCGGCGGACTCAGTCGGCGGCCAAGATGCCCAGGACCGCGAGCAGGCAGCACAGTATGATGATGCACTATGGTACCGCCGCCGCTCGGATCCTGGTAACGAGCGCATGCCATCACTCACCTGGTATCTCCGTCGGCTCCAGACGATGTCGGCCGGCGAGCTCGCGTGGCGAGCGGCCGGCCGGTTGCGCGACGCCGAGCTGTGGGGGCGCCTGGCCCTGAGGCTGGAGCCGAGGCCCCGAGCCTCTGACCCTGCGGACGCTGGCGCCTGCGCCGATCCCGGGTTCCTGGTGTGCGACATCCGTGTCGGCGAGTGGGCGGTGCCGGAGCGTAGTGACGAGCGCCAGTGGCGCGACCGCCTGGTCGCCCACGCCGAGCAAGTTGCCCGCCACCGGCTCAGCTTCTTCGACCTCCTCGACCGCGACCTCGGCGATCCCATCGACTGGAACCGCGATCACGGGAGCGGACGGAAGGCGCCGCTCCGGTTCGCGCCGCTGGTCGACTACCGGGACCCCCGCGTCACCGGAGACGCCAAGGTGGTCTGGCGCGAAAGTCCCGGATGTCGACGAGGCTCCAGCTGTCGAAGAGAAAGGCCGGCGACCATGGGGCGGCCGCCGGCCCGCGCCGGGAAGAGCGCCTCGGCCCGATCGGCGCTCTCGTCGTCGAGCCCGCCGACGACCTGTGGCAGGGATCGCATCTCCGGGATCGCCTTGCCCTCGATGGTCCGCTCCGGACAGAAGGCCAGGGCGAAGCGCTTGGCGTGGCGCCGGATCTCCGGCAGGACGACGCTCCGCGTGGTGCCGATGCTGACGGTGCTTCGCAGAATGACGAGCGAGTCCGGCCCGAAAGCAGGGGCGATGCGCTGAACGGCCACCCGGATGCGGTCGAGGCCGGGCCGCTGGGTGCCGGGCTCGAGCGGGGTGCCGACCGTGATGATGTAGACGTCCTGGTCCGCGGGCGGGCTCGACGTCAAGGTCAGACCCCTGTGCAGGTGCTTCGCCAGAAGCTCGTCCAACCCTTCCTCGCGGAAGTCCGCGGCGCCGGAAGTGTTCACGCGGCTGACAAAGTCGTCGTTGGTGTCGTACCCCGTGACCTCGAAGCCGGCCTCGGCCAGCACGGCGGACACTCTCCGGAGCCGCTGCACCCCGAGCCGGTGAAGGAGTGCTCCCGGCATCACGGTCAACGTGGCGCCGGTGTCCGCAAGCACCAGCATCGCCGCTGACCGCGCGCCGGTGCGCGGATGCACCGCAACGATCTCGACGTCGGACGCGCGGTGTGCAGTCTGATCCAGTCTGATCTACAACAGCGCGGTGAACTCACCCACCGTGAGCCCAGCGTTGCGGATGAGCCTACGGAGAAGCCCAGGCCCGAGAACATCGTGCTGAGGGACAGTCAGGACGACGGAAGACCCTGTTTTGACGAGCGTGACGTGGCTGCCCGTCTGCCGATCCCGGGTCCACCCGGCACGCTCGAATGCTTTGACGGCTTCCGCTCCCGAGCAGTCGCGTGGGAGCTTGGCCACTACCAGGCGGGGACTTCGACCTCGATGGCTTCAGCCTTCAGGGGCAGACCGTGAGCTCGCCGCGTTTCGAGGCTCGCCGAGATAGCCTCGCGGATGTTGGCCAGGGCCTCATCCTTGGTGCGGCCCTGCGACACACACCCGGGCAACTCAGGGCACTCGACGGTGTACCAGCCGTCGTCATCGCATTCTATAAACACTCGGAACGTCATAGTGTTCAATATCCTATCACAAGGACAGCTCACCATGACAGCTACGTGGTGCTCCCCCTGATTCCGCTCTAAGGCCGCCAAGGCCACGCCTGCTGGCCCTCGCCCATGCGGGGCCTCACCCCTGACCCTACCCTCTCCCCTGAGGGGAGAGGGTGTCGCTGAGGAGGATCTTCACGATGCGCGGGGCAGCCTTGCCATCCCAGAGCTCGGGAAGCTCGCCCTTGGGCCACTGCCCGTCGGCGGCGCGCCGCCAGTGCGCGTAGATCGCGGCGGGCTCGACTCCGATGACCCTGTTGGTCCCGCGGCTCACCGTGATCGGGCGCTCCGTGTTCTCGCGCAGCGTGAGGCACGGGACACCGAGCGCCGTGGTCTCCTCCTGAATCCCGCCCGAGGCGGTCAGCACACAGCGGGCATTGGCCATGAGCTGCACGAAATCCAGATAGGGTAGGGGATCCACGAGCCGGAGATGGGCCATAGTCGGCATAGTGCCGATAAGGCGCACCAGGGGCCCCCGCGTGCGTGGGTGCACCGGGAAGACGACGGGACTCTCCGTCTGGATCCGCGCGACAACGCCGAGGAGGGGCCGGAGCGCGTCTTCCGTGTCGACATTGCTGGGCCGGTGCAGGGTGAGCAGGCTATAGCCTCGGGGAGCGACCGCGAGCGCCTCGAGGATCGAGGACGCGCGGGCCCGTTCGCGGTACCGGAACAGCGTGTCGATCATCCCGTTGCCGACAAAATGGATCCGGTCGCGCCGGATCCCTTCCTGCACGAGATTCTCGTCGGCCGTCCGCTCCGTGGTGAAGAGCAGATCCGAGATCGAGTCGGTGAGCACCCGGTTGATCTCCTCCGGCATGGTTCGATCGAAGCTGCGGAGCCCCGCCTCGACGTGAGCCAGCCGGAGGCCCAGCTTGCTCGCCGTGATGGCTCCGGCCAGCGTGGAATTCACGTCGCCCACCACGACGACGAGATCGGGCCCCGACTCGGCCAGCACGGGTTCTAGGCGCAGCATGATCTCGGCGATCTGGGCCGTGGCGCTCGAGGCTTTCACATGCAGGTTGACGTCCGGGTCCGGCAGCTCGAGGTTGGCGAAGAAGGTATCCGACATGGGCCCGTCGTAGTGCTGACCCGTGTGGATTAACGTGGTGATCGCCTCAGGCCGCGTGCGCAGCTCGGCAACGATGGGAGCGATCTTCACGAAGTTGGGCCGGGCGCCGACGATGGCCGCGATCTTCAGTGCGTCTCTCCGGGCTTCAG
>CAZYPO010000114.1:0-6016 GCA_964649225.1 uncultured Gemmatimonas sp. | reverse complement strand
GGGCACCATGACGCCGCAGGAGGCGATCGACTCTCTGGTGGACCGGGTGGGCCACGAGCGGGCCAATGCGACGGCAGAAGTCCGCCGGTCCTTCAACGGCAGCTATCCACCGCTCTATCAGATCGCCTACATGATGGGCGGCCTTCAGTTCCGGGCGTTGCACCACGATCTGGTGGATTCGGGGAAGCTGACCGACCGTGCCTTCCACGACGCGATCATCCAGGGGAACGGGATGCCGGTCGAGATGGTGCGGGCGCTCCTGACTCGAGCGCCGCTCACCCGGGACTACGTGGCGCAGTGGAAGTTCGCGGGGGTGCTGGGGAACTAGGGAGCCAGGCAGCCAGGGAGGAAGCATTGCCTGGCGCCGGCACCCTCCGGGGCCGAGGCGGCCGTTGCCCTCGTCGATCCCGCCGACTGGTCCCTCCGCGCGGCGCGGTGCCGCTGGGCGGAACTGCTCCGCCGGATTTTCGAGGTCGACCCGCTTGCCTGCCCCCGGTGCCGTGGACCGATGGGGACGGACGCGGGGACCCGAGTGGACACCCTGCGCGCCAGGTTCTCAATCTGCCCTTCGAGTATTGGTACAACACCTTCTGGCTCCCCGACGGAAGTGGCCTCACGATGATCGCCCAGCCGCGAGGCATGGCCATGACCCATGTAGTCCTCGTGCGGTTGGCGGATCCCGAGCACCCGATCCTGCTTACCCGCGATGATCCCAACAGCAAGTGGGGTTACTCCCTCTCACCCGACGGCAAATACATCGCCTATCCGTCGGAGCATCTCAAGGGAAGCTCGATCTACCTGACAGAGGTGGCGGAGCTGATCAAACAGGTCAAGGCGCACAAGTGCCGCTGCCTTTACCCCCAACGCACCCGCCGCAGGAGCCCATTGTCCTGGACTCCTGCGGCGGCGCGTTTCCGAGCGAATGGTGACGGGGCTATGGCGCGGCGACCAGCACGAAGTTGACGCCCGTCTTCGCCTCCGAATTTCCCAACGTCAGCGAGGCGCTCACCGCGATCGCGAAGCCGGTCGCCTTCGCCGCCACGACGTAGGTACCCGGCGCGAGGAAGTGCAGCGTGTACGCGCCCGTGGTGGCATCCGGGAACGCCGTCGCCGCCGTATCGGCTCCGGCGATCGCATAAACCGTCGCGTTCGCGGTCACCGGCGTCACGGTGCCACTGATGCTCGCGGCCACGTCCAGCGCTGTTGCGTGCAACACCGGCTTGAACGAGATGCTGTTGGGGTGGTCCCGCGGCCCCTGGAAGACGAAACTCTGACTGACGTCGAAATCGATCAGCAGAACCGTCTGGCCCTCGGTGACCGTGACGGGAGGACTGAAATTGACCTTGAGCCCCGTCTGCGATCCGCTCGGCACGGTGAGCTTCGCGGTAGTGGATCCGTCCGTGAAGGTGTGACCGGATTTGAGCACCACGCGAGCCGAGTCCACCAGCAGGCGGATCTGGCTGTAGGTCCCGGCGGGGACCGTCGCGGTGCCCAATGTGGCGGTCACCCCGTTCTGCAGCGTGAGCAGATCGAACGAAGCCTTGGTGTTGCTGATCACCTGCTCGTTGGCGCTTGCCTCGCTGCCCTTCACGGTCACCTCAGAGATGTAGATAACCGCACTCTCCAGATCGTCCGAGGGTGCGTCGGTCAGGCGAACCACCACAGTGCCGCTACCCGAGGTATTGGTCCCGTAGCCGCCGCACGCGAAGGCGCCCGCCAGGATCAGCAGTGGGGTCACATATCGGAGCATACCCTTCATGGTTCTCTCCCTTTCAAGTTGGCGCGCCGGGCGGCGCCGGGTTTCCGGTGCTAATGGTGTGACGACCGCGGCCACCTTGGGCACACGGCGCATTTTAGGACTGTGATTCAGGTCACGCAGTTATGTGCAGCCGGCGATGCGGGCCCACTGGCACACCGCCGGGAAGTGCAGGGAAACTAGTCTTGGGGAGTCAGCTCCGCGGCGTAGGCCTTCCTGAGGTTCTCCTGATATTTCTGGTAGAGTCCCTTGAGCGCGGCGTGCTCGGTCGCGACCGCCTGCCGGAACCCGGCGTCGCTCAGGTAGTGGTAGAGCACCGCGGCCATGATCTGGGCATCCATGCGGAATCCAGTGTGTCCCACCGGAGTGAAAGCGTCGTCCAGCATGCCCATCGTGTGATTCGGGAAACTCGAGCTGGCCACGCTCACACCGACCCCTGGTACATCGAGCGAAACCCCACCGGTTTCTTCGTAGCCCGCGGGCCGCTGCTGCTCGGCGACGAGCTTGGGAGCGCCCAGCGACCGGGCATAGGAGTAGTAGAGCTCCTCCAGGGTGCCGAGGGCGATGCCGTCACGGTATTCGCCGTAGCGATCGATCTTGACTTCGGTGCCGGTGGCGAGGGCCGCCGCCTTGGCCGCGTTGTCCATCATCTGGGAGATGTGCTCGAGGTACACGCCGTCGGGATAGCGGATGTAGTAATCCACCACCGCGCGGTCGGGCACGACGTTGGGCGCGATGCCGCCCTCGGGGATTACCCCCTGAATCGAGGACTCCGGACGCAGCGAGGAGCGCAGCCCGTCGACCGCCAGATAGAAGTGCACCGCAGCTTCCAGCGCATTGCGCCCATTCCAGCTGCTCAGCTGGTGGCTAGGCCTTCCCGTGAAGATGTACTTCACCTCGTTGATATTGAGGCAGCAGATTCCAAACCCCGCGTGGGAACGCGCCGTCTCGCTCGAAGAGTGGCTCCGCACCAGGATGCTGGTGCCTTTGAAGATCCCTGCGTCGCGCATAATGCTCTTAGCGGGTGGACCGACTTCTTCCGCCGGCGTGCCGAACACCTTGATGACTCCTGGCAGTCGCTTGCTGGTGAGGTACTCCTTGAGGGCGAGCGCTGCCGCAAGGGCCACCGGGCTCTGCGCATTGTGCTGGTCGCCATGGAACGGTCCGGCGGTGCCGCGTAGCGCATCGTATTCAGCGATGAGGCCGAGCACCGGTCCGCGGGCTCCTGCCGGCGACTCCCACTTGGCCACGAACGCCGTCGGCATGCCCGCCACCCCCGAATCCACGGTAAACCCGTTCTCGCGCAATACTCGGACGAGCGTGTCGACGGCCCGGAATTCTTTCCAGCCGACTTCGGGGTGCTTGCCGATCCAGTCACTCAAGCCCTGAAATCCCGAATCCCACAGCGCGGTAACCCGTGCCAGCAGCTTGTCCCGCTCGGCGTCCTTGCTTTGCGCCAGGCGATCCGCCATCCGGGCCGGACCCAGGGCCGTCTGCAGCGAATCAATGGTGGTCAGCACCGTACCGGCGGCGGTTCGTTCCGTCGGAGTGGTCTGGGCGGAGAGCGTCCGCGCAGCCAGCAGGAGGCTCGCGGTCAGGGCGGCAAGAGGAAGCAACGGATAGCGCACGGCAGGCATCCAGGATTTGGGATTCTCAAATCATAGCGCTTGTAACCAGTCATCGCGGCCCCCCGCGACGATTTTCTGAGCAAGGCTTCATACTGGATCGGCAAGTAGAGCCGGTCCGACAAAAATGTGCTATGCTTTGAGGTGGTCCCTATCTCGAGGCTGACATGTCCAGCGCCCGTATGCGCTTCCTTCCCCTGCTGCTTGCTGCCGCCTGCGCCAGCGCCAAGGGGCGCGCCGAAGCCGACATCGCGGCCGCGGATCGCTCCGTGGCCGCGCTCCCGGCCGATGCGGCCAAGGTGGTGCCCGATCAGGTCACTCCGCTGACCGATGCCGTGAACCAGGGGAAAGACCAGCTGTCGAAGGGAGACTACGCCGCGGCGTCCGCGAGCGTCCGCGAGGTCCCCGCCAAGGCCGCGCTGGTGACGGATTCATTGCCTGCCCGCAAGGCGGTCCTGAGGGCCGCGATGGACACCCTGGCGGCGGCCGTGCCGCGCAACCTCGCGGCGATCAAGGCCAGACTGGACACGATCGCGATGGCGAAGCGTCTGCCGCGCGGGCTCGACGAGCAGGAGCTGCAAGAGGCGAAAGACAGCTATGCCGCGGTGAGCGCGGAGTGGACCGAGGTGATGAACTCGTATCAAGCCGGCGACCTCGCGGCGGCCATGGGCCGGGCCCTGAGTCTCAAGAACAGGGTATCCCACTCCCTGATGGCGCTCGGACTGGTATCCGACGAGCGGGCCTGGAGCAATGTGACGCTGCCCCCGAAATAACCCGCAGGAGAATGAAGTCGGCTCCGGAGCTCAGTGGTGCCCGAACACGATGAGGACTCCGGAGCAAACCAGCACCGCCACCGTGGACCCGCTCGAGTTCCTGGCCCGCCTCGTCACCCACCTCCCCGATCCCGGCCAGGTCATGCCGCGCTACTCTGGCTGGTACGCCAGCCGGACCTGGGGCACCCGGCGGCGTCCGGGACTGGAACCGTCAGGGACCGAGGGGTCCGTTGCCCTCGTCGGACACGGCGTCACGTTCGTCAACGACAAGCACCCGCGCGCGACCCGTCTCGATGGCACGCCGCAGGGCCCCGAGGACTGCACGCTGATCGAGACCCACGCCGAGGACGACGCGTCGATCGGATCCGGTGCGACGATCCTGTGCGGGATCCGGATCGGCAAGGGCGCGACGGTCGGCGCGGGCGCGGTCGTGACCCGCGACGTGCCGCCGGGCGCGACCGTGGTCGGCAACCCGGCACGGGTGATGAAGCGATCGTGATCATCGAGGCGCTCTCGATCGTGATCCCGGCCTACAACGAGGCCGCGTCGATCGTCGACACCGTCGCCGATGCGCTGCGCGTCGGGGCCGAGATCACGCCCCAGCTCGAGGTCATCGTGTGCAACGACGGCTCGTCCGACGACACCGGGGCGCTCCTCGACGGGCTCGCCGCCGGCGATCCGCGAGTCAGGGTCCTCGCTCGGGAGCAGAATCGGGGGATCGAGGCATCGATCCGGGCGCTGTACGCGAACGCGCGCTCGCCGTGGATCTTCCTGATGAGCGCCGACCGCCAGTGGCCGATGGAGTCGCTCCATCCGATGGCCGCCGCGGTCGAGCAGGGCGCCGACCTGGTGATCGGCGTGCGCCAGAACAAGCGCGACGTCTACAGCCGGTGTCGTCAGGTGCTGTCCCTGACGTACGCAGGCGCGGTGCGCGCGCTCGGCGCGCCGGGGGGGGATCCGGGGTCGATCAAGCTCGGGCGGAGGGAGCTCTTGCACGTGCCGGTGGTCGCGATCGGCGTGTTCGCCGAGGGCGAGCGGGTCATCCGTGCCGCGCGCGGCGGGGCCAAGGTGGTCGAGGTGCCGGTGGAGTTCCATCGCCGAACCACCGGCGTCGCGACGGGCGCGCGGCGGGACGTCGTCTTGCGCGCGGGGCTGGATGTCGCGCGGGTCGCGACCTCGCTGGTCGTCGGATGGCCGAAGAAGGTCTTGCCCGGATCCGACGTCTAAGCTGGCCCTTCGACTGCGCGCGGCCGCTTCGCGGCCTTGCTCGCTCAGGGTGAGCGGGGCAGTTCGGGCTAGATCAGCTTGCCGATCGCGTCGACGACGCGGTCGACGTCGGCGAGCGCGAGCGCGGGATACATCGGCAGCGAGATCATCTCCTGCGCTGCGCGCTCCGCGACCGGACAGCTGCCCACGCCCTGATCGAGTTGGGCGTACGCGTGCTGGCGGTGGATCGGCGTCGGGTAGTGGATCGCGGTCGAGACCCCCTGCTTGCCCAGCCCGTCCCGGATCGCGTCGCGACGCTCCGCCGGCACCCGGATGATCATCAGGTGATAGACCGGGGTCGAGCCAGGCGACTCCGCGACCACCCGGACGCCCGCGATCTTCTCGAGCCCGGTCCGGTAGCGCGCGGCGCGTTCTCGCCGCGCAGCGCTCGACGGCTCCCGCGAATCACCGACCGCCGCGCTCGGCGGATCAAGGCGACCGATGGACCGACGGGATGGACGAGAACGGCGACGCAGTACTTTGCGAAGGTGCAATATCTCATCAGGAAGTAGGAAGCTAGGGAGCTAGGAGAGGCCCTTCCCCCTAGCTCCCTAGCTCCCTAGCTCCCTAGCTCCCTAGCTCCCTAGCTCCCTAGC
>CAZYPO010000113.1:0-6113 GCA_964649225.1 uncultured Gemmatimonas sp. | reverse complement strand
ATGCGGCTGGTCCGCGGCCGCGGATTCACTGACGCCGACCGGGCCGGCACGGCGCAAGTGATGGTGATCAACCAGCATTTGGCGGATTTCTACTGGCCCCGGCAGGATCCGCTCGGAAAGTGCGTGAAGGTGGGCGAGGACAGCCTGCCCTGCGCGGCCATCATCGGGGTCGTGGCCAACGCGCGGGTCAACGAGATCCAGGAGACGCCCCGGGCGATGTACTACGTGCCGCTCGCGCAGTCTCAGCTCCGGGCCTTGTCGCGGGACCGGATCCTGTTCCTTCGCACCCAGGGCCCCCCGGCGGCCATGATTCCCGCGGTCCGCAAGGTGTTCCACGAGATGGCCGCCAATCTTCCCGCGCCCAACATCCGGACCTTCCAGTCGCAGATCGATCCGGAAATCCAGCCCTGGCGGCTAGGCGCGGTGATGTTCGGCGTCTTCGGCGGCCTTGCCTTGCTCGTCGCCGCGATCGGCCTCTACAGCGTCATGTCCTACACCGTGGCACAGCGCACCCACGAATTCGGCATCCGCTCCGCGCTCGGCGCCTCACCGCGGCACCTCATCCGCTCGGTGCTGCGCGATGGCCTTCGCGTCGTGGTGGCCGGGATGGTGTTCGGCCTCGGCGTGGCGCTGGTCGGCGGACGTTTCCTCGCGCCCTTGCTTTATCAGACTTCGCCCCGCGATCCCGTCATCCTCGCGGGCGTCACGCTGATCCTGCTGCTCGCCGCGGTGGGCGCGATGGTGGTGCCTGCCCGCCGGGCCACCCGGGTGGATCCGCTGGAGGCGCTGCGGTCGGACTAAGCGCCGGGATTGGGGATTCAGGGAGGGGGGCGGGCCCGCTTGCTGGCGCAAGCGGGCCCTTCTAATACATGTTTTCCCTGACCTCCAACCTCCAACCTCTCACCTGTGATCCCATGACCAAACTCGTCCCGCACTCCGGTCCCAAAATCCTGCACCACATGACCACTACCGCCTTCACCCTCGAGGGGTACCACACGGCGCAGACCCTCGGCGTGGTCATGGGCATCACGGTCCGCTCCCGCTCGGTGGTCGGCAACATCGGCGCGGTGGTCCAGGTCTTCTTTGGCGGCCGGATCGAGAATTTCATCTCCCTTTGCGAGAAAGCCCGCCAGGAGGCGTTCGAGCTGATGCTTGAGCACGCAGAGCAGACCGGCGGCAATGCCATCATCGGAATCCGCTACGATGCCAACGAGATCATGAATGGGGTCACGGAAGTGCTCTGCTACGGCACGGCGGTCGTGGCCGAAGCTGTGGCGTGAAGATTCAGGCGCCGCGATCGGCCTGTACGGCGTGATGGCGTTCTCGGTCGCCGAGCGCACCCGCGAGATCGGGCTGCGCATGGCGCTCGGCGCCAACCAGTCGCTGGTGTTGCGCGGGGTGCTACGCCAGGGACTGGCCATGGCCGGCAGTGGGATCGTGCTGGGACTGTTGGGGGCGCTCGCAATGCAGCGCGTGGTGGCGGGGATGCTCTACGGAGTGGGCGGCACGGATCCGGCTACCCTGGCCGCGGTCTCGTTCCTCATGGCGCTGGTTGCGGGTGGCGCGGCCCTGATTCCCGCCCGCCGGGCCACGCGGGTGGATCCGATGGAGGCGCTGCGGGCGGAATGACTAGGGCAGCACCCTGACCTTGATGTTCCGGAACCCGATCCAGTTCCCGTGCTCCTGCAGTCCGATAAACCCCTCGGCGGCCTTCCCGTACTCGGGCCACTGCTTGAACTTGCTCTTCGCCACCCGCTCGCTCCAATCGGCGCTGCCCAGCTCGTATTCCGCGATACGCTGCCCGTTGAGCCAGTGCTCGACGTGATTGCCGTTGACCAAGATGCGCGCCGTGTTCCACTCGCCTACCGGCTTGACGATGCCCCGCGGCGCGGGATACAGCCCGTACACTGCCCCTGCTGAGGTGAGCTGCGTTCTGCCGTCGACATGGCCGCTGTCGTCCAGCACCTGCATCTCCGGGGCGCTGTAGTAGATGAACTCGGGCCCCTCGATCCCGCGGTAGAAGATCCCGCTGTTCCCGGTCGGCGCGAGCTTCCAGTCGACCAAGAGCTCGAAGTTCTTGAACTTTTCGTTGAAGATGATGTCGCGGGCGGGAGCCACCCGCGCCAGGACGCCGTCGGCCACCTGCCACCCGGCCGGCATCGAGTCCTGCATGTAGCCGCGCCAGCCCTTGGTGGTTTGCCCGTCGAAGAGCAGCCGCCAGCCCGCCTGCTGTTCGGCCGGAGTGAGCGTATTAGCCGCCGGTGGGCCGCCCTGCGCGCAGGCGACGCCCGACACAGTGGTCAGTAACCATCCGAGCAGACCGGCTCGGGCAGTAAGCCGATTTCGATAGATCATCCCAGCCTCGCGCAATCGCAATGTGGTAGTCCCCCCTCCCTCCTCCCTCCTCCCTCCTAAACCGCCCAGCCCGTCCGGTACTCTCGCGTCAGGTACTGATCGGCGTCGGCCTGGTTGGGGAACTTCATGTTGGCGGCGTCGTACAGCAGCTTGCGGCCTTGCCCGGAGCGCAACGCCACGATCCCGAGCAGCATCGTCTCGGTGAGCCGGGCGGCGTACTCGAACGGGCAGCTCGCCGTGGTCTTCCCCTTGGCGGTGTTGACCCAGTTCATCTCGTGACTGCCCTCGACCCGTTTGAAGCTCTTGGGCACCGCCGCGGTCTGCTCCATCAGCGTTTGCGGATAGAGCCGGGGATTGTCGCCGTAGGTATCGTGCATCAGCACGCCCTTGTCACCGTAATAGATCACCCCGCCCTCGCTCTTGAGCGTCACCTCGTCGGGCAGCAGGTCAGGCCGCGGCGGGTACAGACCGCCATCGCACCAGGTCAGCTTGACCGGCGGTTGCTCGCCGCGCGCGGGGAACTGGTAGTGCACCGTGGTCGCCACCGGGTAGGACACCAGCTTGGTGCGAGTACGGCCGGAAGGAGTGTTGCCAGGCGCCATCGGATCGAGCGGGGCTTGCGGAGTCGTTCCCCACGGCGTCGAAGTGGCCTCGATGCTGGTGGGGTACTCGAGGCCAAGCGCCCAGTAGGGATGGTCCATCAGATGCGCACCCATGTCCCCCAGCGCTCCCACGCCGAAGTCCACCCACCCCCGCCAGTTGAAGGGATGGTAGATGGGATGATAAGGGACGTCCTCCGCCACGGGCCCGAGATAGAGATCCCAGTGCAGCCCCTCCGGAATTGGCACGCTACCCATCCCGGAAGCGAGCATCTGGTTGAGGCGACCTTGTCCCCACCCGGTGTTGCTGACTGGTGTGGTCAGGGGGCGTGGAACCCCCTGGGGCCAGTATCCCACGGGACGGTTGGTCCAGACGTGCACCTCGCGTACCGGGCCGATCAGCCCCGCCTGTATCCACTCGTTGATCAGCAGAGCGCTTTCGCGCGAGTGGCCTTGATTCCCCATCTGCGTTGCGAGCTTGGGATTCTTGAGTGCCAGGGCGCGAAGCACTCTCGCTTCGTGCACCGAGTAGGTGAGCGGCTTTTGCACGTATACGTGCTTCCCGCTCTGCATGGCTCCCTTCGCGATCACGGCGTGCAAGTGATCGGGCGTCGCGATGACCAGCGCATCGAGGTCTTTTTGCTTGTCCAGCATTTCGCGCCAATCGGCGTAGCGTCTGGCCTTGGCGTACTGCTCCTGCAACCGGACCCCCTCGGGCCGGGGCCGTCCCTGGGACTGGTCCTGCCCGGTGAGCGAGCGACCCACATAGGCAAAGTCCACGTCGCACACCGCCACGATGTTCTCGCTCCCCAGCGCCTCGGCATTGCTCATCCCCATCCCGCCGGCGCCGACGATGGCGACGTTGAGCGTGTCGCTGGGCGCCTGGAAGCCGCGCCCGAGCACGTGGCGCGGAATCACCATAGCGCCGAGCGCTGCCCTGCCCGCGCCGGCGACGAAATCGCGCCGGCTCACCTTGCGACGTGACATGACTGAGGGACTCCTGTTCGAGGGACCGGCCGTAATGTACTTCCCCCGCACCGTCGCCGAGAAACCCGCTACGGCCTGACCTGCGGCTTGCGGACGGGGGTCAGTCTGGCTGAGAGATCCGGCATGGTGGTAATCAAGCCCCCCGACGGTGTGTTGCGGGAAAAGCCGGCCACCAGCTGGTCGTTGTAGCGATCCAGGAAGAACTCGAACCAGTCGCTGGGATCGCCGTCCAGGATCAGCAGATCCGCCGGGGTCATGGTCAGCTTCCCGAAGCGGAGCGAGCCCCCCTGGTAATACATGTAGTTGACCGCGCTCGTATCGGGAGGGATGAGCGGCAGCGGAGTTCTTCCTGAGTCGGGGCGGAATACCTGCACCAGGGCGGAGTCGCGCAGCTCGACGCTGGCCAGGTGCCCGCGGATCTGGGGCGGCGGCAGCATGACCGTGGGAGAGAGCACCAGGTCGTTGTGCTCGGCGCGCACTCCTTTGGCCTGGCTCAGTTTCATCATCTTCTCCAGCTGCATCCCCAAAAATTTCATCATCCCGGCGACCGGAATCCCGAACGCCTTGATCGAAACTGGCCGCAGCCGCAGCTCACCGGCCGGCGTCACGCTGAGATCGCTCAGGATGTTGAATGGAAAGCCGTGCAGCCGGCCGCGCTGCCGCAGTCGCTTGCCCTCCACCGAAAGCGAGAGTGACTTCAGCGGGGCCCCGGAATACCCGAACACGTAGCGGTTGAGCAGCTGGCTCATCCCCCGCGTGTCCAGGCTCATCGTCGCCGAATCGATCTGCAGGATGAACGAGCCCTTGTCTTCGAGGCGCGGCGGTGAGCCGGGGTGGGTCGAGAGCAACTTCCCGCGCAGGTAGCCAATTCGGAGTACGATCGTGGGGTCCACGTGAAAATTCACCTGGCGCATCGCGACCTGAACCAGCTCGGCAGAGGGAGGATTCTGTGCTCCCAGGAGCTGCAGCAGCGCGCAACAGAATCTCCAACTGTTCATTTCCCGTCCCGCGGCTGGATTCCGGCGAGCTTGCGGCGTCAACTCCCGGGTGCGCTTTTTGGACGTTCCTCGCACTCGTCCGGTGCACAGCCGCTCCCCCGGGCCGTCGATACTGCCACATGCTCGCCCGCCTGCGCTCCGCCGCCCTCCTCGGCATCGAGGCCTACCCGGTGGAGGTCGAGGTGGACCTGAGCAACGGACTCCCCAGTTTTTCCACGGTGGGGCTGCCTCAGGGGGCCGTCAAGGAAGGCCGCGAGCGCGTCACCGCCGCCCTCATCAATACCGGCTTCGAGTTCCCGCTCGGCCGCATCACGGTCAATCTCGCGCCTGCCGATGTTCGCAAAGAAGGCTCGGCCTTCGACCTGCCCATCGCCCTCGGGGTGCTCGCCGCGAGCGGGCAGTTGCCCTCCGGCGTGTTGGATCGTCAGGTCTTCTTGGGAGAGCTGGGCCTCCAGGGCGATTTGCGCCCCGTGCGCGGGGCCCTCTCCATGGCGCTCGCCGCGCGCGCGACCGGGGCCCGAGGCTTGATCCTGCCCGCGTCCAACGTGGCGGAGGCCGCGGTGGTGGATTCACTCCAGGTAATCGGGGCGGAGTCGCTGCGGCAGGTGATGGGGCACCTGAATGGCGCGGCGCCCCTCGCACCGGCGCGCGTGGAGCCGGGTGCGCAGCTCCAGAGCTCGGTTGGGGGCTCCGCCGATTTTTCCGATGTGCGCGGCCAGCTTGCCGCCAAGCGCGCGCTCGAGGTCGCGGCGGCGGGCGGCCACAATCTCCTCCTGATCGGTCCGCCCGGGGCGGGGAAGACCATGCTCGCGCGCCGGGTTCCCTCGATCCTGCCTGCGCTCACGCTCGAGGAGGCCATTGAGATCACCCGGATTCACAGTGTCGCTGGGCTCTTGCCGAGCGGCGCGGCGCTGATCGGCGCGCGGCCATTCCGCGCGCCTCACCACACCATCAGCGATGCGGGTCTGGTCGGAGGCGGGCCGGTCCCGCGCCCCGGAGAGGTGAGCCTGGCGCACGGCGGCGTGCTCTTCCTGGACGAGCTGCCCGAATTTCACCGCCACGTGCTGGAGGTGCTGCGCCAGCCGCTCGAGGATGGAGTAGTGTGCTTGAGCCGCGCCCTCGCCCGGCTCAGCTTCCCCGCGCGCTTCACGCTCGTCGCGGCAATGAACCCCTG
>CAZYPO010000112.1:4395-6159 GCA_964649225.1 uncultured Gemmatimonas sp. | reverse complement strand
CGACTGGGCCATCATTCGGTTGGGCGTTCCGGGAATCGTCCGTGGCGTAGTGATCGACACCAGCTTCTTCACCGGGAACTTTCCGGAGCACGCCAGCATCGATGCCTGCCTGGTCGAGGGCACTCCGTCGGCCGAACGGATGAGCGGTCCGGGGATTCGCTGGAAACCGCTCCTGCCGAAGACCGGTCTCAAGGGAAACAGCGCCAACCCGTTTGCGATCGCAGGGAAAGGGCGACGCGTCAGCCATCTCCGGCTCAACATCTTTCCCGACGGTGGCGTCGCCCGGCTGCGGGTTCACGGAGAAGCACAGCCCGACGAGAGCGTCTTCCAAGCCGGTCGCGAGGTGGATCTCGCGGCGCTCGAGAACGGCGGTGTGGTCGTTGCCTGTAGCGACATGCACTACGGCCAGCCGCAGAATCTGCTCCTGCCGGGCCGTTCCACCCACATGGGGGATGGTTGGGAGACCAGGCGCCGAAGAGGCCCGGGCCACGACTGGACCATCGTCCGGCTGGCGCGCCGCGGGGTGATCGAGCGGGTCGAGTTGGACACTGATCACTACAAGGGCAACGCCCCGGGCCGCGCCCTGCTGGAATACACCGACGCCGGGTCCTCGTTCGACGCCGGCAAGGCCCGGTGGAGGGTTCTGGTGCCGAAGTCGGCCATCGAGCCGAACGCCCGCCACCGCTGGGACAACATCAAGGCAAGGGAAGCGACCCACGTTCGCCTGAATATCTATCCGGACGGCGGCGTCGCGCGGTTGCGGCTGTTCGGGCGCGTCGAGGGTAGTGAGTGAGGTGACCGTGAGCGTCGCCGAGCTCGACGCTAGCCCCACGGCCGAAGCAGCCGAGCTCCTGGCGTCGTGTTGCGGCTCGTCGGCTTGGGTTGCGGCGATGCTGGCGCGGCGGCCCTTCGGCACCCGCGACGCGCTCCTGGACTCGGCGGACAGGGTGTGGCGGTCCCTGGGTCGGGCAGACTGGCTGGAGGCGTTTGCGCATCACCCCCGGATCGGCGAGCGGAGCGGTGCGCGAACCCAGACGGAGCGGGGGCAGAGCTGGTCAGCCGGCGAGCAGGCGGGAATGAATGCGGCGGGAGACGGCGTCCGAACCACGCTCTCGGAGACGAACCGGCGATACGAGCAGCGCTTCGGGTACGGCTACATCGTTTGCGCCTCCGGCAAGACCGCCGAAGAGATGCTCGCGATGGCCCGGACGCGTCTGACCAACAAGCCCGACGTCGAGCTCACCACGGCGGCGCTGGAGCAACAGAAAATCACGCGACTGAGACTGGAGAAACTGCTCGGATGAGCACCCTCAGCACCCATGTGCTCGACACCGGGCTCGGCAAGCCCGCCCAGGGGATTCGGGTCACCCTCGAGCGAGACGGGGTGGTCCTCGGTTCCGCGGTGACCGACGCCGACGGCCGGGTGCGGGACCTCATCGCGAAGGACCCGCCGCTTACCGCGGGGACCTATCGCCTCACTTTCGCAGTTGGGGAGTATTTCAAAAGCGCGGGTCGCGAGACCCTCTGGAGCGACATCGTGGTGCAGTTCAGTATCGGCGCCGGCCGGGAGCACTATCACGTGCCGCTGTTGTTGAGCCCCTTCGGCTACAGCACCTATCGAGGCAGCTGAGCCACCCACCGCCCCAGCAGCGCCACGAGTGAGCGCCTCGGTCACAGCCTCGCCAGTCTCTGCTTCAGTTCCTCAAGAAAATTGAGTGGGGATGCCCGGGGCCGGCGGGGGTGGTAGAATTCCTGGCACGCCGC
>CAZYPO010000112.1:0-4295 GCA_964649225.1 uncultured Gemmatimonas sp. | reverse complement strand
ACGGACGGCTTGAACTCGCTTCAGACGGCGCTGGGAGATCGCTACCGCATCGAGCGCGAGCTCGGGCAGGGCGGCATGGCCTCGGTCTATCTGGCTGAAGATGTGCGTCACGGCCGCAAGGTCGCCATCAAGGTGATGCGGCCCGAGCTGGCAGCGGTGATCGGTGCCGAGCGCTTCCTGCAGGAGATCAAGGTCACCGCGAATCTGCAGCATCCCCACATCCTCGGCCTGATCGATTCGGGCCGCGTCGAGGGCACCGTGTTCTACGTGATGCCCTACGTACAAGGAGAATCGCTGCGCGACCGGCTCTCCCGGGAGCGCCAGCTTCCGGTCGACGACGCGGTGCGCCTAACCCGGGAGGTGGCGGGCGCGCTCGACTACGCCCACCGCCAGGGCGTGATTCACCGCGACATCAAGCCCGAAAACATCCTGTTGCACGAGGGCCAGGCGCTGGTGGCCGACTTCGGCATCGCCCTGGCGGTCAACGCCGCCGGCAGCGGCCGCATGACCGAGACCGGGATGTCGCTCGGCACGCCGGCGTACATGAGCCCGGAGCAGGCGATGGGCGAGCGCTCGCTCGACGCGCGCACCGATCTCTATGCGCTCGGCTGCGTGTTGTACGAGATGCTGGTGGGCGAGCCGCCCTTCACCGGCCCCACCGCGCAGGCGGTGCTGGCCAAGGTGATCACCGAGAAGGCGCCCTCCGCCAGCACCCTGCGCGAATCGGTGCCGCGCCACGTGGCACTCGCCGCCCAGGTGGCGCTCGCCAAGCTTCCCGCGGATCGCTTCCCTACCGCCGCGGCGTTCGCCGACGCGCTGGTGCGGCCCGGTGTGCTCGATAGCCAGTACCAGACCGCCGCGAGCGAAGCGGCCCTCCCGGTGCCGCCGCGGAGGCACTGGTATCAGGACCGCCGCGTCTTGGTGCTGGCCGCGGTGGCGGCCGGGGCGATCGCGTTCGCCCTCTGGAGCTCGCTCAGGCCGCGCCCCCAGCCGGATGAGGCGACCGCGCGCTTCGAGTTCCTACCCCGCCGGGACCAGACGCCTCGCACTCTGACGGGGCGTAACGTGGCGGTTTCGCCCGATGGCAGCCGGATCGTGTTCGTCGGAGCCGCGATCGGCGCGCAGTCCATGCTGTACCTGCGCCGGCTGGGCGATGTCGCGATTACGCCCGTGGCCGGCAGCGCCGGAGGATCCCAGCCGTTTTTCTCGCCGGACGGAAGCTGGCTGGGCTTCTACCGCGACGACGCGATCAAGAAAGTCCCCATTGCCGGCGGCCCCGCTCTCACCATTGCCAGAGTGCATGGACTCATCCGCGGACCGAGCTGGTCCGCGGACGGAACGATTCTCTACGCGGACCAGACCAATCGATTGATGCGAGTGGGCGCGGCGGGAGGCACGCCCGCCCGGGTCCCGCTGGCCGATACCAGCTCGGGGTACCGCTGGCCGGAGCTGCTGCCAGACGGAAAAGGGATCCTGGCGAGCACGCCCGATCACAGAATTTTCGCGATCGAGCTGGGAACCGGCCAGGCCACCCAGATCATCGCGGAGGGCGACGGCCCGCACTATCTCACGAGCGGCTACCTGGTCTACGGCCATCAAAGTCAGGCGATCTTTGCGGTGCCCTTCGATGTCAGACACCGGCAGGTAACCGGCCAACCGGTGCCGGTGGTGGACGGCGTGCAAGTATTCGCCGGGGGGGCGGTGCAATTCGCGCTCTCCGGCAACGGCGTTGCCGCGTACCGGCCGGGGGGGAGCAGCCTGGCAACCTTGATCGTCGTGGACTCCGCGGGGCGGGAGACCGTGCTGCCCGTCAAGCCTGCCGAAATCAACGCGCCGCGGATTTCGCCGGATGGAAAACGGGTGGCGTACGAGCTGATCGCGCAGCTCGGGTCTCCCGGCGACGTCTACATTCTCGATCTCGCCCGGGCAACCTCATCCCGGCTCACCTTCCAGAACGGCGCGTCCCCCCTGTGGTCGCCGGATGGCCAGTCGGTTGCCTATATGAGGTTTTCGGAGACGGGAAACGATGTCTCCCGCCGGAAGGCGGATGGCAGCGGCTTGGAGGAGCACCTTTTCACCGCACCTGGCAGCCAGGCACCCCGCGGCTGGGCGGCCGACGGGCAGCTCTTGCTGACTCACTGGGATGCTGACAGCTCGAACCTCGACCTGTTGAGCCTCCCAGCCGAGCCGAAGGTCAGACCGTACCTCCATGAGGCCTGGCAGATCTTTGCGCCCAGCCTCTCGCCCGACAAGAAGTGGGTGGCCTACACTTCGCGCGAGACGGGCAAGGACGAGATTTACGTTCGGGCCTTCCCGGTCGCGGCGGGCAAGTGGCAAATCTCGGAAGGTGGGGGGTCCGAAGCGGCCTGGTCGGCCGACGGAGGCACTTTGTTTTATCTGGCCGACGACAGCCTGGTCGCCCTCCGCGTTCAAACCGGTTCGGGCTTTCAGGTGCTGGGGCGGCGTTGGGCGGTGGAGTGGCCCTACGACCGGGACCCGGTACGAACTTACGACGTCTTTCCCGACGGGCGCCGTTTCGTGGCCCTTAAGTACCCCGAAGTTCCGGCGGTCACGGTCGTGACGCATTGGTTCACCGAGCTGCGCGAACGCCTGGCCGGCGCGGCGGCCGCCTCGCCGAGCCCGCGGCCGTGAGCGGCTCCAGCACCTATCGAGGCAGCTGAGCCACCCACCGCCCCAGCAGCGCCCGTTCCGCATCCGAAATGCTGGTCTTGTTGCCCGGCGGCATGGTGTGCGTCACTACCGCGCGTTCCCGGATGCGCGCCGCACGTGCCTCGATCTGTTCCGGGGTGTCGAACGTCACGCCCCCCGGAGCGGGGCCGAACGTCTTATCGCTTTGTTGCGACGAATGACAGGAGCCGCAGCGGCGATCGATAACATGCCGCGCCTCGGCGAAGCTTACCGGCGCACCAGGATCGGAACTCTGAACCGGCGATGAGGCGGCCCCGATCCGCAGGATCGCGTAGAGGGCAAAGACCGTGGCTCCCATCGTAGCGAACAATGCGGGGCGCCAGGCCGGAAACCCGAAGCGGATGTTGAGCACGTGGCGTACCGCCGCGCCCCCGATGATCAGCACCAGGAGAAGCACCCAGCCCCTCGGGTGCCCGTAGAGCGCCGGGAAGTGGCCGCTCAGCATCAGCACGATCACCGGGAACGTGAAATAGTTGTTGTGGATCGACACCCGCTTGGCGCGAGCCGAGAGCTCCGCACCGCCGCCACGCCCCTCCTGCACCGATGTGACCAGCGCCCGTTGCGAAGGCACGATCGTCAACACCACGTTGGCGGCCATGATCGTGCCCAGCATGGCGCCGACGTGCAGGAACGCGGCGTGTCCGTTGAGGAGTTGCGTGAGCACAATGGCGACGGCGGTGAGACCCGATATCCAGACGATGAACGCGATCGTGGGCGCGCGAGGGGCGACGAACCGCTGCATGGATTCGTAGAGCGCCCACCCTCCGAAAATCGCACCGGCGGCAACCAACACCGCCTGCGCCTGGTTCAGCGCGGCGACGCCCGGGTCGGCCAGCACCGCGCGCCCGCCGAGGTAGTACAGGACCAGGAGCAGCACCATGCCGCTCCACCAGGTGGCGTAGGCCTGCCACTTGAACCAGTGCAGGCGCGCCGGGAGCGGGGCTCCCTCCAGCAGCGTCTTCTCGACGTAGTAGAACCCGCCGCTGTGGAGCAACCAGATGGTACCGGTGGGGTTGGGAGTCTGGGGCCGGCTCCCCGCGGGGACGAGATTGCGGTCGAGCCAGTTGAAGAGCAGGGAATTCCCGATCCACATGATCCCGGCGATCACGTGCACCCAGCGGGCCACCAGATCGACGAGCTCGACGCCGGTTCCGCTCACGCCCGGTTCCGCATGATCTTCACGAAGGAGCGGCCCCGTAACTCCTCGGCGGTCAGTCCGGTCATCGCCAGCGCCTCGGCTTCGGTGATCGCTCCCGAGTTGAGGCCCCGCAGGAAGAAGTTGAGCAGTCCCTGCCCGGTGGCGGCGTCATCGAAGACGTCTCCGACCAGCGTAGCCTGTGCCGCCTTGCCGACAAAGTTCTTGAGACGCGCGCCCGCGGCATCGATCCCGTCGAGGAAAAAGCTGTACAGCGCGGCGTAGCGCGACACCAGCTGCGCAGGATGGAGATCCCATCCTTGATAGAAGCCGCCGGCGAGCGAGTGGCGCACGTCGTCGAAATGGAGCCGCCACGCGGCGTGCACGCTTGCAAGGTTCCCGGCGCGCTGCGGGTCGGTCAGCGGCGGGCCGCCGGCGGCCTGGCGGTGGA
>CAZYPO010000111.1:0-6280 GCA_964649225.1 uncultured Gemmatimonas sp. | reverse complement strand
TATGTCTCTCCGCGCCAAGCTCCTGGCGCTCTTCCTCCTGCTCGCCGTGGTCCCGCTGCTCGCGCTGGGTGGGGTGGAGTACGCCCGCTCGCTTCGAGCGCTCGAGGCGTTGATCGCCGCACAGAATGCCCGGGTCGCCCTGCGGGTGGCTCAGACCATCGAGGCCCAGGCCGCACTGCTCCGCTCGGATCTCTTGCTCCTCGCCGAAAACGCCGAGACCCAGCGCTGGCTCACGCGCCGCAGCTCGGGTGGCGACGACTCGGCGGCGGCTCGCGAGGCCGACCGGTTCCTACGTGAAGCCTGGAGCCGGATGGGGTCAAGCTATGCCGGGCTCGTCTACCGCGACGGCCAGGGCCAGGTGATCTACCGGCTCGGCCCGACGCTCGAGAGCGACGCGGCGCCGGATCGCGGGACAGGGGAGAGCCTCGATCCAGTCGAGCAACCGATTCGAGAGCTCCAGTCGGGCGCCAGCCTCGGCGCGGTTTCCCTAGTCCCGACGCTCGCAGCGATGCTCCCGATCGATGCGCTGGCCTCAGGCTTCGGGGAAACCGGGTATGGCATGGTGCTCGACCGGGCGCGTGGGCGAGTGCTGTATCACCCCAGCCGGGCGATGCAAGGGATCGAGATCGCGCCGCTCATCGCCGCGGGGACTTGGAACGTGTCTCCAGCGACCCTGGAACGACCATCCGGCAGTTTCCGCTATCACGCCGGCGACACGCTCCGAGTCGCGTCGTTCGTGAGCCTGGCAGCACCGCCGTGGACCGTGGTCGTGTCGGGGGCGGTGAATGAGTTTGCCGGACCGTTCACGGCGGTGCGGCGCTGGACGCTGTTGCTCTTCCTGCTGGTCGCGCTCACCGCGACCGTCGTGTTCCGCCAACTGCTGCGGCGCACGACCCGCTCGCTCGAGGAGCTGACCACGGCCACCGCGGTGGTTGGACGCGGGGATTTCGTCCCGGCGCTTCCGCCGGCCGGCCGGGACGAGGTGGGTAAGCTCACCGCGTCGTTCGAGACGATGGTCGGCAAGATTCGGGAAATGGTGAGCCAGATCGAATCGAGCCGGCAGATGGCCGTGCTGGGACAGTTCGCGGCGCACCTCTCCCATGAGATCCGTAACCCGCTGACCTCGATCAAGCTCAATCTTCAGAAGCTCGAGCGCGAGGAGCGCGACGGCCTCCTGTCGGAGAGTGCCGGCCGCCCGCTGGAGATCTCACTCCGCGAGGTGGGCCGGCTGGAAGGCGTGGTCCGCGGCGTGCTCGACCTCGCCCGCGTGGGAACGCGGGAAACGGCGACCTGCTCGCTGCACCGGCTCGCCGGCGAGACGCTCGACATGGTAGCGGGACAGGCCGAAGGGCAGGGCGTGCGGATAGAGCGCGGGTTCGAGGCGGGTGCCGACCAGATCCAGGTGGATCCTTCTCAGCTAAAGGGCGCACTCCTCAATCTGGTCCTGAACGCCCTTGACGCGATGCCGGGCGGCGGAACCCTCCGGGTGGTGACGGCGGTCTACGCCGGCCGGATCCGGCTTGTCGTGTCGGACACTGGGGCGGGCATTCCCACCGCGATGCGAGCCGAGATCTTTCGGCCCTTCTTCACCACCAAGTCCGCGGGCACCGGACTTGGACTGCCGCTTGCCAAGCGGGCCATTGAGGACAACGGTGGAACCCTCGCGCTGGCTCCGGAGCGAAACGAGCCGGGCACCGAATTCGTGATCGAGTTACCTCTGGGGCAGGCGATCCATGAATGATCTACAGAGCCGCCTCCAGGCCGGGCTCGGTGAACGCTATACGCTGGAGCGCGAGGTGGGGCGCGGCGGGATGGCGACGGTCTTCCTGGCGCAGGACGTCCGCCACCAGCGTCCGGTCGCGCTCAAGGTCCTCCACCCTGAGATCGCCCTGAGCCTCGGCTCGGAGCGGTTCCTTCGCGAGATCCAGATCGCTGCCCGCCTTCAGCACCCCCATATCGTCCCACTCTATGACTCGGGCCGGGTTCCTCCGGAGCAGAGCGAGGGGCCCTCGCTCCTCTACTATGTCATGCCCTTCGTCGGGGGCGAAACGCTTCGCGAGCGCCTCGAGCGCACGCCGCAGCTGCCGCTGAAAGAGGCCGTGGAGGTGGCACACGCGGTCGCCTCGGCGTTGGACTACGCCCACCGGCAGCTGATCGTGCACCGGGACATCAAGCCCGAAAATGTCATGCTGCACGACGGCGAGGCGGTGGTGACCGACTTCGGCATCGCCAAGGCGGTGACCGCGGCGGTCACCAAGAATCTCACCCAATCAGGCACCGCGGTCGGCACGCCGGCGTACATGAGTCCGGAGCAGGCCATCGGCGAAACGGAGCTGGACGCCCGCAGCGACATCTATTCCCTCGGCGCGATGCTGTACGAGATGCTCGCGGGGGCGGCCCCCTTCAGTGGGGCGACGGTGCAAGCCATCATCGCGAGACTGTTCACCGAACCGGTGCCGCCGCTTCGCGAGCGCCGGCTGGAGGTGCCCGGATGGCTGGAGCGCGCGGTCATGAAGGCGCTGGCGAAGGACCCTTCCGCGCGCTACGCGACGGCAGCTCAGTTCGCGCAGGCCCTCACCTGGCCGAGCAGCGGCCTTCCCGGAACACGCCGCCGTACCCGGACGACTGCTGCCGCGGAATCACTCTCCGCCCCGGCCTTGGAGACGCCAAGCGCGCGGATCCTGGTCGTGGACGACGACGAATCCATTCGCGAGACCTTCGAAGACCACCTCACTGAGTCCGGCCACGAAGTGAAGACGGTAGCCGATGCGGCCCAGGCGCTCGCCGGGCTTGTGGCCTTCGACCCGGCGCTGATCATCACGGATGTCCGGATGCCGGGTATGTCGGGCCTCGAGCTGCTGAAAAAGGTCAAGGAGGAGCGGCCGGATATCGACGTGATCGTGATCACCGCCCATGAGGACATGACCACAACGATCACCGCGATGAAGGCTGGTGCTTACGACTACCTCGTGAAGCCGCTCGATCTGGATCACATCGACCTCGTAGTTGGCCGGTGCCTGCGAGATCGCTCGCTGCGGATGCGAGCGCACCAGCTCGCCGCGGCGGTCGCCGAGCCGTTCGAGCTCAAGCGTCTGGTGGGGCGTCATCCGGCGATGATCGAGACCTACAAGCTGATCGGCCAAGTGGCGGACAGCCGGACGCCGGTGCTGATCCGGGGCGAAACCGGCACCGGCAAGGAGTTGATCGCGCGGGCCATCCACTTCAACTCGAAATTCGCCGAAGAGCCATTCGTGGCGCTCAACTGCACGGCGGTGGCCGAGACGTTGCTCGAATCCGAGCTGTTCGGCCATGTGCGGGGTGCATTTACCGGCGCGGTGGCCGAGCGGCGCGGCCGGTTCGAGCTGGCAGGACGGGGAACGCTCTTTCTCGACGAGGTCGGGGACACCTCGCCGGCGTTTCAGGCCAAGCTGCTCCGGGTGCTGCAGGAGCACGAGTTTTACCCGGTTGGCGGGGAGCGTGCGCGGCGGACCGAGGCGCGGGTGATTGCCGCGACGAACCGCGATGTCGAGGCGCTGGTGCGGGACGGCCGCTTCCGCGAGGACTTGTACTACCGGCTGCGAGTGGTCGAGATCCGGGTGCCACCGCTGCGCGAGCGGCGGGAAGACATCCCGTTGCTGGTGAGCGAATTCGTGGACCGGATCTCCCGGGAGATGCACCTCGGCGCGGTGACCGTCTCCGCATCGGCGCTAAAGGCGCTCACGTCCTACGATTGGCCAGGCAATGTCCGCGAGCTCGAGAACACCCTCAACCGTGCCCTGGTGATGGTGCGCGGCGGCGTGATCGGGACCGAGCATCTGGCGCTGGGAGCGGGAAGATCGGCGGCGCCGACCGATGAGGAGTCGGGCGACGATTCGCTGGACTCGGTCGAGCGCGCGCAGGTGCAACGCGTGCTAGCCAAAACGGAGGGGAACAAGCGGCAGGCCTGCAAGCTGCTCGGCATCTCCCGGCCTACCCTCGACCGGCTCATCGAGAAGTACGGGCTGGCGAGCGGCAGAGTAAAGGATATTGCCCCCCCCGGTCAGGAAACTTGACCATCCCCACCCGGCGCTGAGCCGGGGTCGTACTCTACCCTGTTCAATCTGAGGCACTTAGCTGGGTAGCGTTGGCGGGCACGCGACTTGTCTGAGCAACGGGCAGATTCTTCACCCCGAAGGATGGTTATGCTCAGGAAACTCCCGCTATTCGCTGCCTGCTATCTGCTCCATGTAGCGATAGCCCCAGCACAAGGACCGTCGCTGCTCCGGCAGGTGTTCAGCTCCGACTCCATGCAAGTCGGCTCCCCAACCATCTCCCCCGATGAGCGTTGGCTCGTCTTCACTCAGCGTCTCTCCAACCTGGAGAGCCGGCTGATGATTCAGGCCCTGACGGGCGGCGAGCCGCGCGAGCTCGTGGGCACGAAGGGGTACCACGACCGCCCCACGTTCACCCCCCGGGGGGACCGGATCGTCTTCGTTTCCACCCTTCCCAGGCGCGACCCCACGGACTACCGGATGTACTTGGTGAGCGCGCCGTTCGATGCCCAAACCGGCACCCTCTCCGGCTCGCCGCGACAACTGTCGCTCGAGGGTGTCAACGGCGAGCCTCGGGTTGGTACTCCTCTCTCGCCGGACGGACACTCGGTGGCCTATGTGGAGTGCTGTGAGTCCCGCGCGCTCAAAGTCATTCCGGTGACGGGAGGGAATGCGCGCACGCTGATCGCTCAGGGATCTCCTCGTGCCCTCGCGTGGAGTTCCGACGGGCGCTTTGTCTTCTACGAGGTGGAGGAGTCGCCCCAGTTCGTTCGCATGAAGGTGAGTCGCGACGGAGGCGCTCCGACCGTGGTAGCGCGTTCCAGCGAACGGATGGGTGTGCTTTCGCCGGACAATCGATACTCCTATGTGAACATGCAGGTCGGCAGCAACCAGCGCAGTCTGCGCCTGTTCCGGACCGACGGTACCGTATTGGGTGAAGTGCCGCTGCCCCGCTCCGGCCTGAACTTCAGGGGATTCGCCGCCGACGGCAAATACATCGTGGCTATCAAGAGCAATGCGATCGCGCCCATCAAGGTCGTGCCGGTGGCCGGCGGGCCGATTCGCCAGATCACCCGCGGCGACAGCTACGACTGGGCGTGGAGCTGGACCGACAATAGCGACGCCGTGTACATCGAGACCGAAGAGCAGGGGCGCCAGGTCCTGGCTCTGGTCACCCCGAACGGTGAGCGGCGGAGCACGTTCTGGGTTCCCGAAGACGCCGCCGGCTTTAACTTCGTCGGAATAGAGGACGGCTATCTGGTGCACCGGGCGGGCGATCCGCGCAGCAGCACCGGATGGCGATTGATGGCGATGAGCCTCAAGGACAGCAGCCGCAGGGAACTAGCGCACAACCTGGTGAGAGCCGGCTGCTGCGAACCGGTGGGCGCAGGGGGTATGTACTATGCAGCCGTCGGAGGCGAGTTCCTGTTCCGGCAGCTGAGCGGGAACCGGCTGCAGGTCCGCTCCGCCACAGTGAGCGGGGAGTCCCGGTTGATCGGCGAGGTGCCGGCGAGCCTCCTCGGTAAGACCGGGTTTGCCGTCTATCAAAACCGCATGGTCTTTACCGAAGCTACCAAGGACTCGGTGCGGCTGCAGCTCGTCGCGGGCCCGGGACGCCAGCCGACGACGCTGGGCAGCTTCCCAAAGGCGGATCCCGGAGAGATGGCGTGGTCGCCCGATGGACGAAGGCTCGCCGTCTGGGTAGGCAATCCCCCCGGTTCACAGAAACAGCTGGTATACAACCTCAGCGTGGATGGTGTGCCCCAAGGGGTGCCCCAGGTTCTGAATCTTCCCTTCGAGTATTGGTACAACCCCTTCTGGCTCCCTGACGGAAGTGGCCTCACGATGATCGCGCAGCCGCGTGGCATGGCCATGACCCACGTAGCCCTCGTGCGGTTGGCGGATCCCGAGCACCCGATCTTGCTTACCCGCGATGATCCCAACAGCAAGTGGGGCTACTCCCTCTCACCCGACGGCAAATTTGTGGCCTACCCGTCGGAGCATCTCAAGGGGAGCTCGATCTACCTGATGGAGGTCGCGGAGCTCCTCAAGCAGGTGCGCGCGCACAAGTAGCGCTGCCTTACCCCTCTAACCCAACCCGCCGCAAGAACCCGGTAAGTCGGATTCCTGCGGCGGGTAAGCCGCACGGTGCTCCTGGTTGAGCTATGGCGCGGCGATCAGTACCAGATTGACGCCCGTCTTCGCCTCGGAATTGCCCAGGGTGAGGGAGGCGCTCACCGCCACCGCGA
>CAZYPO010000110.1:5156-6560 GCA_964649225.1 uncultured Gemmatimonas sp. | reverse complement strand
AAGCAGGTCGGGGCGGTGGAGATTCCCTCGCGGACCACGGCGGTGCCCATGACCTTCATGCATCAGGGGAAGCAGTACATCGTGTTCGCGACCGGCGCAGGGGAGAGCACCTCGCTGGTGGCGCTCCGGCTGCCATAGCGGGACGGCGGGGCGGGCGGCAGCGCGGCTGGTGGCTGACCCGGGCGCAGAGTGGAGCTCCACTCGAGCCCGAAAGCGAGAAGCTAGCCCTGGCTCGCCGCCCGCCCGGCCGGCAGGATCTCCTTGAACGCCACGACGAAGCGGTTCATTTCGTCGGGCGTCCCCACCGACACCCGGAGATGCTCCGGCACCGCCGTGAACGGCCGCCCCACCAGCACCCCCTTCTTGCGGAACTCCTCCACTACGGGACCCACCGGTCGCCGCAGGTGCACCATGAAGAAGTTCGCGTCCGAGGGGACCACCTGATAGCCGTGCGCGGTGAGCTCGCTCATCGCCTTGCCGCGGAGCTCGAGCGTCACCTTCTTGACCCACGCCTGCGACGCGGTGTCCTTGAGCGCCGCCACGCCGCCCCACTTCACGATCGCGTTGATGCTCCCCGTTCCGTACGGCCGCATCCGCGTGAGCACGCTTCTCGGCGCGATCGCGTACCCCAGCCGCATCCCCGCGAGCGCGGCGATCTTCGAGAAGGTGCGGGTAACGATCACCTGGCGCCCTTCCAGCACGTAGGGCACCGAGGTGGCGTAGTTGGGATCTTCGACGAAGTGGTGGTACGCCTCGTCGATCAGTACGATCACGTCGGGCGGAATCCCATCGAGCAGCTGCGCCACTTCCTGCTTGGTCACCACCCGCCCTGTCGGGTTGTTCGGGCTGCACAGGTAGACGAAGCCCACGTCCCGGTAATTGGCCTTGACCGCGGCGATGGTGCCCGCGATGTCCTGCCGGAAATCCGGCAGCAGCGGCACCTTGATCTGATCCGCCTTGAGCGCCGTCACGTGCTGGTACAGCACGTCGTATGAAGGTTCGGCGCCCACGATCTTCTTGTCGTTGAGCAGCAGCGCGGTGCCCGCCATGTCCAGGATCTCCCCCGATCCCGCACCGAGCATCACGTTCTCGGGCTTCACCCCGTGGTGCTTGGCGATCTCCTCGACGATCCCGCCGTCCGGATAGCCATAGCGGTTGGCGTACTTGAACGCCTTGGTCATCGCCTGGAGCACCGATTCCGGCGGCCCATAGGGGTTCTCGTTGTTGGCCAGCTTGGCCAGCGCGTCATACTCGTCCGCGGTCACCTGCCGCCTCGGCGACGGATTCTGCGCCTGCTGCGGCCAGAGCTGGCCCGGCTTGAGCGTGAGCAACCCCAGCGCGGAGGTCACCCCCCCGACGAACCGCCGTCGCGACACCGGCTGTATCACGTCCATTGCGACCCCC
>CAZYPO010000110.1:0-5056 GCA_964649225.1 uncultured Gemmatimonas sp. | reverse complement strand
GAGAGCCTCACGCCCACGACAAATCCTGCTTCCCGATCGGCAGCGCGCGGATCCGCTTCCCCGTCGCCTCGAAGATCGCGTTGCAGAGCGCGGGGACCACCGGCGGCAGCGCCGGTTCGCCTAACCCCGTGGGCGGAAACTCCGTTTTCCGGAACACCACCTCAACCGGCGGCGCCTTGGTCAGCCGCAGCAGCTCATAATTATCAAAATTGCTCTGCACCGTGCGCCCGCGCTCGATCGTGATCTCCTGCGCCAGCGCCTCGCCGATTCCGTCGAGCACCGCGCCCTGCACCTGGTTCTCCGCGTTACTCGCGTTGATGACTTCGCTCCCGACATCCCCCGCCACCCACACCTTGTTGACCGCGAGCGCTCCCTGCCGCGTGACCGTCACCTGCACCACCTCCGCGAAGTGGCCCCGGTGGCTGTAGTGGAACGCCACTCCCATCCCGGTGCCCCGCGCGCGCGGCCGCGCCGCCCAGCCCGATTTCTCCGCCACCAGCTCCAGTACCCCGCGCATCCGCACCGCATTGACGCCCTCACCCTCGGGCGCCCCGGCCAGCAGCTCCAGCCGGAACTGCAGCGGGTCCTTCCCCGCCGCATGGGCCAGCTCGTCGATGAAGGACTGCATCGCGTAGGCGATCCCGTTGCTCCCCGGTGCCCGTAAGGCGCCGGTTGGCACGCCCAGCGACATCACCGACACGTCCAGCGCGTAGTTGGGCACGAAGCGCTGCGGAAACTCCGTCGCTTGGATGCCCGCGCTCGGTGCGAACCGCTCACCCTCGCCGAACGAAACGAAGTGATTGCGCCACGCCAAAAGCTTGCCCGCCGCGTCGACCCCGCCAGTGAGATAGTGGAAGCCCGCGGGACGGTAGAAATCGTGCTGCATGTCGTCTTCGCGCGTCCAGAGCAGCTTGACCGGCACGCCCGCCTGCTTGGCGATCGCCGCCGCCTCCACCATCCAGTCGTTGTTGAGCCGCCGCCCGAATCCGCCGCCCGCCCGCGTCATGTGAATGCTGATGTCCGCCTCCTGCAGCCCCAGCGTCCGGGCGATCAGCCCTCGCCCGCTCGCCGGCGTCTGCGCCGGCGCCCAGATCTCCAGCTTGCCATCCTGGTACTGCGCGGTGCAGTTCTGCGGCTCGAGCGGCGCGTGGGCCAGGAACGGATAGAAATACTCGGCCTTGACCACCTTCGCCGCGCTCGCGAGTGCGGCATCGGGGTCGCCGTCCTTCCGGAGCGAGCGCTGCGGGGCCTGCTTCGACAGCTCGGCGGCCTTGGCCGCGAATCCCGCGCTGCTCTGCGCCGCCGCCGTCCCCTCGCTCCACACCACCTTGAGCTGATCGCGGGCCTTCCGCGCTGCCCACCAGGTGTCCGCCACGATCGCGACCCCACCGAGCAATCCGTTCAACGCGCCACCGGTCCCCGGCTCGAGCACGAAGGCCTGCCGCACTCCCCACAACGCCTTCACCTCGTCGAGATTGGCGCTCTGCACCGTGCCGCCGAACACCGGGCACTTCGCGTACACCGCGTAGCGCATGTTCGGCACGCTGGCGTCGATGCCATAGAGTGGCGTGCCGGTCACGATCTTGTGATTGTCCACGCCCTTGACCCGCTGGCCGATGATCTTGAAATCCTTGGGGTCCTTGAGCTTGACCGCGGCCAGATCCGGCGCGGGCAGCGTCGCGGCTTTCGCCAGCAGCGCGCCATATTTGAGGCGCTTGCCGCTCCTGGCGTGCCGCACCACACCCGACGCGGTGGTGCACTCCGCCTCGGGCACGCCCCAGGTCAGGGCGGCAGCGCTCACCAGCAGCGCGCGGCCCGCCGCGCCCACCTGGCGCATCGGCAGCCAGTGGTTGGGTGTCGCGGTGCTCCCGCCGGCAAACTGATTCTTGAAGTTCACCGTGTCGAGCCCCGCCTGCTCGATCCGCACGTCTTTCCAGTCCACGTCGAGCTCGTCCGCGATGATCATCGGCAGCATCGTCTTGACACCCTGCCCGATCTCGGGGTTTTGGGCGATGATGGTGACGATCCCGTCGGGCGAAATCCGGATGAACGGGCTCAACACCCCATCGGCAAGCACCCGGCCGGCCCGCGCCGACGCGGAGCCCAGCCGCGTGCCCAGCAACAGGCTTCCGCCCGCGACCATAGTTGCCTGGAGGAACTCCCGCCGGCTAACCCGCAACGTGTCGGTCATGGCTGACCTCCCACGCTCGACGTGGTCCCCGCCGCCCGATGGATCGCCGCCCGGATCCGCAAGTACGTCCCGCAGCGGCACAGATTCCCGTCCATCGCATCGTCGATGTCCTGATCGGTGGGCTTGGGAACCGACGCCAGCAGCGACGCCGCCATCATCAGCTGCCCGGCCTGGCAGTAGCCGCACTGCGGCACATCGAGCTCCTCCCAGGCGCGCTGCAGCGGATGCGTCCCGTCCGCCGACAGGCCCTCGATCGTGGTCACCTCGGCGCCGGCGACGCGCGACACCGGTGTCACGCAGGATCGCTTCGCCTCTCCGCCGATGTGCACCGTGCAGGCGCCGCACTGCGCTATGCCGCAGCCGTACTTGGTGCCCTTGAGATCGAGGACGTCGCGCAGCACCCAGAGGAGCGGCATGTCCTCGGGGACGTCCACCCGCACCTGCTTCCCGTTGACCTTGAAGCTCGTGCTCATGGCTTGATGTACCTCTGCAGTCGGCGCAGTCCGACCTCCGCGCCATAGATGTTTCCCTTCGCGTCCACGGCGACGCCTTCCCCTGCACTCGTGTTGTTGGCGTTCTCGACCGGATCGGGAATCAGCGCGGTCAGCTTTCCATCCCTGGCGCTGCCGATCCGGATGCCGCGCTTCCAGTTGCCATGCGGAGGAGAGACCCCGCCCGACTCGGAATCGGTCACGTAGATCACGTCATCCTTATCTATGTAGATCCCGCTCGGTCTGCTGAACTGCGACCACTCCGCCAGGAACTTGCCCTCCTGGTCGAAGATCTGAATCCGGTTGTTGCTGCGGTCGCCCACGAAGAGGCGCCCTTTCGAATCCATCGCCAGCGCATGGGGCTGATCCAGCTCGCCCGGTCCCGTGCCCTTACCGCCGAACGTCTTGAGCAGCAGTCCTGTGCTGCTGAACTTGAGGATCCGCGCGTTCGCACCCGTGGCCGACGAGTGCCCTTCGGCCACGAAGATGTCGCCGTTCGGCGCGACCAGCACGTCGTTCGGCTGATAGAAGTAGGCGGAATCCCGCCCGCCGCCCGCCTTACCCAGCGTGAGCAGCAGCTTGCCGTCGGGAGAAAACTTGAAAACCTGGTGCCCCAGGGGCTGCCCGTCCCTGCTTCTGGTGCCGCGCTGCTCGGCGGTCCCGGTGCAGGCGCAGTCGGTCACCCAGACGTTGCCGTCCTTGTCGACGAAGATTCCGTGCGGCGAAAGCAGCATCCCGGCGCCGAAGCTCTGCACCAGCGTGCCGGTCGAATCGAACCTGAGAATCGGATCGAGGCTCGAGCCGGCACAGCTGTTGGCGCCGCAGCGCTCCCCGACCCAGATGCTGCGGCCGTCCTTGTCGACCTCCACCGCGCTGGTCGAGCCCCAGCTGCGGCCGGCCGGGAGCTTCGCCCAGCCTTCCACTGTGCGGTACGGATTGGGGAGCTCATTGGTGGGGGAGGGGGCGACGCTGACCTGCGCCGCGGCTTCGGAGCCTGCGATGGCCAGCAGAAATGCGGGCAGAATCCTCATGCGATAAAACGTACTCGCTGGGCCGAGGGGTTGTCACCATATCTCGCTCTTTCAGTCCCCTCATCTCCTGCGACTTCGCCTCAGATTGGTTAAAACTCCATAATCTACCCTTCGAATCATCCTTGGCGCATCGGCATGAGAAGTGGATACTCCGCCATGACCGATCGGCTGCTGGTCCGGCTCGCAGCGGGATCCATCGTCCTGGCCCTCGCCGGGCCAGCCACCGCCCTCGCCCAGCGCCCGCTCGCCTTCACCCACGTCAGCGTCATCGACGGCACGGATTCCGTTCCCCGCCCCGATCAGACCGTAATCATCCGCGGCAACCGCATCGTCACCGTCGCCCCCTCCCGCTCGACCCGCATCCCCAATGACAGCCGGGTGATCGACGGCCGCGGCGAGTTCCTGCTCCCCGGCTTCTGGGACATGCACGTCCACACCGTCTTCCCCGGGGGCCGCGAACTGCTCGCGCTCTACGTCGCCAACGGGGTCACCGGCGTGCGCGACATGGCGGGCGAGTGGGACAGCCTCACCACCTGGCGCAAGGCCATCGCGCAGGGAGCGCTGATCGGCCCCCGCATCGTCGCCTCGGGTCCCTATCTCGAAGGGGGCGACGTTCCCATCCCGCATCTCCTGGTGCGCACCCCGGCCGACGCCCCCGCTGCGGTGGACTCGCTGGTCCGGCTCGGCGTCGATTTCATCAAGGTGCACAGCCAGCTAACCCGCGAGACCTACTTCGCCATCGCGCGCCGGGCCCGCGAGCACGGGATGGTCTTCGCGGGCCACGTTCCCCGTGTGGTGGGCGCCTGGGACGCCTCCGATTCCGGCCAGAAGAGCATCGAGCACCTGCTCGCCATCCCCATCCCCTGCACTGCCGCCGAGTCGCTCGCGCTCCAGCCGCGCTTCGCGGTGCAGGGTGCCCTCGGCCGCTGCTCTTCCCAGGACCTCGCTCCGCTTTATGCCCGGCTGGTGCGCAACCGCACCTGGGTGACGCCGACATTCGTGGCGCAAGTCGAGGTCGCGGGCTGGCCGGGCCGGGCGCTGCCCGGGGATTCGCTCGCCCACTATCTGCCCGCGGCGCTGCGCCGCTATGTCGCGCAGATCTTCCCGATGCCGGACAGTGTTCCCTCTGGGGCGGACTCGGTGGGACGCGCGGTGTTCGCCAAGCGGCTCGCGCAAGTGGCGGCGATGCAGCGGGCGGGGGTTGCGGTGCTCACCGGCACCGATGCCCCGCTTCGCAACAGCCCGCCCGGCTTCGGCCTCCACGAGGAAATGCAGCTGCTGGTGCAGGGCGGGATGTCGCCCTTCGAGGTGCTGCGCGCGGCCACCCTCGAGCCCGCCCGCTA